>CAYNNA010000029.1:0-25383 GCA_964398375.1 uncultured Thiothrix sp.
CAGTTTAGGGCGTGGAAATCGCGGGGGCTAGACGTGCTGAAATGGCCGCTTACCATTTGGATGTGTATTCTTTTGTAGCTCAAATGCTAGTTCGCCAATGGACTCACCCTCAGCTTGACCTTCTGAATTGGTGAAAACACTAGTAAAGAGTTCTTTAATGTCGTGGGCGTAGCTTGACTGATAGAGCAAAAAATTCATTTATAGCCTCTAGTGATTAAGGGATTTTCGTTTATGGCACATAGAGTAAGCTATTACGTAACTTAACAGATTATTGAGCCATCTCTTCAATTTCATCCGCACGTTTCTGAGTAAGTTTTACTTGGCAAATCATATATCCTCGCCGACGCCGAGTTAACCGGCGTGCGTTAGCACGTTCGAGTTGAACGACTTATTAGCCCCTGCACACTCGATGAATTCATTTATTTCCATTGCTGGTGAATTTATTATTTTTACTATGCCATTCTTGGTTTCAAGTTCAATTAGCTCATTAGTTTTGTTTGTAGCCACAAGAAAAGCCACCAAAGCCCCCTTTTTTTTCGCAGCAGATGCTAATTTAGCTGCCGCCTCTGAAAGAGTTTCATGCTCACGTTGAACTCGAATAAGTACAGGCTTAGAAAGATAGTTCCGCTTTAAAATAGCATCTATACTTGTATTTCTGTGAACAGGTAATACATCAAGGCCTGTTAATATTGCCAATGACTTTTCGTCAGCATTTATATAAGAAGAGCGGCCTTTGTTTAGAAGCCCAGATTCTGTTTTTACGAGAGTTTCCAACCTAGATTTTGATAACTGAATTGCTTCAATTGAAATATCAATGCCGACATATCTTCTTCCCTTCATTTTTGATGCGACAAGAGTTGTTCCACTTCCGCAAAAAGGATCAAGAACAATATCGCCTTCATCCGTAGCTATTTCAATAATGCGGTCAAGCAGCAAAATTGGCTTTTGAGTGGGGTAGCCTGTTCGTTCTTTTGCCTTTGGATTTAAAAATGGAATATCCCAAACATCTGCCAGTGGAACACCTTTTTTTTCATCAGAAGCAACTACGCTACCATCCTCTTCGCGAGCATAAATTGATTTATTGTGCTCGTCTCTCGATCTCTTTTGCAGTATCTGATCAATGTTTGTTGTTTCTGAATAATCTGTGAATATTTTATTGAACTTATAACTTCCTGTTTTAGAGAAGAATAAAATATTTTGATGATTTGGCGTAAGGTTATTTGCAGAATTTGACCAACGTTTGTATGACCATATGATTTCAGAAAGAAAATTTTCTTCGCCAAAAATATCCTCTCCGATTAATCTTAAAATGTGATTCGCACTCTTATCACAATGTATAAATATGGTTCCAGTGTCTTTTAGTATTCGCTTTGCCTCAAGTAGGCGGGAAAACATAAAGTCGGCATACGTTTTGTGACAAGCCCAAAGATCATCGAAGCTGTAGTGTGATGATCTGTCTCTTGAGCTTAAACTGTGTTTTCTGTTTGTAAAAAATGGGGGATCAAGATAAATCAGATCTACTGATTGATCTGTCATTTCTTTCATTACATCGAGGCAGTCACCATGTATTACTTCGTTTATTTTAGACTTGAACATCATTGGGTACTCGCTCATTTGCAATTTGCACCAGAATGGCCTTTAAGTCTACGCCTGTTCTTTCTTGAACATAAGCCCAAGCACCATCCCCGTAGTAATAATGCCCACCAATGCCTTGATAGAGGGTTTCAAGGGTTTGTTGAATACGCATAGCTTGCTGGCGATTAGGATAGTAGAACATGACCCGAATGGGGGTATAACCAGCATCAGCTATGACCTGAATTCTAGTGTGTTCTTTAGTGATGTGATCGCCATCAGTTGTTGCATCTTTCCACTTTATTTCAAGTGCGTCATTCCCCACCAAACAGTCGATTTCAAATGTTTTTGGTCTTTGTCCTCTGGTGTTTAATACGCGAATGCTTCCAGAATCTGGAAATGCGTATTCAAAACATTTCTTTGTTGCCTGCTCAAGAAAAGAGCCTGCATATTTATATAAAAATCGACCTTTGTTTTGATATAAATCTATTTACTGGCCTTCATGATAAGAAATACCAAGCACTCGATATATCAGATAATGTGAAACATCATCAGCAAGCATTTCCTCCGCTCTTTTATCAATCGCCGCAAGTAAGCGATTTGAATAGTCCTGAGCTAATTTTCTTATTGCTTGCTGAATTGTCATAAATTTCTCTTCCAATACCGCTGTGTATGTTATGAAGGGGCTAATGTCAAATCTGACTGGCACTGCGGGGAGTAAGCCGTTAAAAATTGCGGGCTGTCACCGTATCCGTCGTCGACACACTTGTTGTTCAATTATTTGACCGCGACATATTTTGCTAATTTCACGCCTTTACTTATTTCTGTGCCATATGACTCTCTGAGTCCTGCTGCTTTGGCGAGTTCTTTTTTTGAAATATTTAGATCATTTATTTCTTTTGAATATTTAATTCCGAATAAATGAATCATTGCTGCCGTTTCTTTATCTTCTGAATTAAAATACATATCATGAAGGATTTTTACAAGTTCTTGTAATGCCATTGATTTTATTGCTCATTAAAAAATAGAATCTTATAAACTTCCTCAACTGTACTTAGTGTGGTGAATTTATTCTTACTGACTGTTTTTATATTTTTTCTTTCTGCTTTATGTCCTGTTGAATTTGCTCTTGTATGCTTTGCCGTTTTGTAACTTTCTAAGCAAGGCAATGGACGTCCCGGTTTATTACCAAAAAATAAAAAAGGACCTAATTCTAAGTTATCTTGATTAAAGTAAATCCAAATAACGCAGCCAGATGGTTTTTTTGATAATGAAATATTGATATTTTGAGATGCTGTTGTTGAACCGATAAAAGCTGATTCAAGTTGAATATGCCGCAAAATATTATTAGATTCGATAATTAAATCATATCCAGAATTATCAACTTCTGGTTTAGCAACCTCAAAAGAGAAATCTTTATTTTTCCATGAAATTTTCAATAGCTCACCTATAAAAAGATGCTCTATAAGTTTTTCACGAAAAGATGAGTTTTGAGAATGTTCTTCCATCGGTATTTCAGGCATAACAATTCGTTATCCAACGCTCTGGAATATTGAGCTATGCAGCCCACGATCAACCACTAACAGCAGGCAGTATATCTGGATATGCGGCGTATTTTCCGTGATGCAACCTGCTGACAACATTGGATTTTCCACTAATGACTGATAATTGCATGAAATTATACTGCTGACAAATGGTGGTGTACACATTTTTGATGATTGTCTTAGGGATGCTGCCATTACGTTAAGAATCGTCGCCGGTTGTAGGTCGGGCTTCAGCCCGACAATCTCCTCAACAAAACCTAGGAAATGTCGGACTGAAGTCCGACCCACGAGGATGTAATGGCATAAAAATTGCATTAAACTCTGTTATTTCTGATTTATAGCATTGAATGAGGTCAATAGATGAGCAGCAATTTTGCGCGTACCCAAGCAATCCAAACCATCAACCAGCGTTCCCCGATGGATCTTGGCAAGACCGAACCACTGAGCAAAATCTGGGCTTGTGATGTTTTCAATCTGGCACGCATGGAAGAATGCCTCTCCAAAAATGCCTTTAAAGCCATGAAGAAAACTTTCCAGACCGGCGCACCACTTGACCCAGCAACGGCTGACGTGGTGGCTGCGGCAATGAAAGAGTGGGCGATGTCTAAAGGCGCGAAATTTTTCTCGCACATTTTCTACCCGATGACCAATGCCACGGCTGAAAAGCACGACGGCTTCATCATCACTAGCCCTGAAGGTAACGCTATCACCGATTTCAGCGGTAGCTTGCTGATCAAGGGTGAGCCGGATGGTTCTTCGTTCCCGAACGGCAGCATCCGTGCCACTAACTCAGCGCGTGGTTACACCGCTTGGGATCCAACCAGCCCTGCGTACATCATGCACACCGCTAACGGCGCGACGCTGATGATTCCTTGCGTATTCCTGTCTTGGACTGGCGAATCACTCGACAAGAAGATCCCCTTGCTGCGCTCCAATGCTGCGATGAATACCGCCGCCCAGCGCGTCTTGAAACTGATGGGTGAAACTGACGTTGCTACCCTGAACTCAAGCTGTGGTGCGGAACAAGAATACTTCCTGATCGACGAAGCCTTCGCTACTGCCCGCCCTGACATTTTAGCGTCTGGTCGCAGCTTGTTTGGTGCAGCTCCAGCGAAGGGGCAGCAATTCGACGATCACTATTTTGGTGCAATCCCTGAGCGCGTCCAAGTCTACATGCAAGACATCGAAGACAAGCTCTACCGTTTAGGCATTCCGGCTAAAACCCACCACAACGAAGTTGCACCGGGTCAGTTTGAAATCGCACCTTACTTTGAGGCGGCGAACGTGGCGGCTGACCACCAGCAATTGCTGATGACTGTGATGAAAACCACTGCGAAAGCCCACGGCTTCCTGTGCCTATTGCATGAAAAGCCATTTGCTGGCGTGAACGGTTCTGGTAAACACGTTAACTGGTCGGTCGGTAACAGCACCCAAGGTAACTTGCTTGATCCGGGTACTACGCCAGAAGACAACCTGCACTTCTTGGCATTTTGTGGTGCAGTAATTCGCGGCGTGCACCAATTTGGACCATTATTGCGTGCGGTCATCGCGTCTGCGTCCAACGATCACCGTTTGGGTGCAAACGAAGCGCCTCCAGCGATTTTGTCCGTGTATTTGGGTGATCAACTGGAAAAAGTCTTCCAAGACATTAAAGATGGCAAAATCCTCAAAACGGAAAAAGGTAGCAAAATGGATTTGGGTCTGTCCCAGATTCTGCACTTTGAACGCGATCCGGGCGACCGTAACCGTACTTCACCGTTTGCCTTCACTGGCAACCGTTTTGAATTCCGTGCGGTGGGTTCATCACAGTCCGTGTCTGGTCCATTGGTTGCCATGAACACCATGTTGGCAGATTCCTTGAACTGGATCGCGGACAAGCTAGAAGCCGAACTCAGCAGCGGTAAAGACGTGGCTACCGCAACACTTGCGGTGCTGAAAGTGCTAATGGAACAACACGGTAACGCGGTATTCGGCGGTAACGGCTACTCTCCAGAATGGCACAAAGCCGCCGTTGCAGAACGCGGCTTGAAAAACCTGCCCACCACCGCCGATGCACTGCCAGAGCTGTTAAGCCCTGAAGTCGCTGGTCTGTTCGAGCGCACTGGCGTGTTGACTCCGGCAGAACTGCACAGCCGTTTTGAAGTTTACGCTGAACAATACATCAACAGCATCGACGTAGAAGCCAAGCTGATGGTTAACATGGCGACCACCATGATTTACCCAGCGGCGGTTACTTACCTGTCAGAGTTGTCTGCTACCGCTGGCAACTTGCAAGACCTAGGTATCACACTGGATAACAGCGTTGCGCAAAGTGTAGCAACCGAAGCCAATGCTCTCATGGCAGCGGTAGGCAAGTTAAGTGCGGCACGCGCCAAACACGACTTCGGCAGCGTCACAGACCACATGCGCTTCTTAGCTGACACCGTGCGTGGTTTGATGAATGAAGTCCGCGCTCACGCTGACACGCTCGAAACACTGATTGCCGATGAAATGTGGCCATTACCTAAATACAGCGAAATGTTGTTCATTAAGTAATGCACTCGTGGGGGTGGCTCACCAACTGCCCCCACATTCCCATTTACAGGTTATGTGACTCTGCGTACCATGCTGCATCGACCTTAAACGCCAAATTTTTAGTCCTTACAATCATCAGGAGGCCAGTAATGTCTGCACAAGACGTTCTCAACATGATCAAAGACAACGACGCGAAATACGTCGATTTCCGTTTCACCGACACCAGTGGTAAGGAACACCACGTTACGGTTCCAGCTTACACGGTTGAAGAAGACACCTTCACCGAAGGTAAAATGTTCGATGGTTCCTCTATTGCTGGTTGGAAAGGCATCAATGAATCCGACATGATTCTCATGCCTGACCCGGCAACCGCGTTCGTTGACCCGTTTTTCCAAGACGTGACCGTCAACATTACCTGCGGCATCGTTGACCCGACTACGATGGAAGGCTACGAGCGCGACCCACGCTCCATCGCGATGCGTGCGGAAGCTTATCTGAAATCCACGGGCATTGCGGATACCGCATTCTTTGGCCCAGAACCAGAATTCTTCATCTTTGATGACGTGCGTTGGGGTTCTGACATGAGTGGCACGTTCGTCAAAATCGACTCCCAAGAAGCAGGCTGGAACTCCGAAAAAGTTTACCCTGATGGCAATATGGGGCATCGTCCGGGCACTAAAGGCGGCTACTTCCCCGTCCCACCGGTAGATTCCCTGCACGATATTCGTTCCACCATGTGTAACATTCTGGAAGAAGTCGGCGTACCTGTCGAAGTACACCACCATGAAGTGGCGACCGCCGGTCAGTGCGAAATCGGTACACGTTTCTCCACCTTGACCACCCGCGCTGACTGGACACAACGTCAAAAATACGTCATTCACAACGTTGCTCATCAGTACGGCAAAACCGCCACCTTCATGCCCAAGCCCATCGTCGGCGACAACGGTTCTGGGATGCACGTCCACATGTCATTGGCAAAAGACGGCGTAAACCTGTTTGCTGGTGATGGCTATGCTGGTTTGTCTGAAACTGCGTTGTACTACATTGGCGGCGTTATCAAGCACGCAAAGGCGTTGAACGCGATTACCAACCCCGGCACGAACTCTTACAAACGCTTAGTTCCGGGCTTTGAAGCGCCGGTTATGCTGGCTTATTCCGCACGTAACCGTTCTGCGTCTATCCGTATTCCGTTCGTGGCAAGCCCGAAAGGTCGCCGTATCGAAGTACGCTTCCCTGACCCGTCTGCGAACCCTTACCTCGCGTTTGCGGCATTGATGATGGCGGGTCTGGATGGCATCAAGAACAAGATTCATCCGGGCGAAGCGATGGATAAAGACTTGTACGACCTGCCACCCGAAGAAGACAAACTCATCCCACGGGTTTGCCACTCATTAGATATGGCATTGGATGCATTGGACAAAGACCGCGAATTCCTGACCGCAGGCGGCGTGTTCAGTAATGACATGATCGACGCATTCATCGAGTTGAAAATGCAAGAAGTGACCCGCTTCCGCATGACCACGCATCCGGTTGAGTTTGATATGTACTACTCGCTGTAAGCCGTTTTAACCGCTTAAGCAATAGAGCAAACGCCCCTTAACCGGGGCGTTTCGCTGTCAGCCACAGGCTTACCTCAAACATTGCTCATACGGCACGCGCGTCAATTTCCCCACAATTTCCACCGCCGCCAGTTCCACCAACGAACGTACCGCTTGCGCCTGCCCTTCATTGCGGCTCAGATTTATATCGAAATATACCCCAAATTTATTGATGCTGGCATCCGCATCCAATGAATCACCGCGTTGGAATATCGCCACTGAATTCTTCGAGGAAACCCCCGGCACAACACTCATGTCTTTAGTGCTAACCACATTCAAATCCAAAGCCACCACGCTCAAAGAAGAACCGCGTGCAGCACCTAAACCACCATGACGCCGTGCAAATAAACCAATACTCGCGTCAACGCTGGTTACGCCCTTATCAAACTGACTAATAGACCCCTGAATATCGTACCAAGGCAAACTTTCATAAACTTTATTATTATTGGCTGCTTTTAAAAAAGAAATGAGATTCCCCGAATCTTTTCCATACAAAATAAGTTTAATGCCGTGGCTTTTATGCGTCATTTCAGAAATAGCAGAAACTAACATATCCCGAACGCCGGTTTTAACCGCTTCGGTTTTATCGTCAATATCTTCTACCATCACAGGAATATTGCGGATATTCTTTGCCAGCATCAGACGATCCATACAACTTAAGGAATCGGAAAAGTTGGTAATGCTTTTATAAGGCCCACCATTTGGCCCCTGCTTCATTTCTGCAAACTCACTTGCCAATTTATCGTCTAATCGAGACTCGACACTTGCACAACCATACAATAATGCTACGCACGCTATTATTAAGAAAAATTTTACATTTCTCATAGACAGGTTTTCACACTCCAAATTTATTATTTTTAATATTAATTAATATAACAACACTTACTCATCCCCCAAAACAAAGGATGGTAATAATAGAAACTACAAACCAGCTAACGACAGTTATTAGCTTGCATAATATCGCCTTGCACAAAAATGATAATATCGTTTGGCGCTCCTGCGACATCATCCAACACAACATTGCCAACATTAATGTCGCAACCTGCTGTATCCAACGCGCCTACAGCAAAGCGATCCACTTCCGTACCCGTATCCCGGAAATCCACTTCATACGCCCGTAGCTGAGCACGTGTCTTCGCAAACGTAGCCGACATATCCATCATAGAAGGCGGTGTACTACCGTCGGGTAGCGCTGAAACTGAAGTAGCACTAAATGCCAAAGCAACTAAGCACAAACAATGTATTGGCAGGTATTTCATAAGTCATCCCTCTAAAAAAGCCCCCACTCTTTAATGTAGAGCAGGGACATTCTCACTTATTTAGACTGGGTTGTGTCTTCATAAATAGTCGCAATCGTTGCCGACTGAGAGCCTTTCTGCCCTTGTTGTTTTTGATAAATTTTTGAATGATGGACATAGATTTTCGCCCGACCATCAAACTTATCATTAACATGTGAAATGACCGCACGTTGCGTCAAATCTGTACCATCTTGTGCTTGATAAATTTCAACATCATGAATCAACATATCAACATCGACATCAGTCGCAAATACGGAAGCGCTCGACAATACCAACACGGCAGAAATTGCTAAAATCCCTTTCATACTTCAATACTCCTAACTATTTCACTCGTCTACACTAGCCCCCTCGCTGGGAACTAAATTAAGCATACTCAAGATTTTGTAATAATCAAGGCAAGACTGTATATTTTTTGATACATTTTTTTAGGCGTCGTTTGATTATTTTTTATATGATAAATTAAAAACCGATAATTAATACCACTAATCTTGCATTATCCTTTAACTAACACGGCATAAAATAAAAACATGATATTTTTATCATAAACTTTTTTCGACAAAAAGATTAAAAATCACACTAACTCACAAAAAATATCCGGTTATACTTAAAGTCACAATAACAGCACAAAGTAGTTGCTTTTGATTATTTGGCGATTATTTATTTCAATGCTTATTAAAGGGTCATGTAACCGAGCAAATTGTAATCATCTATGTCATAGCTGTGAGGGAAAGCTGATGGATTCGATACATTTTTGCGGGATTAAGTTTCGCGGCTTGGAGCAGGCACAATTATTCAAGGAAGACGCCCAGACCCATTTTGTTGTTACTGTCAATGCGGAGTTCATTGTCAAAGCCAACCGTAACAGACCGTTCCGAGACATCATCAACGCCAATTACGCCACTTTCGACGGGCAAATTCCCTATTTTTTTGCACGTCTGCTAAATAAGGGAAAACACTTCAGCAAGATCAGTGGTTCCGACCTGATTTACGATGCGTGTGAATACGCCCAACAACACGGCAAAAGCCTGTTCTTGCTGGGTGGCAATGCCACTGCCAATGCCTTAGCCGTACAGATTATCCGCGACACCTATGGTCTGAAAGTGGCGGGCTACGCACCAGCCTACGCCGCCTACCCTTTCACGTCTGACCACAATGAGGCCATTAAAGCGCAGATTAGCCGCTTCAAACCTGATTTTTTATTTGTGGCATTTGGTGCAGTAAAACAGGAGTACTGGATCAACGACAATCTCGACTTTTTACAACAGGAACAAGTGCATTTGGTCGTCGGCTGTGGGGGTACATTTGATTTTGTCTCAGGGCAAGTGAAACGTGCACCGCGCCTGTTACAGCGGGCAGGCTTGGAAAGTATCTGGCGCTTAGTCACCGAGCCGCGCTTGTTCCGGCTCAAACGCTTGCTGGAGAGCACATTGTTTTTCAGCGTACTGTACAGCCATCATCTCTCACAGCATAAACATTTGCTTTAAATCTCAACGCCTTACGACGCAAGCAGCAGCGTTGTAAAAATTAAGACTGGCGGGCTGCAACTAATGTTACAAATTGATGACAAACTGGTTATTCTGTATCACCACTTCATGGATTGGAATTACCAGCTTGGCATTCAAACACCAACTCATTCCCGCGATCATTGCCGTACCCGCGATGCTGGGTATGGCTCATGTGCTGTTTGCCGACCAAGGGAGTAGCGGCGCATGGGGTTTTGTGTATAACCGTTTATATACCCTCATCGTCTGGGGTGTATTGTTCAGCGGGGCATTGTGGCTATCACGTCGTCCTTGGTCGTCTGCTGGTTTAGCCTCTGTTGTGGTTGGTGGTCTGTGGGTTGGGGCGGCGATTAAATACCAATTCCTTGGCTCGCAATTGGTAGCGCCGGATCTGGTCGTTGCCGCGTTAAGTCTCGAAACGCTCTTTGAAATGGGTTTACTCCCCACATTGCTGATCATAGGCTATGTCGCCTTGTTAATGGCGAGCTTTCTGCTGGAACCCCCAGCCGCGCGGTGGGGACGCAACGCTTTTGCACTGGGTTTTGCCAGTTGTGCCGCGCTGTTAGTCACACTGAACTTGCCACCGTTTTACATCGACCTACAATGGACCACGCAATACAAACAAACGTTGCCCATTTTTGTGCAAAGTATCTGGCGCACCCAACTCACGGAACCCACGCCCCCCCACGATACCAGCTATTGCTGTTTCAAAGGGGATCAGCAAGCCGAAGCCTTCACCACCACGCCAGAGCAAAAACCCAATATCATCGTGATTTTGGAAGAGTCGACCTTCCGCCCTGAACAAGTCATCGGTTTCAAGCCACAGGGTAAATTCTTCAAGGATACCTACCCGCTCAAAGTCTACACCGCTGGCGGTTCGACTTGGGTACAGGAAATTGCCTTCTTACACGGGGTAGCACCGCCGTTGTACGGCAATGGCTGGAAATCCATTAACCTGTTCGCCCCCGGACGGCTGGATGGACGCATTGCCCAACAACTGGCACAGCAAGGCTACAAAACCAAAACCATTTACCCGATTGCTGGGCGGTTTTATGGTGGCAAACGTTTTCACGAACAGTTGGGGATTCAAGATTTCATTGACTGCAAAGCCATGCCAGAATGCGACAAACGCCGCTGGAACAAACTGCCCGACGAAATCTTTTTCGATGAAGCCGTCAAGCAAGTCAAACTCAACGAGCAGCCGTTATTTGCCTTCGTGGCGACCATGCGACAGCATTCACCGCACGACAAAGGCATAAAGCCGGATGCCAAGCGTTGCGCACCGCAGCTTTCCGACAAACAATGTTCGATTATGCTGGATTACAACGAACGCTTGAATCTATCGGTAAAAGCCTACGAAAACTTGCTCAAGCAACTCAAAAAGCTATCGGAACGCACCATTGTTGTAACCTTTGGCGACCACATCCCCGGTGATGTCGCGGCACATTTCACCGATGCTGATTTTTATAAGCAAGACCGCTTCCGCACCTATTTTAATGTGTGGGATTCTGCGCAAGGTTACGTCACCAAAAAACTGCTGGACGGTATGAAATACGAAACCATCGATGTAGCGATGCTCGATGCCCTCACCCTGCGTTATGCGGGATTTGAAAGCCGCTACCTGACCGACAAATTGGTACACATGCAAGCCTGTTCCGGGGCATTCTGTGGCTTTGAAGACACTTTGCCCAAAAATCAAGCCATGCTTAAATCTCCTCAACCTCCAATTCCTTGAGCTTGCGGGTGAGGGTATTGCGCCCCCATCCCAACAAATCCGCCGCTTCAATCTTGCGTCCGCCGGTTTTCTTGAGTGCCGCTTGCAACAAAATACGCTCGAAAATCGGGCTAAGTTCCGTCAGTAAATTAACGTCGCCTTTATTGAGTTTGTAATCGGCAAAATGCGCCAAGGCTTTTTCCCAATTATCCGGCACTTCGGTTTTACCGGGGTCCACCTCCAGCAACTCCGCTGGCAAATCGTCCATCACGATTTCGCGCCCAGATGCCATGACCGTCAACCAGCGGCAGGTATTTTCCAATTGGCGTACATTGCCCGGCCAAGGCAAGGTTTGCAAATGCGCAGTCACACGCCCTGATAAGGTTTTCACCTCCACCTGCAACTCATCCGCCGCACGGTGTAAGAAATGATTAAGCAGCAAGGGAATATCTTCACGGCGCTCACGCAACGGCGGGTTATGAATACGGATCACATTCAAACGGTGAAACAAGTCTTCGCGGAATTGTCCCTTATGCACCAACTCTTCTAAGTGCTGGTGAGTTGCTGCAATAATGCGCACATCCACTTTCACCGGGGTATGCCCACCGACGCGGTAGAATGTGCCTTCTGCCAAAACACGCAGCAAACGGGTTTGCAATTCGGCGGGCATATCGCCGATTTCGTCCAAAAACAGTGCACCGCCGTCGGCTTGCTCGAAACGTCCCTTACGTTGTGCATAAGCCCCCGTAAATGCACCTTTTTCGTGCCCAAACAATTCCGACTCCAGCAACTCGCGGGGAATCGCCGCCGTATTCAGCGCAATAAACGGCTTGGTAGAACGCGGGCTGTGGGTATGCAAGGCTTTGGCGACCAACTCCTTACCCGTGCCAGACTCACCCGTGATCAACGCGGTAATGCTGGACTTGGAAAGTCGCCCAATCGCCCGGAACACCTCCTGCATCGCCGGTGCATGACCGATAATATCGCGCCCACCCAGCAACTCCAGCGCAGGATCAACCGCTTTTTCGCCATCGCGTTCACGGCGCATTTTGCAGGCACGCCGCACCAATTCCAGCGCATCATTCACATCAAATGGCTTGGGCAGGTATTCAAATGCCCCCCCTTGATACGCCGAGACGGCGCTTTCGAGATCAGAGTGCGCGGTCATAATGATCACGGGAATCATCGGGTGTTCGCGCTGCATCCGTTCCAATAAGATCAGACCATCCGTGCCTGGCATCCGAATATCGGTGATCAGCGCATCCGGTTGTTCAGTGCGCAACGCAACCAGCACCTGATCGGCAGTCTCGAAGCTGCGGGCTTCAATGCCTGCTTTTTGCAGGGTGCGCTCCAATACCCAGCGGATCGAGCGGTCATCATCAGCAATCCAGACATTTTCAATAGGTGGCATGGTCTTCCTCCAGCGGAATCAAAATCGAAAAACACGTATTTCCGGGAACAGACTCACAATGAATCAGCCCCTTATGACGGCGCATTAATGTCTGTGCAATTGCCAACCCCAAACCACTGCCTTCAGGATGCCCACTCACCATTGGCAGGAACAATTTATCCTGCAAATGCTCTGGCACACCGGAGCCATTGTCGCAAATATCAACTTTCATCACGTGGCGGTAGCGAATTTGCTGGATGGTAAATTGCCGCAAAATGCGAGTACGCAATAAAATCAAGCCACTACCCGCCAATGCACGGGTGGCATTACTGACGATATTCAGCACCACCTGTACCAATTGATTACGGTCGCCCTGAAATTCCGGCAAACTAGGGTCGTAATCACGCATAAATTGCACATCAGCCGAGACTTCTGCCCCCACCAAATGCCGAACGTGTTCCAACACCTCATGGATGTTGACGCTTTCGGTATGCGGCAAACGACTAGGGCCTAACATGCCATCCACCAAATGCTTTAGGCGATCTGCCTCGGAAATAATGATCTGGGTGTATTCTTTGAGTTCAGGGTTTTCCAGCTCACTTTCCAACAATTGCGCCGCACCACGCAGACCACCTAGCGGATTTTTGATTTCGTGGGCTATACCGCGCACCAATTCATGCACCGCCTGCTGTTGATGGATGACTTGCTCCTCGCGCACGATACGCAACTTGCGGTCAATGCGATGCACTTCCAACAACAAGTGATTATTCCAGTCGCGCAGGCTAATCGGGGTGATCACGCAATCAATGGTAATTGCTTCATTACTAGCCAATTCAATCTGGCACTCACGGATGGATTGCGGATCACTCAGGCTCAGGGCAAGTTCCAAATGCTCCAACACCTCCCGACTGCGCAATAATGATGCAACCGGCATTCCCAACGCCCGCTGCTGACTTTGACCAAACAGCATTTCAGCCGATTGATTCATATAAACAACCGCAAGCCCTGTATCCAGCACCACAATGGCACAAGTCAGGGTATCCAGCAGATCACTTTTTTTCAGGCTAGTATTATTCATAACACAAACAATGCAAATTCAATGCCATAAAAATTTACTCATACTTTTCATAGCTTTATAATCAGCATACCGTGAAGCATTCATCACAGCCACGAGCAAAGCACCAAAATAGTGCAGTTCATTATATGCACCAAATCGGTGGGATGCTGCTTACTAGGCATAAACGCGACATAACATTGCCAACACATTATCATCCACACCAATTCAAGATTGTCGACAATTCCCAAGAGCACACCCCTAAAATACGCCTTTTATGCCGCAAAACACGGCATAAGAATCTACAAAATGTTGTGCAATCCCTAAAAATGTTTGTTTGGGTGATTGCTTGATGATTTGCATTCACGCTAAACTCATGGCGTTTGTACAACAACGGAGGAGTCTTACTTATGTTGGATAGATCTGCACAGGCATATTGGGCAGCGAATGTTCGCTTGCTTAGTATGTGCCTTGTCATTTGGTTCATCGTGTCGTTTGGTTTTGGTATTTTGTTGGTTGATCAACTCAATGCTATTCAACTCGGCGGTTATAAACTTGGCTTCTGGTTCGCCCAGCAAGGTTCAATTTACGTATTCGTGGCTTTGATTTTCTTCTATGCATGGCGCATGGGACAGATCGACCGCCAATTTGACGTTCACGACTAAGGGAGAATTGTATGACAGAACTTCAAATCTGGACTTATATTGTCGTCGGTCTAAGCTTTGCGCTGTACTTCGGTATTGCGTTCTGGGCGCGTGCTGGTTCTACCAGTGAATTCTACGTAGCGGGTGGCGGCATCGGCCCTGTCCAAAACGGTATGGCTACTGCGGCGGACTGGATGTCTGCGGCATCTTTCATCTCCATGGCAGGTTTGCTCGCTTTCGGTGGTTATGACAACTCCGCGTACCTGATGGGTTGGACAGGCGGCTACGTATTGATGGCGATGCTGCTGGCTCCTTACCTGCGTAAGTTTGGCAAGTTTACCGTTCCTGAGTTCATCGGCGACCGTTATTACTCACAAACGGCACGTATCGTGGGTGTTATCTGCTTGATCATCATCTCTGTTACTTACGTAATCGGTCAGATGCGCGGTGTAGGCGTTACCTTCTCACGCTTCTTGGAAGTATCGGTTGATGTGGGTCTGTATGTTGGTATGGGTATCGTATTCGTCTACGCGGTATTGGGCGGTATGAAAGGTATCACTTATACCCAGATCGCACAGTATGTGGTTTTGATTCTGGCTTACACCGTTCCTGCGGTCTTCATTTCCTTCAACCTGACGGGCAATCCTATCCCACAATTGGGTTTGGGTTCACAAATGGCTGACGGCGTTTACCTCTTGGATAAACTGGATCAAGTTGTCACCGACCTCGGCTTCAAGGCTTACACAGTTCAAAACGGCACTACCATCAATCTGTTCATGCTGACCATGACCCTGATGATCGGTACTGCGGGTCTGCCTCACGTTATCATCCGCTTCTTTACCGTACCAAAGGTATCCGATGCACGTATTTCTGCTGGTTGGGCATTGATCTTCATTGCTGCTCTGTACACCACTGCGCCTGCGGTAGGTGCTATGGCACGTTTGAACCTGATGAATACCGTGCAAACCGGTGAAGTTGGTTCACCAGAAGGCAACTTGGCATTTGCTGACCGCCCAGACTGGATGAAAACTTGGGAAAAAACCAAGCTTTTGGAAATGGCTGACAAAAATGGCGATGGCAAAATCCAGTACTACAATGACGGCGGCTTGTCTGATGCGACAGCAGCACTGGCTAAAGCCCAGAAAGACGGCGGTGATGTAGCAGCAGCTCAGAAGAAACTGGATGAAGTCAAAGCTAAGCACGATGAGAAGTGGGGCAAATTTGGTTGGAACGGTAACGAAGTCACCAAAGTTGACCGCGACATCATGGTTCTTGCCAACCCTGAAATTGCCAAACTGCCGAACTGGGTTATCGCCTTGGTAGCAGCGGGTGCAATCGCAGCGGCACTGTCGACGGCGGCTGGTTTGTTGCTGGCGATCTCCTCTGCGATTTCGCATGACTTGATCAAGAGTATTATTAAACCGGATATTTCTGAGAAAGGTGAACTGTTAGCCTCCCGTATTGCTATGGCATTTGCTATCGTCATCGCAGGCTGGATGGGTCTCAACCCACCTGGCTTCGCGGCGGAAGTAGTTGCCTTGGCATTCGGTTTGGCGGCTGCCACCATCTTCCCTGTGTTGATGATGGGTATCTTTTCTAAGCGTATGAACACACAAGGTGCAGTAGCCGGTATGATCGCGGGTCTGCTCGTGACTGTTATCTACATCTTCTGGTTCAAGGGCTGGTTCTTCGTCAAGGGTACTGAAATGGCTGCGAGCAAACCAGAAAACTGGCTGTTCGGCATTTCCCCTGAAGCGTTTGGTACTGTCGGTGCAATGGTGAACTTCGCGGTTGCGTTTATCGTTTCCCGTGTAACGCCACCACCACCGGATCATATCCAACACTTGGTCGAAGACGTGCGTATCCCTCGTGGTGCAGGCGCGGCGACTGGTCACTAAACCGACTCTCCACTCGGTTTGAAGAAAGGCTCCTTTGGGAGCCTTTTTTTATGAGGAATCAACGCTAATAAGCCAAACTATTCCCAGAGGGTGCTACCCTAACCGATATACTTATGATAAAAAGTAGGGTTTTACGCAAGTGCAGCAACCGAAGCCAAGGGATAGTCGAATGCCATACATTGTGTTACTTTCCATCGCTCTCGTTGCTTTCTGGTTGTTAATGTCCGGCTTCTGGGACAATCCCTTGCTACTGGGATTAGGCGTAATTTCAACTGCCTTAGTAGCATGGCTGAGCTGGCGTATCGAAAAGCATTACCCCTTCCATTCTTTCATGCGGGTGCTGGCTAATTTGCCGCGTTACTGGCCTTGGCTGGTGTGGGAAGTGGTTAAATCCAATGCCGATGTCCTCAAACGCATTTGGCTACCCAGCCGTTATCCGATTGACCCCGCACAAAGCACCTTGCCCATGAGTCAGCAAAGCCGTGTCGGGCGCACCATTTATGCCAATTCCATTACCCTAACCCCCGGCACGATTGCAGTGCGGGTGGATGGTGACAAGGTATTGGTACACGCCCTGCATTCCGATAGCATCCGTGACCTTGAGCAAGGTGAAATGGATCGCCGTGTCACTGCCCTAGAGGGAAAATCTGCATGATGTTTACTGCCGCTGCCATTGCCATTCTGGTGGTGATGGTTCTCGCCTTATTGTTCGCCATTGTTAGTCGCACGGTGTATGACCGGATTTTGGCGGTCAATATGTTTGGCACTAAAACGGTGTTACTCATTGCTGTGTATGGTTTCCTGACAGGTAGACCCGACTTTATGGACATTGCCTTGGTTTACGCTCTGATCAATTTCGTGGGTTTAATTGCGGTATTGCGTTTTGTGCAAACCACGCACGGTGGCGAAGTGGAGGATGAACATTAATGGATGTATTAATTAATGCCCTGAGCTGGGCTTTATTAATGGGTGGTGTCTTCCTTGGTTTCAGTGGTGTACTGGGTTTATACCGCTTCCCGGATTTTTACACACGGGTACACGCGGCAAGCGTGACCGATACCTTGAGTGCTTTATGCATTATTGCGAGCTTGGTATTACAGGCAGGCTTGACGTTGATTTCGGTAAAGCTCGGTTTAATCCTGCTGTTATTGTGGTACACCGGCCCGGTGGCGAGCCATGCGCTGGTACGTTCGGCACATTTGGGCAATTTACAACCGCTATTGGGCAAGCAAGCGGCAACCGGGAGGGCTGAGTCATCGAATTCCTAATTGATATAGCCTTGCTGGCAATGTTAGCTATCACGGCGGTAACGGTGGTGCGCCTGCACAGTTTGTTCGCGATCATTATGCTGTTCGGCATTTTCAGCTTGTTGTCTGCCAGCATCTTTGTGGCGTTGGATGCGGTGGATGTGGCATTCACCGAAGCTGCTGTGGGGGCGGGCATTTCCACCATCCTCATGTTATCGACGCTGGCAATTACGCGACAACGCAAACAGCGTTCAAAACACAACCCGTTATTGCCGCTATTGGTGGTGACGGTAACAGGTGCAATGCTGGTGTGGGGAACGTGGGATATGCCGCCGTTTGGTAGCCCGGATGACCCGATCCATCAACACGTTGCGCCGCGTTTCATCGAGGAATCGCCCAAGGAAGTCGGTCTTCCCAATATGGTGACATCGGTGTTGGCAAGCTATCGCGGCTACGACACGATGGGGGAAGTGACGGTGGTATTCACCGCACTGGTTGGGGTACTGGCATTACTCGGTGTGGGTCGCAAATACGTGTTTAGCCCACCGCATGATACCGGCTGCAAACCGCCACGTCCGATTTTACAGGTAGCAGTTAAACCGCTCATTCCTTTTGTGCTGCTATTCGCGCTGTATGTGCAATTCCACGGTGATTTTGGTCCCGGTGGTGGTTTTCAGGCGGGGGTAATTTTTGCAGCGGGCATTATTTTGTATGCACTGGCATTTGGGATGGAATCTGCTCGCGCTTTGACCCCACCTTGGTTATTGCGTCCGCTGGCAGCATTGGGCGTGCTGATTTATGGCGGGGTTGGCGTGGTGGCGTTACTGAAAGGTGGCAAGTTCCTCGATTATAACGTGTTGGCGCATGACCCGGTACACGGGCAACATCTAGGTATTTTAATCATTGAATTCGGCGTGGGCTTGACGGTTGCGGCGGTGATGATGCTGCTTTTTTTTGCTTTCGGCGGACGCGGTGACGCAGGCAATGATCCGCAGGAGGATAATCAGACATGAATCTGCTTGACCAGTTTTTGGGGCACTACAATTATTGGGTGGTGATTTTCCTGATGATGACCGGCTTTTATGCGGTCATTGCCAGTGATAACTTGATCAAGAAAATCGTCGGACTGAATATTTTCCAGACCGCCGTTTTCATCCTTTATATTTCGATGGGCAAAATCATTGGCGGTACTGCGCCAATTGTCGTGACCCAAACCGCCGAACAAGCCGCTAATCCGGTGGTGTATTCCAATCCCTTGCCGCATGTGTTGATCTTGACCGCGATTGTGGTTGGCATTGCCACCACCGCATTGGGCTTAGCCTTGGTTGTCCGCATTAAAGAGGCTTACGGCACGATCGAGGAAGATGAAATCCTCGCCAAGGATGCTGACGCATGATGGAAACCTTCGCGTTTTACCCGCACCTGCCGGTGTTACAAGTGGTCGTGCCGATGCTGGCAGCACCCATCTGTTATCTTTTAGTAAAACCCCGGCTGGCTTGGCTGTTTGCTACGTTGGTCAGTTGGTTGGCGTTTGCGATGGCGGTATTGCTGTTGCTGCAAGTCAGTGACGGCACGCTGTTGCAATACAATATCGGTAACTGGGAACCGCCGTGGGGCATTGCCTATAACGTGGATCGCCTGAATGCCTTTGTGCTGCTGATCGTCAGCGGAATTGCCGCTGTGGTGTTTCCGTATGCTTGGCACAGTGTGCAAAAAGAAATTCCAGCCAAACAACAGACGCTGTTTTTCACCGCCATGTTGTTGTGTTTGGCGGGTTTGCTAGGCATGACCATTACCGGCGATGCCTTCAATGTGTTTGTGTTATTGGAAATTTCATCGCTATCGACTTACACCCTGATTAGTCTCGGTAAAGACCGGCGGGCACTGACAGCCGCATTTCAATACCTGATAATGGGGACGATTGGCGCAACCTTTATCCTCATTGGCATTGGTTTGTTGTACATGCTGACGGGTACGCTGAATATGGCGGATCTGGCAGCACGCTTGGCAGACGTACAATCATCGCGCACCATGCAAGCAGGCTTGGCGTTCATCGTGGTGGGGATAGGCTTGAAAATGGCAATGTTCCCGCTGCATTTGTGGTTGCCGAATGCGTATGCGTATGCACCGTCAGTGGCATCCGCGTTCATTGCGGCGACAGCCACCAAGGTGGCGGTGTACGTGCTGCTGCGTTTCCTGCTAACGATTTTCGGCGTAGCGTTTGTGTTTGAAGCGATGCAGGTGCAATACCTATTCTTGCCGCTGGCAGTCACCGCGATGGTGTTTGCCTCCATCGTGGCGATTTTCCAACAGGATATGAAACGCATGTTGGCGTATTCGTCGGTGGCGCAACTGGGGTATATCCTGTTAGGGATTGCGCTGGTAAATGTCACTGGCTTGACTGCGACCTTGCTGCATTTGTTTAACCACGCCCTGATGAAAGGCGCGTTGTTCATGGCATTAGGGGCAATCTGCCTGCGGGTCGGGGTTGCCACCCTTGACAGCATGGCAGGGCTGGGTAAGCAAATGCCTTGGACAATGGCGGCATTTGTCGCAGGTGGTTTGAGCCTGATTGGTGTGCCGCTGACAGTGGGTTTCATTTCCAAGTGGTATTTGATTTTAGCGACGCTGGAACGCGGCTGGTGGCTGTTAACCGTGGCGATTCTAGTGGCTTCGCTGTTGGCAGTGGTTTACATCTGGCGCGTGGTGGAAGCAGCGTATTTCAAGGAACGCCCCGCTGATGCCAAGCCGGTCAAAGAAGCCCCGCTAGGAATGCTGATTCCGACCTGGTTGCTGGTGATTGCTAATGTGTATTTCGGGGTGCAAACCGATATAACGGTGGGCATTGCGCAAGCCGCTGCCAGGGGTTTGTTGGGAGGTGCGCCATGATGTTGGGGCTATCATCCGAACAACTCATGTTGTTGGCTCTCATCTTACCCCTATTGGGCGGTGTGGGGATTCTGCTAAGCGGGCGTTTCCCGAATGTGCGCGAAGGCGTGACCTTGACCACAGCGATAGCCGTATTGCTGGTGGTGTTCAGTTTGATTCCAGCGGTGTTAGCGGGGCAACGCCCCAGTGTGACCTTGCTGGAAGTGTTGCCGGGTTTGAGCCTTGCGTTCAAGCTCGAACCGTTGGGAATGCTGTTTGCTGCGGTGGCGGCGTTTTTGTGGCCGATCAACTCGCTGTATTCCATCGGCTATATGCGTGGCAATCACGAAAAACACCAGACGCGCTTTTACTTTTTCTTTGCGGTAGCCATTACCGCCGCATTGGGGATTGCATTTGCGGGTAACTTGCTGACCCTGTTCATTTTCTACGAAGTCTTGACGCTTTCAACCTTCCCGCTGGTGGCGCATAAAGGCACGGAAAAAGCCATGCAAGCCGGGCGTGTCTACTTAGGTATTTTGATTGCGACCTCGGTGGGCTTGCTATTGCCAGCGATTATCTGGACATGGCAAGTCAGCGGCACACTGGATTTTGTCCCCGGTGGGATTCTGGCGGGTAAATTGGATGGCGGGTTGCTGCTGGCATTGCTATTCCTGTTTATGTTCGGGATTAGCAAAGCAGCACTCATGCCGATTCACCGCTGGTTGCCTGCGGCGATGGTAGCACCCACGCCAGTCAGTGCTTTGCTGCACGCAGTAGCGGTGGTCAAAGCCGGGGTATTCAGCGTAGTAAAAATCGTCATGTATGTGTTCGGGCTGGATACGTTGCAAACCTTGCCGAATGTGGAATGGCTGCTGTATGTCGCGGCGTTTACGGTGGTGCTTGCTTCCGTGATTGCGCTGCGGCAAGACAATCTCAAACGGCGGCTGGCGTATTCCACCATTGGGCAATTGGGTTACGTGGTGCTGGCAGCGGCTATTCTCGCGCCGTTATCCATCGTCGGGGCAGCGTTGCACATTGTGGCGCACGCGGTCGGCAAAATTACCCTGTTCTTTGCAGCAGGCGCGATTTATACCGCCAGCAAAAAAACCGAAGTTGGGCAACTCGATGGCATCGGTAAACGAATGCCTTGGACAATGGCGGCATTTACCCTAGGCGCATTGTCGATGATTGGTGTGCCACCTGCGGTGGGCTTTATTTCCAAGTGGTATATCGTCATGGGCGCATTCCAGACCGAACAATGGCTGGCATTGGGCGCAATTGTGGTGTCAACCTTGTTGAATGCAGCGTATTTCCTGCCCATTATTTTTGCGGCATTTTTCAAAGAGGAAGCACCGGGTGGTAAAGACCACGGTGAAGCCCCCTTCCCTGCCGTGTTGGCGTTGAGTCTCACCGCCGCGTTGACGTTGCTGCTGTTCTTATTCCCTGAAGTGCCGCTGGCGTTGGCGCAACAAATTGGCATGGAGGTGCGTTAATGGATAACGAATCCGACAAACATTGGCTGTATCGCAAGAAAAACCTGCCAACCTTGTGGGTCATCCAGATTGTGATTCTGGTGCTGGCGGTATTGCCGGAGTTTTTTGTGCATCATCACGCCCACTTTGAGCCGCAAGGCATTGGCATTGATGCTACCTGGGGCTTTTTCGCGTGGTATGGCTTTTTGACCTGTACCGCAATGGTTGTCGGGGCGAAATTGCTGGGCATTTTCCTCAAGCGCAAGGATACCTATTACGATGACTGAGATGCTTGGCTCAATCCTCTTCCCGCCGGGGCTGGTGTTAATCATTGGCGCGTTGTTGTTGCCACTGGTGGAAGGCAAATTACGCGCTGCCTTGGTGCTGACGTTGCCTTTACTGACACTGGCGTTGGTGTGGCTGGTGCCTGATGGCAATCACGTGCAGATTGCGTTTCTGGATTACCACTTACAGCCGGTGAATTCGACCGCCGAGGGCAGACTGTTTGCCACCATATTTTCCATTATGACATTTGTGGGTGGTTTGTACGCGCTGAAAACCGCCACATTGACCGAATTGAGTGCGGCATTTGCCTATGCCGGTTCGGCGATTGGGGTGACGTTTGCGGGTGATTTAATCACGTTATTCATTTTTTGGGAAATGATGGCACTGGGTTCCACGATGGTGCTGTGGGCAAACACGGCAGCTAATCCCAAAGCGTATCAGGCAAGTATCCGTTACTTGCTGGTGCATTTGTTGGGCGGCGTGGTGCTAATGAGCGGAATTGCCGCGTATGTGTTGGAAACCGGCTCGACAGCGTTTACCGCCATGCAGGCGGATAGCGTCGCCACTTGGCTGATCTTGGCAGGCTTTTTGGTGAATGCGGGCGCACCACCGTTGTCGGCGTGGATTGCGGATGCTTACCCGGAAGCCAGCCCCAGTGGCATGGTATTCCTGTCGGCATTTACCACCAAAACGGCGGTATTTGTGCTGCTGGTGGGGTTCGCTGGTACGGAAATTCTGATCTACATCGGTTTGTACATGGTGTTCTACGGCATTATTTACGCGTTGTTGGAAAACGATATGCGCCGGATTTTAGCGTATAGCATTGTCAATCAGGTTGGTTTCATGGTGACAGCGATTGGGATTGGCTCGGAAATGGCGTTGAATGGCGCGGCGGCACACGCTTTTGCGCACATTATTTACAAAGCGTTGCTGCTGATGTCAGCGGGCAGTGTGTTGCTCATGACCAGCAAGCGCAAGTGTACCGATTTAGGTGGCTTGTTCCAGAGTATGCCTGTCACCGCGATCAATGGCATTGTAGGCGCATTGGCGATTTCGGCATTCCCGTTTACCTCCGGGTTTGTGACCAAATCGCTGGAAACTTCAGCGGCAGCGCATGAAGGGCTGGTGTTTGTATGGTTCATGTTGCTGGCGGCTTCGGCGGGGGTATTCCTGCACGCGGGGATCAAATTCCCTTGGTTTGTATTCTTCCAGAAAGATTCGGGAATGCGCCCACCTGATCCGGCGGCGAATATGCGTTGGGCTATGTGGCTGTTTTCGTTCCTGTGCATTGCGATTGGGGTGTATCCGCAAGCGTTGTACAACATCCTGCCCTATGCGGTGGATTATCAGCCGTATACCGTCGATCACTTGGTAACGCAATTCCAGCTATTGCTATTCGCCGGATTTGCGTTCTTTGTGTTGCTGCCGATGATGAAGCGCACGTTGACGATTAGCTTGGATTTTGATTGGTTCTACCGCCGTTTTGCTAAAGTGGTCGGTGATGAATTCAGTGTCAAAACCGGCAAGGTATTTGACCAGACGGAAACACAGGTGCGCGGCAGGGTAACGGGGTTCATCCAACGCTTACACCGCCATCACGGCCCGCAAGGGATTTTGGCACGAACATGGCCAAGTGGCGCAATGGTGTTGTGGGTGGCGGTGATATTGGTGGCTTCGCTGGTATTGTATTACGTCTAACTGCGTAGCATTTCCAACCGTAACGAGAACATTACAGATAAACCGAAATACCACGATGTGCTAACCTCCAAGACTCCACACGATCAGCGAGGATGCACGAATGCTCAATACCAAGTTATCACTCACCGCCCAAGTCGTTATTGCCATGTTGCTTGGCATTGCCGTCGGCTTACTCCTCAATGTCAGCGGGTTAAACGCCGCTGGCAGTTTTGTGAATGAATACATCGTCAACGGTTTATTCAAAGCCATTGGCACGTTATTCATCAATGCGCTGAAAATGCTGGTTGTACCGCTGGTATTATTCTCGCTGATTTGCGGCGTTTGCGGCATCGGCAACCTCAGCACCTTGGGGCGCGTTGGCGCGAAATCCTTCGGTTTGTATTTAGCCACTACCGCGATAGCCGTCGCCACTGCCGTTATTTTCGCGCTGACCGCAGGCATTGGGCAAGGGATGCAAGCCAGTACCGATGCTGCTTTCACCGGCAAAGAAGCCCCGCCACTGCTGGACGTATTCACCAATATCATCCCCACCAACCCGATTAATGCGATGGCAAATGGGGAAATGTTGCAGGTGATTTTCTTCGCGATTCTTGCCGGAATCAGCATTCTCATGGTCGGCAAAAAAGCCAAGCCGCTGATCGAAGGCGCGGAACTCGCCAATGAAGTCATGATGAAAATGGTTAGCATCGTGATGGCAGCCGCACCCTACGCCGTGTTTGCGCTGATTGCCAAAGCGATGGCGGAACTGGGCTTTGAATTGCTCAGCGTACTAATCGGTTACGTGCTGGTGTTGGTCGCCGCACTGATGTTCCATTTATTCGGCACACTGATGCTGCTGCTGAAAATCCTCACGGGGCTTAACCCGCTGCGCTTTATCAGCAAGATGCGCAATGTGCAGGTTTTCGCCTTTAGCACTGCCAGCTCTAACGCCACCATTCCTGTCACCTTGCGTACTGTCACCGAACGCTTGGGAGTCAACAATTCCGTTGCTTCGTTCACCGTCCCGTTTGGCGCGACCATTAATATGGATGGCACGGCAATTATGCAAGGCGTGGCAACCGTGTTTATTGCGCATGTCTACGGTA
>CAYNNA010000030.1:0-25164 GCA_964398375.1 uncultured Thiothrix sp.
TGTGTGCCAGGTAACAATGATTCTACTGTTCCACTGGAAAGGCATGGGCTAACACAAGACAAGCGGTAACAAATAACAGACAAAAAAAGGTCAGCACACGGCTGACCTTTTGTTTGATGAGGTTCCCTTCGACTACGCTCAGGGAACTGGGGCGGGCTTAGTCTTCCCGACGGCGGCGGAAGAATGCCGCTGTTGCCAGCAACATGCTCATGATCACCATACCCCATTGGCTCAGGGTTGGAACATGCAGATTCGCCACCAAACCGAAACCAACCGTGGTATTGGTTGCGCCACCATCCTCCGGCTCATCACCCCACTTGAGGCTAATCGGCTTGCTGACAATGCTACCATCTGGTGCCAAGATACCATTGCTATCGGTCGCATTATCATCGTTCGGGTCATTACCACCAACAGTCGGCAAATAGCCAACTGGTGGCACAACTTTAACGATGTAATCACCCTCACGCAGGTTGCCGAAGAAGTACTTACCATCAGCGTCAGTGGTTTGTGGTTTCAGCACATCGCCAAAGACGTTAGTCACGGGTTTACCATCGACTGTCAGCAAAGTCACGGTGGCGCCAGGAATACCCGGTTCGCCGCCATCCTGTTTGCCGTTGCCATTCAAGTCTAACCAGAGGCGGCTACCCAGATTGACAGGACGGAACAGACCGCAGTCAACCGTCAAGTTACTGAAACCGTTAGCGTTAGGTTCTGCACCCGGTATCAACGTGACTGTTGGGGTTTGGAAGCGCCCTTCGACAACCTTACAGTTGCTGTCGGTATTGGATGGATCAGTATCCGGGTCAGCACCACCTTTCGTGAGGCTATAACCTGAATCCTTACCCGGATTCATGACCACGATGTAATTACCCGGTTTCAGATTCTGGAACAGATAATTACCGCTAGCATCCGTCATGACGGCTGCGACTGGCTTACCGGTAGCATCGGTTGCCGGGGTAATACCATCTTCTTCCCACAAGCTGACGCTCACACCACCGATACCTGGTTCCGCATTATTTTGCTGACCATCGGCATTACTATCCAGCCATACTTTGTCACCCAGAGACACGGAACCGTAGAAACCACAGTCTACGGTCATATTGCCGTTAGCATCATCACCGTCAGCATCAGGTTCAGCACCCGCTGTTAAGGTGAACGAATGGGTTTCAATCGTGGTATTGACCGGATTCACGCGGCAGTTGCTGTCAGTATCACTGGCATCAGCATCCACATCAATCCCGCCAATGGTAGGGAAGAACCATTCTGGTGGTTCAACCGTCACAATATACTCACCTTCCGGCAAGTTATCGAACAGGTAGAGACCATCAGCACCCGTGGTGTGCGGCGCAACGGTGTTGCCATCCACATCCGTCACCGGACGACCGGAAGCATCAGTGAGTGTCACCACTGCATTTTCAAGGAAGCCTTCGCCCTCTTCACGGATGCCATTGGCATTGCTGTCAATCCAGATTTGGTTGCCCACAGACACAGGCGTACCCGGATCAACTGGCTCAACCGGTACAACCGCGAAGTCGACGGTGAGGTTGGAACGGTTGTCTTCCGTATCCATACCATCATCACCGGCAATACCGCTAGCAGTTGGCTGTTCGCCGGTTGGTTCCTTGTCATCCAACACAATCAGGTTAGAACACAAGCCATCCGAAGCGGTGCTGTCACCATTGTCGTTATTATCACCATCCACGTTAGCGTCAGCTTCTTTCGCTGCGGTGCTGGCGGTGTAACCATCCAGTGCTTCACCTTCATTAAAGTTGCTGCCAGCCACACAGACTTTGTATTCACCAGCGGTCAAGCCACTGAACACGTAGTAGCCGCTTGCTGTTTGTGTGGTATTGACCAATGCACCCGTACTATCACGCAGCTCCATGACTACTTGGCTCGGCAAAGTTTCGCCCGCATCGTAGCGACCATTACCCGCGCTTTCACCCGCACCGTTGTCGACCCAAACCATATTACCGATACTGTGGGTTGGCGTTTTAGGCAAGTAGAAACCGCAATCCACGGACATGCTATCCGAAGTCAAGTTGAAAACGTTGGTTTGAACAATGCCATCATTGCTGCTGCAATTACTGTCATTATCCGTTGCACCAACATCAGCAACACTTTGGGTCGGACGGTAATCAAGGTAAGGATTCGGCAAATCTACCCGGATTAGGTATTCACCTTCCGGCAAATTACTGAACAGGTATTGACCATTTGAACCTGTCGTTACCGCTGCAACGGTTAAACCATCAACATCACTAACCGGCTTACCTTCTTTGTCTAACAAGGTAACGGTGGCGCCTTCCATGCCAAGTTCATCGCTGTCTTGCAAACCATTTTCATTGGTATCAATCCAGACGTAATCACCCACGGATACCGTGTTAGGTTTCACCGGCGCAACCACACCAAAGTCGATGGTCAAGTTGGAACGGTTATCGTCTGTACCCATGCCATCTTCACCGGCAGTACCACTGGCGGTTGGCAATTCACCCGTTGGACTCTTGTCATCCAGAATAATGACTTCGGAACACAAGCCATCTTGGGTGTTATTGTCACCGTTGTCAGCATTGTCGGTTCCGGCGTTAACATCAGCCTCATCGCCGCCAGTGCTTGGTGTATAGCCTTTCAACAGCCCTTCATCGAAGTTGCCGTGTGCCACACAGACACTGTATTCACCCGCTGGCAGACCACTGAACAAGTAGTAACCGTTTTTGGTTTCGGTGTACGCCATGACCTTGCCATCTTTATCCAGCAATTCCATTACTACGCCGTCAACGACTGGCTGTTCATCCTTATCGAATAAACCGTTGTTGTTGGCATCGACCCACACGCTGTTACCGAGGCTGTGCGTCGGGGCTTTCGGCAGGTAGAACCCGCAGTCCACGGTCAGATTGTCAGTGGTGAGGTTGAATGCGCCGGTTTGCGTTTTACCATCCACCACTTGGCAGTTGCTGTCCGTGTTGGAGGGGTCATCGTTAACCGCTGCACCGCCTTTAGTGGTGATATAACCTTCTGGCGCTGCTACACGAACCAAGTATTCGCCTTGTGGCAAATTCTCAAACAGGTACATGCCGTCAGTAGCCGTGGTAATTGCTGCCACCGGTTTGCCATCCAAATCGGTGACAGGGTTGCCAGCCTTATCCAGCAAGGTAACGACTGCACCTTCCAGACCGGTTTCACCCTCGTCTTGCTGACCATTTTCGTTAGTGTCAATCCAGATTCTGTCACCCACAGAGACCGCTTTCGGTGCTACCGGCGCAACCACACCAAAGTCGATGGTCAGGTTGGAACGGTTATCGTCTGTACCCATGCCATCTTCACCGGCAGTGCCACTGGCAGTTGGCAATTCACCCGTTGGACTCTTGTCATCCAGAATAATGACTTCGGAACACAAGCCATCTTGGGTGTTATTGTCACCGTTGTCAGCATTGTCGGTTCCGGCGTTAACATCAGCCTCATCGCCGCCAGTGCTTGGTGTATAGCCTTTCAACAGCCCTTCATCGAAGTTGCCGTGTGCCACACAGACACTGTATTCACCCGCTGGCAGACCACTGAACAAGTAGTAACCGTTTTTGGTTTCGGTGTACGCCATGACCTTGCCATCTTTATCCAGCAATTCCATTACTACGCCGTCAACGACTGGCTGTTCATCCTTATCGAATAAACCGTTGTTGTTGGCATCGACCCACACGCTGTTACCGAGGCTGTGCGTCGGGGCTTTCGGCAGGTAGAACCCGCAGTCCACGGTCAGATTGTCAGTGGTGAGGTTGAATGCGCCGGTTTGCGTTTTACCATCCACCACTTGGCAGTTGCTGTCCGTGTTGGAGGGGTCATCGTTAACCGCTGCACCGCCTTTAGTGGTGATATAACCTTCTGGCGCTGCTACACGAACCAAGTATTCGCCTTGTGGCAAATTCTCAAACAGGTACATGCCGTCAGTAGCCGTGGTAATTGCTGCCACCGGTTTGCCATCCAAATCGGTGACAGGGTTGCCAGCCTTATCCAGCAAGGTAACGACTGCACCTTCCAGACCGGTTTCACCCTCGTCTTGCTGACCATTTTCGTTAGTGTCAATCCAGATTCTGTCACCCACGGAAACGGCTTTCGGCGCTACGACTGGTGGCAATACCGCGAAGTCAACCGTGAGGTTGGAACGGTTATCGTCCGTACCCATGCTATCGTCACCAGCAGTGCCGCTGGCAATTGGCAATTCACCGGTTGGCTCTTGGTCATCCAACACGATAATGTTGGAGCAGAGACCATTTTCGGTCATTGCGCCGCCATTGTCGTTGCTGTCGCCATTAGTATTAGCGTCGGCTTCTTTGCCATTCACGCCAGCGGTGTAACCCACCAGTTTGCCCATGCCGCTGAAGTTATTCGCTGACACACAGACTTGATACTCTCCAGCATTTAAGCCACTGAACAAGTAGTAACCACCGGAAGTCATGGTGCTGTCAACAACTGCACCTGTGGTATCACGCAATTCCAGTTTGATACCGTTCAGCAAGGTTTCGCCTTCATCAAACTGACCGTTATCGGCTTTGGTGTTATCGCCCGCACCATCATCGACCCACACCATATTACCAATGCTGTGCACCGCTGTGGTTGGCTTGTAGAAACCGCAATCCACTGTCAGGTTGCTATTGTCACCATCACCATCAACGCCGGAAGCCGGTTCTGTACCTGCCATCAAGGTGAACGGTGCGGTTTGTACATTATCGCCCATCACGGCACAGTTACTGTCATCGTTGGCAGCAACCTCATCCACATCACCCGCATTGGTGGTAGGAATATAGCCTTCAGGGGCTTGTACACGAATGCTGTAATCACCTTCCGGTAATTTGGTAAAGCCATACAAACCGTCTGCACCGGTAGTCACGGGGGCAATGACGTTGCCATCCATGTCTTTCGCAGGGCTGCCGTCTTTGTCCAGCAAGGTGACAATAGCGCCTGCCAGTGGCTGCTCACCTTCATCTTGTTTACCGTTTTGGTTGGCATCAATCCAGAGGTAATCACCAACAGCAACCACCTTGGGTGCTACGACCGGCGGGATAATGCCGAAGTCAACGGTGAGGTTGGAACGGTTGTCGTCTGTGTTTACACCGTCAACACCGAGTTGATCATTAACACCGTTTTCACCGGTGGGTTCTTTGTCATCCAACACCACAAGGTTGGAACACAAGCCGCTGGCGATGTCGTCGGTGCCGTTGTCGTCACCGTCAATGTCGCTGTTGGCATCAACGACATTCCCACCCGTGCTGGCGGTGAAACCTTCCAGAATGTTGCCTGCTGCGAAGTTCTCAGTGACAACGCACACTTGATAACTGCCTGCCGCCAAACCGCTGAACAAGTAGCGACCGGTTGCATCAGTAGTGGTGGATTTAATGACTGTACCGTTGGCATCTTTCAGATCTAAGCTGACACCCGCGCTGGCTGGCATTTCGCCTTCATCTGCCAAACCGTTATTGTTGGTATCAATCCAAACGCGGTTGCCGATGCTGTGCGTCGGCTCTTTAGGTTGATAGAAACCGCAGTCCACGGTCAGATCGCTATTCGCATCGGTATCGCCATCATTGACGGGTTCAGCACCGGCGGTCAGCATGAATGGCAGCGTTTGCACATTACCGCCGACTACCGCACAGTTGCTATCGTCATTAGCGGAATCGGTGTCGACTGCCGCGCCCCCTTGCGTCACAACGTAGCCATCCGGTGCTTTCACACGCACGATGTACTCACCTTCTGGCAAATCACTGAACAGGTATTTACCATCTTCGCCCGTTTGGATGTAGTCAACATTATTGCCATCCAAATCTTTGACTGGGTTGCCATCTTTATCCAGCAAGGTCACGACTGCGCCAACCAGTGGCAGTTCGCCCTCATCTTGCTTGCCGTTTTCATTGGCATCAATCCAAACCGTATCACCCACAGAAACAGGGATTGCCGGTTTTGGTGGGATCACCGCAAAGTCCACCGTCAGGTCAGACAATTCATCTGGGGTATTAACACCGTCTTCACCCGCAACACCACTGGCAGTATCCAACTCACCGGTTGGCGCATTGCCATCCAAGGTGATCACGCTGGAACACAAGCCATCGGCGATGACATCACTGCCATTGTCGTTGCTATCCACACCTGCATTCGCGTCGACTTCATTACCGCCAGTGCTGGCACTGAAACCGTCCAGCGTTGAGCCTGTTGCAAAATTGCTGGCAGCAACGCACACTTTGTAATCACCCGCTGCCAGACCGCTGAACAAATAGAAACCTTTGCTGGTGGTAGTCGTGGTCAGCAGCGCACCCTCTGCATTACGCAACTCAATCACCACACCATCGGCAACGGCTGCTTCGCCTTCATCCAGCGTGCCGTTATTGGCATTGGCTGGGGTATCCGCACCATCGTCAATCCACACTTTGTTACCCAAGCTATGCACGGGTTCGGTCGGTTTGTAGAAACCACAGTCAACGCTCAAGTTGCTGTTCGCATCCGTATCGCCATCATCAACCGGTTCGCCACCCACTGTCAGAGTAAACAATTCCGTGGTAATGCTGCCATCGCCTTGCACCGCGCAGTTGCTGTCATCATTTGCCGGAACGGTATCCACATCACCCGCATTCGGGCTGACCACGTAATCTTTGGGTGGCGTAACTTTAACGCTGTAATCACCTTCGGGCAGATTAGCAAACAAGTATTTACCCGTCGCATCAGTGGTGATTGCAGGAACGATAGTGCCTGTCAGATCCTTAGCAGGAGCGCCGGTGCTATCCAGCAAGCTGACCGTCGCACCTGCCAGTGGGTTTTCACCTGCATCTTGCTTGCCGTCTTTATCGGTATCTTCCCAAATGAAGTCGCCGACAGAAACCGGCGTTTTGGGAACGGCTGGCAAAATAGTCAGAGCGTAGTCTTCGACTTCGCCGTCAGCCGCTTCGCCACCGATGCCATCACCACCAGCGGTGGAGCAACGGAAGCGAGTATAAATAGTGCCTTCTGCTGCAAAGGCGGGAACATCCATCGTCAGGTCATTGACGCCAGCCGAGAGCACCTGATCAATGAAAACTTGCTCACCTGCACCGCCCCAACTGCCATCTTGGTTCCAATCGACCCAAGCGTTTAATTTACAAGCGGCATTCGCCGTTACTTGTACCACGCTCTTGGTATCGCCCACATGCAGCGGCTCAATGGCGACGCCATCTTCATCATCTTTTTTATCGAATGCATCGGTTGCACATACGCCGTAAACAGGCTGACCTTCATCAGCATCATCGGCACTACCGCTCCCCTGCAATGCACCGGAATCACCATCCACACACTTGCCCAGATACACATCTGTGCCAAGCTGGTGACGTGCACCCTCGCTAGCGAGCAGTACCGGGAAATTAGGGTCTGGTGCGTCACCGTAGTCGAACGGAATCGAAACCGCCGCACAAGATTCATTGTTAGTTGCATCGCTATCGCTGCCACCAGTTTCGACAACTTGCGTGCAGTTGGTGACAACCTCGTTAGCATAGGCTGTAGGCAACGTCGCAAATGCCCCAACCATAGAGATGCACAAGGAGAGCTTTATTATTTTCATCTATAGTGCCCTGATCAATTAAGTTTTGATGGATATTTTTTTATTAATTATCCAAGGATAACGGCTTATTCGCCAAACGTCAGCAATAAGCCGCCGAATGGCACTACTGGTGCAAGAGGAATCATCCTCATGCACCGTATTACCAAGTGATCGCTTTACTTCACTGTTGCAGTGATTTTCAGCACTTTGTTCGCACCATTTGCCAAATCACCGACTGTCCACAAACCGGTTGCTGATACATAATTACCAGCGCTGTCATCACTGACATAAATCAACGTGGCAGGTAACTGGTCAGTAACGGTTACACCGGTTGCATTGTCCGGGCCTTTGTTGGTTGCCGTCAGTACATAGACCACCTGATCGCCACGACGTACTGTCGTTACCGCCGCGCCAGCTTCATCAGTCACCGCTTTGATCAGTTCAATATCCACTTTCGGGTCAACGGTGATGGTGATTTCAGCAATGTCGTGATCGTCTTCATCACCACCGGTATTATCGATCACATCATCAACGATGCCGGTTTCATTCGCTGGATTGGTATCCGGCGTAGAGTCGGTATCCGTCACTGGCTGACCGTTTTTATCAGTTGCACCGCTGATTTCAGCAGCGTTCTGAACCTTACCGGCGGTTGCACCTGCATCTACTGTAAAGCTGATGTCTACGGTTGTTTTGCCACCCGCTGCCAGTGCGGCAATAGGTGTATTTAAGGTTGCGACACCGGCTGCGGCTGTCCAGTTCGCATCCGCCAAAGTCAAACCTGCTGGAATGTAGTCAGTGACTGCAACGTCTTTCGCATCAACGTTACCTTGGTTAGTGATTTCAATCGTGAACTTCACGGTGTCGCCTGCTTTAACGCTCGCTGCCTGATCAACTGCCAGACGTTTAATCAAAGCCAAGTCAAAGACAGGGATAGATGCGAACGTCACTTTGGTGTCTTCAACTTCACCATCCACCAACGCACCCGTGGCTTTTGTGCCATCAATGGTATCGGTGCTCAAACGGCAGCGGGCATAAGTACCATCTTTGGTATTAGCATTGGTACTGGCATCGGCAGAAACCGCAGGCATGGTCACATCAATAATCGAAGCCGCTGCACCGATCGCAACCGGCGCACCACCGTACTCAGCCTCATCAAAGGTACCATTGCCGTTGTAGTCGATCCAGCAACCCAAAGTAGCTGCTTTGTCAGAAGTATTGGTCGCAGTCACTTTCAAGGTTACTGCCTGACCATTTGTCAGGACTGGAACGCTGTAACCGTCTTCATCCGCACCGTCACCATCAGCCGCAGGCGTTGGCTGACCGTCGGCTTCTTCATCAACCGTGCCACCCAACATCAAACCAGGAATAATTTCGTGTTTGGCTGCTGTTGCGCCATCCGTACCGTAAGACGTAGGTGCATCACCAAAATCAAAAATGGATTGCACGGTTAAGGGTGCGCACGCTTCATCATCTTCCAATGTCCCTTTGCTAAAAGCATCCAACAAATCCGCTTGACTAGCTTTGTTAGCGGGTGAAGAGTCCGTGTCTTGCTCAACAGTCGCCGATACTTGCGCACAGTTAGTGACTGTTGTGTCTGCCCAAGACTGGTTGGCTGCCATCAACACGCCAATGGCACAGAAAGACATCAGCAAGGTTTTTGTATGGGTAAGTTTTCTCATTATTATCGCTCTCTTTGTTTAACTTGTTGTTTATTATTGGTCGTTACTGAACGGTTACAGTAATTTTCAGGGTTTTCGATTCATCTTTTGCAAGATTACCGACAGTCCAAATTCCGGTGGCATTCGCATAAGCACCCGCGCTGTCATCGCTGACATAGGTAACACCATCAGGCAATGCGTCAGTGACGGCTAAGCCGGTTGCTGCATCTGCACCGTCATTGGTAACAGTTAAGGTGTATACAACGGTCTCACCTGGTTTAACGGTGCTTTTATCCAAGGTTTTGCTCAGCTTGACATCAACCGCAGGTGCATTCGGTGCAGTAAAGAACCCGAAGTCAACGCTGTAGTTTGAAGCAATATCCGGCCACACATCGTTGTCGTCATCCGAGTTATCAGTGCGCAACTTCTCATCTTCCGGCTCGGCAGGTGTCTCTTCGAGGGTGATTTCACCCGACACCAACCCCAGTGTAATGTCTACCGTGACACCATTATCGTTGTTGTCCAGGTTAGTATCCGGGGATACCTCCTCACCATTTTCAGACGATTTGAGGCCATTCAATGCAGCTTGTGTCGTTGGATTTGGAATAGCCACACGGTATTTGCCCGCTGCCAGCCCTTCAAATGCATAATGTCCATTCGCATCGGTCTTGGTGCTGGCAATAACCGCATTGCTGCTGTCAATCAGGTTGACATCCACATCGGCAATCCCCGCTTCGCTGGCTTCAGCAATACCGTTATTGTTTTCGTCTTTCCACACCAAGTTACCGATACGGTATTTGATGGTCGGCACGATAATTCCCACTTGACGCGGTTCTGCTGTATCCAGACGCTGGCTATTGGATTGTTGCGTGACACGATGTGCCAATGAGTTCCACGCAGGGCTAAAATATTTGCTGTTGCCAACGATACTGGGCGGCGCGTTTTCAGGTGCAAGCATCGGTACATTAAAGGTTAACGCTTTGAGAGGCTCCCAATACGGCGCAGCAGCAAACGCCGCCTTGATACGGAATGCCGTCACCTTGGCAAAATCAGCCGGTGCAGCCGTCCAGTCATCCGTACAACCTGCCTGCCAATGGTCAGCCGGGCTTTCCGTTGCACTGGAAGACACTTCCGGGCGGCAAGGGTTGGCAGCCGTCGAATACTCAACCACCGCGCTGGCGGAAGTGGTATACGCATCCGCAGCCGTAATCGCCCCCGTCAACACCGGTTGCCACTGGCTACCACGTTGCAAGCCGGAAACTGGCTGGCCCACCCCGGTATCACCTTTGGCTGGCAATACATCATACAAAATGTAATTGCTTAAAGCTTCATTGCCTTTATTGGTCACAACCAGCTTATAGTCAAATGCACCCGCGTGTTTTACCTGAGCCACACAGGGGAAGCGTGTATAACCATCGCCATTATTAGGACACTGTTCATTGGTAACAGTGGGATTGGTTAGTGGATCATCAACGTTAGGCAATTCCGGGTATTCACCTTTAACCCATTTTTCTGCTGCAATAATAGCCGAAGAAACCACGTTAAAATTCACGGGACGGGTACAAGAAGGCTCACTGCTATTACCATCATCGTCCAGATCATTTGTATCCGTACCGGATTCAGCCACACAGCTAAAACGTGGGCTATTATCAAAGAATGCCATTGCATTGGTGTAGCTGCCAACAGGCGTACCCGCTTTCACCTTAGCAGTAATCTCCAATTCCACCGCGCCACCCAAAGGTAATTCCGCTGCATTGGCAACACCTGCCGAACCGTCACGCTTGACTGCACCTGATGGAACAGTATCCGCCCAAGAGAATCTGACCAAAGTACGTCCGCTACCGTTATAGTCAGGCACAATCTCCATATTAGGTTCCACCATATCTGGCTTAGCCCAGTTAGGCGTAAAAGTATCCCAACTGACAAACTCCAATTCCGCAGGAAGCAAATCAGTGATAACCGGATTAACCGTTGCACCGGTTGAACTATTCCATGAATGCCCTGCATAGAGTTTGAACTTCACCTCCGCATCCGGCGCAAAACTTGAACCATTGGTAATAGTTTTATACAACTCGATTGCTGGCGTCGCTTCTTCTATCTGTGCCACATGGCAAGCATCGGGTGATGTACCTGTTGAACCATCAAATTTGGTGAATGTGCCTGCTACGCAGTTGGTAACACTGACAGGATAAGGGCCAGCAACAGCCGTGGTATCGGCGGTATAGACCATGTTCCAATAAGGGTTAAACATCCAGCCACGAGGTACTGCGGGTCCGTCTGGCCCTTTGTCAACAAACTGCCAGCGCACACATTTGCTACCGACTGGCAAATCAAACCCATCAGGATTGGAATCGCTCGCGGCTTCTGTAACCAGCGTCGTATAACTAGCCGCTTTACAATCACCGCTGTCCGTAGAATAACCCAAGGTCAGACGGACATCACTGCCACTAGGTGCATTGGTAGTAGCCGGTGAGTTCCAATCACGTACATAGACTTTTTTCGGCACAATTCCGGCTGGTGTCGTGGGTAAAGTGTCATACAAGGTCAGATTAGGAACAGGCGCATTGGAATTGTAGTTATGTGCCCGAATTCCCCAGTTAAATCCGTTGTAAACGCCCCAAGTCGGTATAGCACCAGAACCTGCCAGCGCATCCTGTGACCATTTACTCAGTTCGACGCCGGGTGTTGGCTCACCAATCTCCTCAGTAATCACCGCATTCGGACTAATACCCCCTTCAGTCGCTGTTGCACTCAGCGTATTGGTAATACTCGTTCCAATCGGGAATGATCCCACGGGGTAACGCAGGGTATACGCCCTGACGATGCAGTTTTGTGAATTGTAATCCTTGCCTGCATACAACGTCGCCAAGTCCTGATCACCCAGATTCCAGCTCATTTCATTACCGCTGACTGTTGCACCACCACTGTTCACCACCACCGCACCGGCTGGGAACACGTCTTTCAGCACTACACCGGTCAGGTTCACGTTCCCAACAGCGGTATTAGAGCAGAAGTTAACCTGATAACTCACATCGGTATCTGGCGCGGGTTTCAGGTTGGTTGCAGGGGAAATCCGCGCCTTGGTAATACTCCAGTTAGGAGCAGACGCCCCCACCGTGACACTATTAGCCGTGGAAGACACTGTGCCATTTTCGGGTGTATCTGGGTCAGTAATCACCGCTGTCGCGGTATTTGCCAGCACCGTACCGGATGCCACTCCAAATTTGACCCGTGCATTGACCGTAATGACAAAACTATCGCCGCCATTAAAAACATCATTTTTGGTGATAGTAATATCCGGGTTTGCAGGTGTACATGACGCCACAGTAAAACCTGTGGGTGCCGCACAACTGACCGCCTCCAGCCCTGCTGGTAAGGTATCAGTGATGGTTAGATTGCCGCAATCGGATGTCAAACTGGAACAAGCCAATTTAAAACGGTACTGAACCGTTTCCCCTGTCTTTGCCGTAGTGGCTGAAAGTAATTCTTTACTGAAAGTTTGTGTGCCTGATGCATAAACTGCTTGCGAAGATAGCAACAAAATGCCTGCACCACACGCCCCCAAACGCATCAAAGGTATTTTTTTATACATTGACCCGACCCATTGTTTTCATTATTCGGACAACCAAGCGTTAGCTCATTGTTATTTTAATCAGAAGAACAATACCATTTATCAATAGACTCAATGAACCAAAAACCGAAGAACGGTATAGCTGATCACAAACTAAAAACCAAGGTGAGAAATCCGTTAGTAGACAACAGGCGCAAGGTCAGCCGCCCCCACCGTCTTACCAATATTCGCGTGAGTCAAAATGGTTGATGATGGGCAATTTCAGCCGCGATGAAGTAGAAACTCTGTACCATCAACACATCATGGAAATGGGGCAAACTGTTGTGGGTGTGGGGAATTTGACGGCGTGACCGGATAATTACCGCAGCCTGACGACTTCCACCCGCACTGTATCCGTCACCAACAGCCATGCACTCAGGTTTTTGAGGGCGGCAATGCTGGGCAATTGCAGGTATTCTTCCACCTGTTGCGTACCTTGTTGTTTGAGTGCCTCCCACCCTGCCTGCTTGTTACTTTTTTTACGGTACTTCAACTCGATCAAATGCTGGTAATTGACCTGATAGGGGCTACGTTCTAACAACATAACATCCGGGTATTTCTTATCCATTTCACGCTCGCTAAGGATGAAATACGCGGGGGACTGGTACAGCAGCGTCAGCAACATAGTCTTGATATGCTCTTCATCCAGATACAGCGCGTCGCGGTTGGAGAGCAGTTGCAGCACCCGTTCCAACTCACTCACCAAGGGCTGAATGTCGCCGTATAGTGCCAGTTTTTCCACCGCCAGCAGCAGGGTACGGTCGGAAATGGTGATTTGGTGGCGGCGCTCAATTTCTACTTTGAAATATTGGAAATACAGCTCACGGATGACGTGATTGGGAATGGCGAACACTTCCCCAGCCAACGATTCACGGGTTAGGGTAATGAACCCCATGTACGCCAGCAAGCTGATGAAATCGTTGCGATCAAAGCCCTTGTCGAACTCAAATTTACGCCGCTGGGTGGCTTGCACTTCTCCCGCATTTAACAATTCATCCAGTACCGCAAAGTTCTCGTCACGGTTGCCGATGGTGAACAACTTCATGATTTTGCCATAATCGGAGGCGATATTTTCGTCCAGCATCAGTTTGGGGTAGGTGCAGCGTTTGCGATCAAAATTCTTGACGAAATACAGCAGCATGTTGGCGTTGTAGACGCTGGTTTCTGCTTTCGGATTAAAGCGATAGCCGTTATACCAGCGGCGCGTGTCTGCCAACAATGATGGCATGGACAGTTGGCAAGTGTCCGCCACTGGCTGCAACAAAGTCACAACCTCAGCTTCAGTGAAACCGACAGCTTCGTTGAAATCCTCGTGCAAGGAAATGTTCATTCCGATATTGAAGCCACTGGTCATGCTGTCGAGCATAATGGGCGTGACACCCGTGACAAACAGGCGGTCGAGCGTGCCACGTTGCGTGGCGGTTTTCAGCACTTCGTAGAAACTGCGTACAAAGCCGCCTTTGCCGACGACTTTTTGGAACAGCCTCAGGTCATCCGCCAGAATGCTATTGGCGAAATGATCGTACTCGTCGATTAGCAGCAGGAATTTCTGGTGGTTGTTTGCCAACAATTCGATGAACCGCTCCATTTTAGCGGCGGGGGAGGTTTTTGCTGTAATCTCTGCCTGCATGGTTAGTGAATAACTGTAGCGGTGCAAAAATCCCGTCAAATAATTGTCTATTTTTTCGTTGATGCGATGAAAAATCGCGTCATGCCCACCATCGGTATCAATTCCGCTGAAATCCATGAACAGCACGGGGTAGGTATTACGCGTAGCGGTGGGATTTTGTCCGATATGGAGCTTGCCAAACAGCGTGTCAAATTCGGCTTGGTATGCCACGTCGTAGTAATGTTCCAGCATTGATAGGAACAGGCTTTTACCAAAGCGGCGCGGGCGCATCAGAAAGAGATGGCTTCCAGCCGCCTCCAGTTTGGGGATGTAGTCAGTTTTGTCAATGTAGACAAAACCTTGGGTGATGATTTTTTTGAAATTGCTTTCGCCGTAGGGAATTTTCATGCTGCCACTGCCAGACCATTGATGCTGTCAGTGTAGCAAAAAACGGGGAAGACCACCGCAGCACAGCCATGCCACGGCACCGCTACAAATTGCCAATGTTACGAATCGGTATATACTTCCCTCATCACTCACTACAAGTCGCACACCATGCCCAAGCACTTCAATACCACCGGTCCCGTTCACCCAGAAGAGCATTACAGCATTGACCCGATGACACGTTTGGACTGGGAAGAAATCCACCAGATGATTGCCGCAAAGAAGTTTTTCGTGCTCCATGCGCCGCGCCAAACGGGTAAAACCAGCACCTTGCTCGCCATGATGGATGTGCTAAACCAATCCGACGAATACACCGCACTGTATATCAATGTGGAATCCGCTCAAGCAGCGCGGGGTGATGTACAGCAAGGCATGAAAGCCATCATTGATAGCCTGATTGAAGGCGCAACGTTCCGTTTGGGGGACGAGCGTATGCAGGCATGGCGCGAAGCCGCTTGGCATAACGCGGGGCCACACGCTGCTTTCAAACATCTGCTAAGCCGCTGGGCGCAAGCCTCCGATAAGCCGCTGGTGTTAATGATCGACGAAGTGGATGCTTTAGTCGGCGACACCCTCATTTCCCTGCTGCGCCAATTGCGCGAAGGCTATATCGGGCGACCCACAGTACCCTTCCCCCAAAGCGTGATCTTGTGCGGGGTGCGTGACGTGCGCGATTACCGCATCCACACAGCGCACCACGAAATTATCACGGGTGGCAGTGCCTTCAACGTCAAGGCTGAATCCCTGATGATGGGCAATTTCAGCCGCACTGAAGTAGAAACCCTGTACCGCCAACACACCACCGAAACGGGGCAAACCTTCGCCGCTGACGTATTCCCCGAACTCTGGGCAGACACCGAAGGGCAACCCTGGCTGGTCAATGCCCTAGGGCATGAATTGACATGGAAAGATAAATCAGCGCGTGACCGTAGCACCCCGCTCACGCTGGAACGCTACCAAGCCGCCCGCGAACGCCTGATTCGCTCGCGCTCCACACACTTGTCGCAACTTGCCGATAAATTGCGCGAACCACGGGTACACCGCATTATCAGCGCGTTGTTAGCGGGGGATGAAAACCTCACCGGCATTCCGGTAGATGATCTGGAATACGTGGTAGACCTTGGCTTGGTCAACATCCGCCCACAACTGCGCATCAGCAATCGCATTTACCAAGAAATCATTCCGCGTGAACTGACATGGGCAGAGCAAACCACTATCGTCCAGCAACAAGCTTGGTATTTGACCCCAGAGCGGCGGTTGGATATGCCCAAGCTGCTGAATGCTTTCCAGCAATTTTTCCGCGAAAATGCCGAAAGCTGGATTGAACGCTTTTCCTATAAAGAAGCGGGGCCGCAATTGCTGATGCAGGCGTTTTTGCAGCGGATTATCAACGGTGGCGGGCGCATTCACCGCGAATACGCGTTAGGGCGCAAACGCACTGATTTGTTCATCGAATGGCCGTTGGATGAAGAGCAAGGCTTCTACGGTGAAGTGCAACGCATCGTGCTGGAACTCAAATTGCTGCATAAAAGTTTGACCGCCACCTTAGCTGATGGCTTGGAACAAACCGCAGGCTATGCCGCGCAATGCGGGGCTGCTGAAATGTATTTGATTATTTTTGACCGCCAGCCCACTACCACCGCTGCGGCTGCCGAGGCAAAACTCTGGCAGTCGCAGGAACAGTGGCGAGGGCAAACGATTGGCGTGTGGGGGATGTGATTAATCCACCGTTACGGTAAGCGTCAAGGTCGCACTGGCTTTGCCTGCCAGCGTTCCCACATCCCAAACACTTGCCGAAAACGTACCCACACTCGCAACAGGTGCTGTTGTCGTGCTAAGGGTAACGCCGCTGGGCAACTGGTCGGTCACTTTTATCCCGGTTGCTGCCACATCACTTTCGTTGGTAAGCGTCAGGGTATAGACCACGGTATCACCCCGCTTAACGGTGGTTTTATCGGCTACTTTGGTCAAACTCAGGTCAGGTTGCAACGCAGCCTCGGCACAAAATAATTCCACGTCCCCCATGCCGGACGCTTTACCGAAGTAATGCGCATTACCTTGGTAAATCTGCACACCCTCATTCGGACTACGCCCACCGGTGGCATTGTCTAACCAGATAACACCACCTGCGTTAGCATTGGGCTTGAGCGGATTCATGGCACTGAGCGCAATTTCGCCTGACCCTGCTTTAAACGCCAAACCACCAAAGCTGGTTTCTTGGTGGAAACCACCGTCAGCATTCCATGGGTTGAAGTCCCACATATCGCCCCAGTAGTATTCACCATTGCCGGGGCCTTGGCCTTTGTCTTTGCCTGCGGTACTGCCGCTGGTGCAAGTGGCGTTGTTTTCCAGCTCGTATTTACCGCCATTGTTACAAACGCGAATAATGTCACCGCCAGTCTGCCCTTGAATCATGGTGTCATCGTCCGGGTAGTTTGGCGTGTAGTTAACGCCCCCGACTTGATGCCCCATGCGATCCATGAAACCAAGGATCAAGCTGCCATCCATATCAAACTCAATATCCGACAGGATAGGCTGTGGGTAAATCGCAAAGTCACCGCTCGCCAAAGTAGTGAAGGTATCCTTCCACGGTTGCCATTTTTCATCGCCGGGGCCGTTACCGATACTGCCTTTGGGGTAGTTCAACGCAAAACTGGTGGCGGTGGTGAAAGCTGTGCCGTCAAACGCTTGTACATAGGCTTTCAAATCGCTGGCTTGTTGTGAAGTTTCGGCAGAACAGACACTGCCCACCCAAACCTTGCCATCGTGCACTTTGACTGCCCACGGGCGGAATTCGCCATTGCTGCAACCGGGGTCGGTAATCGCGTGTTTGGCTTTCACGGTGGTCGTGGCTAAGTCGATTTCGACCAGTTCGCGCTGTTTGAGGTTAATTGCCCACAGGGTGTTGCCATCGGCACTGATGTCGATGTCGCCGATGGAAATTTTACCCACTTGAGCAAAGGCATCCCTGTCCCATGACGGCTGGCTGGCATCGGCGGGTAACTCGTTCGGGTCATCCACTGCACCACTGGCAGGCACACGCGGACTGCTGCCCACATCCACGCCTTGTGCCGCCAAATCAATCAGCAAACTGGGCGTTGGGGTGGCAGATGTGCCATCCATTTGGTAAATCGCACCGATCCCATTGGGGCCAAAGCTGGCATGGCGTTTGAGGAAAGCAGCGGCATACAATTTCTTACGCGGTGTGTCATAAGCTAAGCCCCACACTGCGCCCACCTGTCCTGCGGTTGCTTTGCTGAATGGTGCTGCTAATTCGCCCGTTGCTGCATAGTCGAAGGTGATTAAGCCATTAACCGCCGCACCCGTGCTGCCTGCGGCTTGGCTGTCGCCGTTGACGTGTACGGAGGTGGCTAAGCGCACATCACTGGGGCAACTCATGGCACTAGGTCCCGGTGGCGGGGTGAAGGTAATAACAGGTGGTGGCGTACAACCACTCAGAATTTCCACATCACCTAGTCCCGATTTGTCATTGCCTTCATTGTCACTTCCTGTTGCCCCCTCAAGGTCGACAAAATAGTCATCTTGCCCCATCGTTGCACTCGTCACGCCAGTCAACGGTGAAATTTGTAATCCATAACTGAATACATTGTTATCTGAATTAAAAACCAGTCCATCGCCCATCATGACCAATGCGTCATTACATGGCTCAGTTGCTGCGTTGTATGTCCCATAGTTGTTATAGCCGTAGGCTACCGCGCCTGCGGAATTCGTTTTGCCACTAAGATTGCCGACAGAAATATGACCATTACCACCTTCCAAGTCGGTATTTCGTGTCCAGTTACCACTTGACCCTACCCATTCCCGCGCCCCTGAGTAATGTGCGCGGCGCTGTCCGTCAATGATTGTCATAAAACCAGCCAACATCCGTTTCCCTGTATGGTCGAAAGCAATGTCTGTCCACAGTAGAATCTCATTTTCCCAAGCCCAATCTTTTCGACTGCGTGTTAATTCTTTAAGCGCACCGGCAGTATCGACTGTGCCTGCACTGGTCAATGGGGCAGACCATAACTCATGATCCGTGCTACTCACCACGATGTAATACAGTCGGTTTTCTACGGCGTTGTATTGCACTGCCGTGACGCGTCGCCCTAACGCGGTAAATCCAGCCGTAGCATCATCAGCGATGGTGGGGCTGGCCAATTGTGTGCCGTGATCAAAGGCTTGCTTGATCGCACCGGTGGCCGTATCGAGGACATAAATCAAACCATTTTCAAGGTTCGAGACGTACAAGGTGTGCGTAGTAGGATTGATCGCGATTTGTGCCAAACCGGCATAGCGTGTAAAGCCATCTTTGGAAAAGGCAGCACTGGGTAATTCTGCTAACAAGGAAACAACCCCGGTAGCACCATTAATCTTAAATACACCGCCATAGCCAGTCACCATCGAACTTGGCACCATATTGAATGCAGGGTTGCCAAAATAATCACTGGATGAGCTGGTTACATAAATATCCGGGGAGGCAGCTCCTTGATCGACTGCCACACCAAAAACTTCCCCCATGGTTTGCGCATTCCACGAAGGGTGCTGGTACTTTGGTGCATTCCAATTGGTACTAGTACCACCAAAATTAGCACCCGTACCCACAGGGTCACGAATGTCGATAACATTTAGCACCGTGCCACTTAACAACGGTAGATTAACGTTATTATCAGAACCCGAAAAGCGCGTCGTTACTGCTTGACCTGGTAACAAGGGCAATGCCGCAGAAGCCCCTGACACACCGAGCAACAAGCCCATTGCCACCAGTAATCCACTTTTCAGTAGTAGCAAGTGCCGCAGTACATTTGAATGTTTTCTTTTCATGAGAAATAAACCCAACTATTTTTTATTTATGTGCGGTTGTCAAAACTGCTGCGCCGCTATCAAATACCCCATCGGCATTGAAATCACGGAAGACTTTGCTGGAAATATCCGCCTGCGCTACCGATGCAGACAACATTAGTGCCGTAGCCCCCACGTACTTGATGCACGATCGTTTGATATTGTTCAAGCGTTGCCCATTATTGTTATTAACGCGTCTGAAACGCCTAGCACGATGTTACTGGTTTGCTCGATAACCTGTCACTTTTACCCGATTATCGGTCGACTTGAGTGGTAAATCGGTGCTTGTCTTTCGCGGCACTGTGACAAATTGCCAACGTTACGAATCGGTATATACTTCTTCCATCACTCACTACAAGTTGCGAATCATGCCCAAGCACTTCAATACCACCGGTCCCGTTCACCCAGAAGAGCATTACAGCATTGACCCGATGACACGTTTGGACTGGGAAGAAATCCACCAGATGATTGCCGCAAAGAAGTTTTTTGTCCTCCATGCGCCGCGCCAAACGGGTAAAACCAGTACCTTGCTCGCCATGATGGATGTGCTAAACCAATCCGACGAATACACCGCCCTATACATCAATGTGGAATCTGCCCAAGCAGCGCGTGGTGATGTACAGCAAGGCATGAAAAGTATCGTAGCTACCCTTGCCAGTGATGCGGAAGTCCGCCTTGGGGAACCCCGTTTATTAGGATGGCACAATGAACTGTGGCAATTACACGGTGCACAGGGTGCATTCAAGGCGATTCTTAGCCGTTGGGCACGAGAAAGTGACAAGCCAATCATTTTAATGATCGACGAAGTGGATGCTTTGGTCGGCGACACCCTCATTTCCCTGCTGCGCCAATTGCGCGAAGGCTATATCGGGCGACCCACAGTACCCTTCCCCCAAAGCGTGATCTTGTGCGGGGTGCGTGATGTGCGCGATTACCGCATCCACACAGCGCACCACGAAATCATCACCGGCGGCAGTGCCTTCAACGTCAAAGCAAAATCGTTGGTGATGGGCAATTTCAGCCGTGCTGAAGTAGAAACCCTTTACCGCCAACACACCACGGAAACGGGGCAAACCTTCGACGCTGACGTATTCCCTGAACTTTGGGCAGACACCGAAGGGCAACCCTGGCTGGTCAATGCACTGGGGCATGAATTGATATGGGAAGACAAATCCGCGCGTGACCGCAGCACCCCGCTCACACTGGAACGCTACCACGCCGCCCGCGAACGCCTGATCCGCTCACGCTCTACCCACTTGTCGCAGCTTGCCGATAAATTGCGCGAACCACGGGTACACCGCATTATCAGCGCGTTGTTGGCAGGGGACGAAAACCTCACCGGCATTCCGGTAGATGATTTGGAATATGTCGTTGACCTTGGCTTGGTCAACATCCGCCCGCAATTGCGCATCAGCAACCGCATTTACCAAGAAATCATTCCGCGTGAACTCACTTGGGCAGAGCAAACCACTATCGTTCAGCAACAGGCGTGGTATTTGACCCCGGAACGGCGGTTGGATATGCCCAAGTTGCTGAATGCTTTCCAGCAATTTTTCCGCGAAAATGCCGAGAGCTGGATCGAACGCTTTTCCTATAAAGAAGCCGGGCCGCAATTGCTGATGCAAGCGTTTTTGCAGCGCATTATCAACGGTGGTGGACGCATTCACCGCGAATATGCGTTAGGGCGCAAACGCACTGATTTGTTCATCGAATGGCCGTTGGATGAAGAGCAAGGCTTCTACGGTGAAGTGCAACGCATCGTGCTGGAACTCAAATTGCTGCACAAAGGTTTAGCCGCCACGTTAGCGGATGGCTTGGAACAAACCGCAGGCTATGCCGCACAATGCGGAGCGGCTGAAATGTATTTGATCATCTTTGACCGCACACCAAACACCAACGATACAGCCGCCGATGCGAAAATCTGGCACTCGCAGGAACAGTGGCAAGGTCACACGATTGGGGTGTGGGGAATGTGAGGCGGCGGTGCGCAACATGGCACACCGCCTGTTTGCGAGGCTAAGATTGGGCGTCAATCCACCGTAACATTGATAGTCAACGTCACCGTGGTTTTGGCAGGCACACTACCCACGTTCCAATCACCCGAAGTCTTGTCATAAGTTGCGGTGACGGGTAAATGATCAACGTAAGTAACACCGTTAGGCAGTTTATCGTTAACGATCACCCCAGTCGCATCGACATCGCTGGTATTTTCCAAGGTTAGCAGGTAACTCAATGTATCACCTGTTTTCACCGATGATTTGCTGGCAGTTTTGGTTAACTTCAGGTCGGTTTGCGCAGGTGCTGATTTGTAACCAAAGTCCAGCGTATGGTTATTTTCCCCAGCACCGCCCACCGTGAACGCAATCTCTCCCGCACTGTTAGCATCGGAGTCACGCAGGTCAGTTTGAGGATTGTTATCGGTTTGCCCATCGGCGTTGGGTGTTGTGACGCTCAAACCATCCAGCGGTGTTTGCCCTGCGCTGGCAATAGCTATTTTACAGCTTTCACCTGCACTCATGAACGTAGCATTGGTCGCCGAAGAAAATAGGTACTGTCCGCCATTCGTGGTTTGTGTCGTTGCCGTATCTGCGCCGCAGGTTAGTACTACGTTAACACCATCAATGCCGGTTTCATCGGCATCTTGAATGCCGTCTTCATCTGTATCGCGCCATACACGGTTGCCGATTTCGATCGGAGCGGGGTCACACAACATTTCCAGATCGCCCAGACCTACGCCCTTGCTGGCAGTGGTCTCGTCAGCATCAGTGGTACGGTACAGTTCAAAACCGTTGCGAGCGCGTTTGCCACTTTGGTTATTCAGGGTAATCACCCCGCCAGTACCGTAGTTAGCTGCACCAGTCACGGGGTCATAGGCGGTTGACATCACTTCGCCCGTATTGGGAACAACCGCTAAGCCACCAATGGTGATTTCAGGGTGTCCGGGGTAGTAAGACAAACCCGTGCCGTCAGTATTGCCATCACCGTGGAAGTAATCTCCCTCGTAAAACTCACCCGCTTTAGCCAGTTGGTCTCCCCAATTCATCGGGTAGCCATTAGCATCCGCCTGATTGATAGCAAGCCCACCGGCACTGGTGCACCCGGCTACTGTGCCTTCAATGCCCCAACCTGAGCCGGTCTTACACGCTTTCAGAATATCACCCGCAACATACAAGGAATACAGCGTCGTGCCGCTTGGCCCGTAGTTTTTATGCCCCACTTGGAAACCCGTGCGGTCGGTAAAGCCAAGAATCATATTACCGTTATCTTCAAACTCAATATCACTCAATACCGGTGAAGGGTAACTGATATTGCCATCGCTACACGTATCGGGCAGGGTATCAGTCCACGGTTTCCACTTTGTCATGACTTTAGATTTGTCGTCATACTGGAAGGGCGGTTCTTTGGGGTACGCCAAGGGGAAAGTCAACACTTGCGTGAACGTTACACCATCCAGTCGATAAACGCTGGCTTTCAAGTTGCTCGCACCCGAATCATCCGCCAGATTGGCAGGATTCCCCGAAGCACTGCCATCACAGGTAACACCCGCATAGATTTTTCCTTGATGTTTACCCAATGCCCAAGGACGGCTCTGACCGTTACTGCAACTCGCATCCGGCACGGCATACGAACCTTTCAAGGTTTTGCTAGCGACATCAATCGCGTAGACCTTTTTATCATACAGATTCATCGCATAGAGGGTTTTCTCATCGGCACTGAGTTCAATGTCACCGATCCCCACTTTCATAACATCGGAAAAAGCCGACGCATCGTTTTGCGGCGGTGCATCCACACCCCGTGCGGCATTATCTTGATATTGCGGATTAGCCGCCACAGCACTCACGGCAATCCCCAGATCATCCGTCAATTGCAACCAAGGTGTCGCATTCGGTGTACCCGTGGCGGGGTCAATGGTGTAAATCGCATCCAGACCACCGCTACCCAACGGGATGTGCCGTTTTAATACCGCAGCGGCATACAATAACTTCTGGGAACGGCTGTAAGCCACACCCCACAAGCTACCAACCACCGTAGAATCAGCAATATTGGTTTTATCCAGCGGACTCAGCCCTTCATTATTGTAAGAAAACGTTAATAGCTGTGCATTATTTGCACCGCTGCGATAGAGCGGGGTTGCCATTTTCGGGTTAGCTTGGCAAAAATTATCCGCATACGTGACCGCAAAATTCACATTGGTGGCATTCGCTGTCACAAACTAGGTGGTTGTACCGGAAGCGGCATTCCCGCTATTGGCAAAGTCGGGCAGGTTACTGAATTCAAGCCGCACCTGCTTACCAGAAGCCGTGGGACCACTATTGGGAAACGTATACGTGCCGTCGGCGGCAGTTGTGGCATTCGCTGTATTACCGGCGGCATCCGTTGCCGTCACGGTGACACCGGCAACACCCGCTTCGGTAATGTCTTGTATGCCATTCGAATTAAAGTCATGGAAGACTTTTCCCGAAATATCAGCGTAAACCGTCGATGAAGCCAGTAACATCACTCCCAGCCCTAAACGCCCAAACCCTAACTTTGTTTTGCTGTGCATGTAACCGCCCTATCTTATTGTTTTTGATCTGATTAATAATTGGCTATATTTAGCATAATAATTTTAATTAATTAGCAAAAGCATACCATTCATCGGCTTTACGTATAAAGTAAAACCCGAAGAACGGTCATTTCTCTTATTGGCGTGACGGGATAATTACCGCAGCCTAGAAAAATCGCGTCACTCGCGCCATTGTGAGAAACGAAGGTCAAACTGGCGGGGAGTTTATCAGTCACGACCACGCCCGTTGCGGTTATTTAACCAGCACGGAAATGGCAATGGTTTTGCTTGCCTTTGGTGTTAACTCGCCGACCGTCCAAATTCCGGTGGCATTGACATAAGCACCCGCCCCATCATCGCTCACATACTGAACACCTGCTGGTAATTGCTCCGTGACTTCTACACCCGTTGCCTCAACATCACTTTCGTTGGTGACGGTCAGGGTATACACCACGGTATCACCGGGCTTAGCCGTGGTGGGAGCGACTTCTTTGGTAAGCTTCACATCCGTTTGCGCGGGCGCACTTTTGTAACCAATATCCAAAGAGTGGTTGTTTTCCCCTGCCCCGCCTGCGGTGAAGGCAATTTCTGCCGTGCCTGCATTGTCCGCCGCATCCGAGTCACGCAAATCGGTCAGGACGTTATTACTGATGACACCATCAGTATTGGCAGCAGTCAATTTGTAATCCTTAACCGGGGTTTGGGTGCTGTCTACTTTGAGGGTACAGCTTTCGCCATACCCCATGAACGCGGCATTGCCACCGGCTTTATTGGTAAACAGGAACTGCCCACCATTGGCAGTCGTCACAGTCGCCTCATCCGCCCCGCAAACCAGCTTCACAGCGACACCATCCAGCAATTCTCATTTTGCCACCCACAACTCAATCTCGTCGGCTTGATGTCGTC
>CAYNNA010000031.1:0-24802 GCA_964398375.1 uncultured Thiothrix sp.
CGCCCGCCAGAAAGCGAAACGGTGAGTTGGCTGTGCGGGTCGGCGGTCAGTTGTTGCACAATGCGCGTAATGCAATCGGCAGCGTGAGTATTGTCGCGGTGGGTGCGGATGTCGTCGAGCGCTTGCCCATCTGCGTCCGTGATCAGGTGAATGTGCGCATGGTCGCAAGCGGGGGCGGGCAGGGCGTAATCCGCGCACAGTTTCGCCAGCCAACCGGGTTGCGTACCGCACACCAATTGGCGCACAAACGGCTCACCTTGGCGGGTGGTGATGACGTGTATTTCGGTGGGCATACAGGAGGGGCGGGTGTGTTGAGTAAGGGCGTAAACGGTTTCGGTGACAATTTGCGGGGAATTCGCCGCCACCGCCAGCAAAATGCGGCGCGGGTAAGTGTGCGGTTGCGTGAGGTCGGGGATTGTCATGCAGCAATTATAGGCGGAATCGGCGCGGAAATCGCCTTGCTTCGTTGCCTGAGCGTAGTCGAAGGCATGGGTTGGGGGGAAGCTGACTAAACTGAAACTGTATAACGCCTGCCTCTCAAATCGCCTTTTCCCCAGTATAGCAGTCGAGCGCATACTCGCCCATGCCCATCACTGCGCCTTTCCCCGCGTGTACCCATTGCCCCAACCACAACCACGGCCAGAAATCTTCCAACCCGCTCAATTCCAGCGTAAAGCTACCCACCAGCCCGCCCATTTGCACATGATGCTGCTGCCGATTGGAATAACGCGCCCACTCATACCAACGCAAATCCGCATCCCCCAATGTCACCGCAGCCGCCTTCTGACTCAAGGTCTTAAAGTCTGCCGACAATTCCACTCCCGCATGATAAGCGTGCAACAAGGTAATCCGCCGCATTAGGGTATTGATAAATAACTGAAACGTAAACCGGCTAGTGCGTATCGGCGTACCTTCCTGCAACAAGCGCAGCGGGGTCAACAAGCGCACCTGCACCCCCTCCGGCATTGGCGGAATCAACGGCACAACCCCCGCTAACGCCTGTAAGCTTCCCCCCGCCGCCTGAATCTGCACCCATTCCCCCGCGCCCGGTGTCACTTCCTGTTCCACTGCCACCAGCGCATAACGCCCATCGCCCTTACCGATCCCGCGTTCCCCCACTTGTTGCAGCGCGTGCAGCAAATACGGCAAATGCCCAATCGCCGCCCCCAGTAAACTCAATTCCAGCGACAACACTTCCCCGGGCGCGTAGTGCTGCCCCGACGTTGCCAAGGGTTGCATAATATACGGGTGAGGGGCGGCATTAATCTTTTCCAGCAATGGCCCTTGCCCCGCAGGCGTTTCAAACACCTGACTGTAAACACAGGAACGCCACAACAAACACTGGCGACAATCCGGCTCACGGGTAATACACACCACGCGCCGCAAGGCATGACCAAACGCACCGCGCCACGTCGAGCCAGCATAAGCTGGGAATTGAATCGGGGTCAGCGCCCGCAACCGCAAACGGTAACGGGCAATCGGCAGGCTAAAATCGGGGATCATTTCTTCGGTTTTACGTTACCTAAAATGCTTTCCTGCATTTTTTTCCAAGTTTCCATATTTTGTTCGCCCACTTTCATCCAGGCATCCAGCGGCGTACCTGCGAGTACTTTGTGCATCTGTTCTTGCATCGCCGCTTGCTGGCGGGTAAACAGCCCAACGCTTTGCTCCATGTATTCCATAAAGCCTTTGCGGGTCGCGTCACTGTAATTGCGGATAAATTGCGCCAGAATATCGGTGCTGAATAGGGGTTGTCCGCCCGCTTCCTGTTCCATAATGATTTGCAGCAGGATACTGCGGGTAATGTCATCGCCGGATTGACGGTCGATCACTTTGAACGGCGTTTCCGCCAAGACCAAATCGCGGACATCGCTTAAGGTGATATAACAACTTTGGTTCGTGTCATATAAGCGGCGATTCGGGTATTTTTTAATAATGCGTTCTTCTGCCATAGGGGTCTTCGTCGGTACTACTGTGATGAAACAAATAAAATCAGGGATGATTTTATAGGTTAACGTTTTGTTATGCACACAAAAACAGTACGGCAATGCACAAAAGAAGGGAATAGGGGGGAGAAGGGGCGAAAAAATTTTCGCCCCTCTCTCTATCAGTGAATGAATTGACCGCCGTTAGCAGAGATGTTTGCGCCGGTAATGAAGCCCGCGTTGTCGGATGCTAAGAAAGAAACGATTGCCGCCATTTCTTCGGGTGTACCCAAACGACCGACTGGGATTTGCGCAATGATCTTGTTACGCACGTCTTCAGCGATAGCCATGACCATTTCAGTGGCGATGTAGCCCGGTGACAAGGTGTTGATGGTGACACCTTTACGAGCGACTTCTTGCGCCAATGCCATCGTGAAACCGTGTACGCCTGCTTTTGCCGCGCTGTAGTTGGTTTGACCAAACTGACCTTTCTGACCGTTGATGGAAGAAATGTTGATAACGCGACCAAAGCCACGCTCAGCCATTTCGTTCACGAACTGGTGAGTGACATTGAACACGCTGTCGAGGTTGGTTTTCATGACCGCAGCCCAATGCGCTGGGGTGATTTTCTTGAAAGTGGCGTCGCGGGTAATGCCTGCGCAGTTAACCACGATGTCAACTTGACCGAAATCAGCAATCATGGATTCCTTCAGTTTCACGCAATCGTCATAGCTGCTGACATCGCAAGGGTAGATGGCAACTTCATAATCTTGTTTGGCTTGCCATGCTTTGGCTTGCTCTTCCGGCTCGAAATAGGTGGTGACAACTTTGTAGCCGTCAGCAGCGAACTGCTTGCAAATCGCGTTACCAATACCGCCCGTACCGCCTGTTACCAGTGCAACTTTACTCATAATCAATACTCCTCAAATGTTTTAATTAAACCGCTTCAACTGCCATTGCGACACCCTGACCACCACCGATACACAGGGTTGCCAGACCTTTTTTCGCGCCAGTGCGTTTCATGCCGTGCAGCAGTGTGACCAGCACGCGAGCGCCGGATGCACCAATTGGATGACCCAGTGAAATCGCGCCGCCGCTGACGTTAACCTTGCTCAGGTCAAAGCTAAGGCTTTCGTTAACCGACATCGCTTGCGCAGCAAAGGCCTCATTCGCTTCGATCAGGTCGAGGTCCGCCACGCTCCAGCCCGCTTTTTCCAAGCACTTAGTGGTAGCCGGGATTGGGCCAGTACCCATGATTGCCGGGTCAACGCCCGCGCTGGAGAAGCTCACAATGCGAGCCATCGGGGTTAAGCCCAGTTCAGCCGCTTTTGAGGCTTTCATCACGATAACCGCAGCCGCGCCGTCGTTGATGCCGGAAGCGTTACCCGCTGTCACGGTACCGTCTTTCTTGAATGCTGGGCGCAGTTTGCTCAAAGAAGCGGCGGTTGTGCCAGCGCGTGGGAATTCATCCTTGGCGAATACCAAGGGGTCGCCTTTGCGCTGTGGAATGACGACAGGGATGATTTCGTTATCAAACACGCCAGCGTTTTGTGCGGCTTCGGTTTTTTGCTGGGAACTGGCAGCGAATTCGTCTTGGGCTTCACGGCTGAAACCGTATTGCGCAGCGATATTTTCCGCTGTGATCCCCATGTGGCAATCGTTGAACGCGCACCACAGACCGTCTTTGATCATGGTGTCGACCATTTTCCAGTCGCCCATTTTTTGACCGTTGCGTGAATTAGGCAGGACGTGTGCGGAAGCACTCATGGTTTCCTGACCGCCCGCGATTACGATGTCAGCATCGCCACAAGCGACTGCTTGATACGCCAGATGTACCGCTTTTAAACCACTACCGCAGACTTTGTTGATCGTCATTGCCGGAACTTCAACCGGCAAGCCAGCCGACAGCACGGTTTGGCGTGCTGGGTTTTGACCCACGCCAGCGGTCAAGACTTGACCCAGAATGACTTCGTTGATTTGTTCAGGTTTCAAGCCAGAACGTTCCAGCAAGCCTTTAATGACGGTTGCGCCGAGTTCAGAGGCAGGGATGGCGGCAAGCGAACCACCAAAAGTGCCAAGTGCAGTTCTGCCAGCGGCTACGATCACAATATCTTCGCGCATGAAACGTTCTCCTAGGGTATAAAATGTCACAAAATCTGTGGTATATGTTTAGGGTGTCAACAATAAGCTGACAGGAGGGCTTTGGCAAGTCGTAAAAGTAACCACACTGTCAACATTGTTGCGATGCACAAAATAGCATGATAAGCTCATAATAGGCAACATTTTATACGCGGAGGATAGGTACTGTCATGGCAGCTTGGTCGGACGATATGATGAAAAATTGGTCTGATGCGCAGCAGCGTTATTGGAATGCGTGGTCGGATCTTTCCAAAATGGGGCAGCCACAGGTTGTGCCGGGTTTTGGTGCTGGTTTTGGCACTGCACCTGCTTGGACACAAGGTCTGGAACAATGGTGGAAAGCGGTTAGCCCGCACACGGTTCCGGGCGCGTCTACCGATGCCTTTCAGCGCATGGTCGAAATGGGCAAGGTCTACATGAATCTTGCGGAAAATGCGTACAATGTGCAACTCGCTGGTGGCAAAGGCACCGAGGCGATGGATGCGTGGATGGATGCGATGGAGGCAAATTTCCGCCAATGTTGTGGTCAGCTCGAAATGGGCAAGTTCACCGCCCACGGTTTCGGTGTCGGTCAGGCGGCAATGGATAGCTGGCAGCGGGTGCTGAATAGCATGGGGATGCAGGCATTCCAGTCTGTGGGCGCAGGTGGTTTCCACATGCCGACCTCGGAAAACTGGACTGAGCAATTCCGTAAAGTGTTGGCAACGCCTGCCGTGGGTTACAACCGCGAATCGCAGGAACGCCTGCAAGCCCTCGCGAAATTGGGCGCAAACTATCAGGAAGCGATGGATGATTACCTGAAAGCGTTTGCCAAACAGGGTATTGAGTCGGTGCAAGCCTTGCGTGAGCGTGTTGCCACCATGCGTGCGGACGGTAAAAAAATCAATTCCTTGCGTGAACTCTACGATCTGTGGGTCGATGTTAACGAAGAGGTGTACGCCAAGTTTGCCATGACTGACGAATATCAGGTAGTTTACGGCGATTTGGTGAATTCGCTGATGGCGCTCAAGCAAGGCGTTAATGCCGAGTTGGACAGTACCTATGAAGCCGCGAACTTGCCAACCCGTAAAGAGTTGAATGCTGCATTTGCCAAGCAGCAAGAAATGCGCCGCGAAAACCGTACTTTGCGCAAACAATTACAAGAATTGTCCCGCAAAGTGGATGCCTTAGCTGCCGCACAGAACACCGCTGCACCCGTCGCGCCTGCTGTACCCGTCGCGCCTGCTGTACCCGTCGCGCCGAAACCCAAAGCAGCCGCGAAACCGAAAACCCCTAGCGCCAGCACCAAGAAAGCCTAACCCGCACTGGATATTCAAGGAGAACGAACATGCCGTTTCAAATGCGTCCAGACGAAATTCTGAACGAAGTCAAAACCTTCAATGAAAAACTCGCGCAGGGTATGACCAATCTGATGGAAGTCGGTGAGATTTCCGCAGGCGTTACCCCGTTTGAAGTCGTTTACACCGAAGACAAGCTCAAATTATTGCATTATATCGGTACTGGCGAGCCGACTAATAAAGTGCCGATGCTGATTGTGTACGCGCTGGTAAACCGCCCTTATATGACCGATATTCAGGAAAACCGTTCCACCATTAAAGGCTTGTTGGATGCGGGTCAGGATGTGTACCTGATCGACTGGGGCTACCCGGATGCCTCCGACCGTTACCTGACGCTGGATGATTACCTCAACGGTTATTTGGATACGTGTGTGGATGAAATCCGCGCCCGCCATAACGTTGATGCGGTCAACCTGTTGGGAATTTGCCAAGGTGGCGCATTCAGCCTGTGTTACACCGCCATGCACCCCGATAAAGTCAAAAATCTGGTCACAATGGTCACGCCAGTGGATTACCAGACGCCGGACAATATGTTGAGTCACTGGGTGCAAAATATCGACATCGACCTGCTGGTGGATACCGTCGGCAATATTCCCGGCGAAATGCTCAACTGGACATTTCTCAACCTCAAGCCTTACCAGCTCATGGGACAAAAATACCTCGGCATGGTGGATGTGATGGGGGATAGCCAAACCCTGAAAAACTTCATGCGCATGGAAAAGTGGATTTTTGATAGCCCTGATCAAGCGGGTGAAACCTTCCGCCAATTCATCAAAGACTTCTTCCAGCAAAACAAGCTGTTGAAAGGTGAAGTGCAGATTGGTGAGCACACCATCGACTTGAAAAATGTCACCGTGCCCGTGTTGAATGTGTTTGCGGAACAAGATCACCTAGTACCACCGGATGCGTCACGGGCGCTGAAAGGGGCAACGGGTTCGTCGGATTACACTGAGCTGTCTTTCAAGGGCGGTCACATCGGTATTTACGTGAGCGGTAAAGCGCAGAAAACGATTCCACCCGCGATTGGCGAGTGGTTGACAGCGCGTAGCTAGGTTTAAGTGATGGAGACAGCGGGTAGGCTTAGGCTTGTCCCGCTGCCAGTTCCTGCACAATCGTAGCGTTCGAGCATGGTGGTTTACTCCGAGGGCAGCGGTAAACCTATTAATTTAGCAGGTGATTGTTGCTGGTGTATGACAATTAAGAAAAGTAAACGCCCTATTCCAGTGCAACCCTCTCCATCCACTCCCCAAATAAGCGCACACTAATACACCTAACTCTCCCGCTTACCCCGTTATCCCGTGCTATTGCCCTTGGCACACCCTTTGCATAACACACTCCAACTGCTACACCCGGTCAACGGCGACCGACCTACAGCCCCACCACGCACCGCAGCGTGAAAAATATACACGGGTAACGAAGCCCTGAACCCTACGCCCTCTCCGGCGTAACGGTTCAGGGCTTTTTTGTTTTCAGGAGAAGCAAAAATGCTGAAAGAAAATTTGGTACTGATCGGCAACGGCATGGCAGGGGTACGCACCCTCGAAGAACTGCTCAAACTGGCCCCCGATCACTACAACATCACGGTGTTCGGCGAAGAGCCTTATGGCAACTACAACCGCATCATGCTCTCGCCCGTGCTGGCGAGTGAAAAGACCATCGAGCAAATCATGCTCAACGGCGAAGACTGGTACGTTGCCAACGGCATCACCTTGCACAAAGGCAAAAAGGTTGAGGAAATCAACCGCGCCCGCCGCGAAGTCATCGCCACCGACGGCACGGTAGCGCACTACGACCGCCTGATCATTGCCACGGGTTCCGTGCCGTTCATGCTGCCCTTGCCCGGTGCGGATAAAGCAGGCGTAATCGGTTTCCGCGACATCAAAGACGTGGACATCATGCTGGCAACCGCAAGCCAATACCAACACGCCGTAGTCATCGGCGGTGGCTTGCTGGGTCTGGAAGCCGCCAACGGCTTGATGAAACAAGGCATGAACGTCACGGTAGTCCACTTGCTCGACACCTTGATGGAACGCCAACTCGACAAACCCGCCGCCGCCATGCTGCAAAAATCCCTCGAAGCGCGGGGCATGAAATTCTTGATGGAACACAGCACCGCTGAAATCATCGGCGACGAGCGCGTCACCGCCGTGCGTTTCAAAAATGGCAGCGAAATCCCCGCCGATCTCGTGGTCATGGCAGTCGGCATCAAACCCAATACCGAACTCGGCAAATCCGCAGGCTTGTATTGCGAACGCGGTATCGTGGTCAGCGACACCATGCAAACCATCACCGACCCGAAAATCTACGCGATTGGCGAATGCGTGCAACATCGCGGTATTGCCTACGGCTTGGTTGCGCCGTTGTTCGAGCAAGCCAAAGTTGCCGCCAACCACCTCGCCAAACACGGCATTGCCCGTTACCAAGGCACGGTGACTTCCACCAAACTGAAAGTCACTGGCATTGAATTGTTTTCCGCTGGCGATTTCACCGGCAATGACCAGACCGAAGATATTGTGTTCAAAGATGCGGCTTCCGGCACGTACAAGAAAATCGTGCTGCAAGATAACGTGATCAAAGGCGCGATGCTGTACGGCGATACCGTGGATGGCAGTTGGTATTTCCAGCTCATGAAAGATGGCACGGACATTTCCGCCTTCCGCGACACCCTGTTATTCGGGCAAGCACATTTGGGCGATTCGGGGCATAACCCCGACACCCGCGTTGCCAGCTTGCCGGACAATGCCGAAATTTGCGGCTGTAACGGCGTGTGCAAGGGCGACATCGTAAAAGCGATTACCGAGAAAAAGCTGTTCACGCTGGATGAAGTCCGCGCCCACACCAAAGCCTCGGCTTCGTGCGGCTCGTGTACCGGACTGGTCGAATCCTTGCTGGCACACACCGTCGGCGGCGACTATTCCGCTACACCCAAAACCAAACCGCTGTGTAAATGCACCGATTACACCCACGACGAAGTACGCCACGGTATTATTCAGCACAACCTGAAAACCATGCCTGCGGTACGCGAGCATTTCGAGTGGAAAACCCCGGATGGCTGCCCGACTTGCCGCAACGCGCTCAATTATTACCTGCTGTGCGCCTTCCCCACCGAATACGTGGACGATGCACAATCGCGTTTCGTCAATGAACGTGTCCACGGCAATATCCAGAAAGACGGTTCGTATTCGGTCGTACCGCGTCTGTTTGGCGGGATGTGTACCTCCGACCAATTACGCGCCATTGCGGACGTTGCCGACAAATACCAAGTGCCGACCATGAAAGTCACGGGCGGGCAGCGCATTGATATGTTTGGTATCAAAAAAGAACAGTTGCCAGCGATGTGGAAGGATTTAAGCGCGGCAGGGTTCGTGTCGGGTCACGCTTACGGCAAGGCGATGCGTACCGTGAAAACCTGTGTCGGCAGCGAATGGTGTCGTTTCGGCACGCAAGATTCCACCGGACTCGGCGTAAAGCTGGAAGAACTGACGTGGGGTTCGTGGATGCCGCACAAGTTCAAACTGGCAGTGTCCGGTTGCCCGCGCAACTGTGCGGAAGCGACCATCAAGGACATCGGCGTGGTGTGCGTCGATTCCGGCTACGAGTTGCACGTCGGCGGCAATGGCGGTATCAAAGTGCGCGTCACCGATTTGCTGTGCAAGGTCGAAACCGAAGAGCAGGTGCTGGAATACACCGGTGCGTTCTGCCAGTTCTACCGCGAAGACGCGCATTATCTGGAACGTACCGCCCCGTGGATCGAGCGCGTCGGCTTGGAAAAGGTCAAAAAAGCAGTGGTGGATGATGCCGCCCAGCGCAAAGCCTTGTACGAACGTTTCCTGATTTCGCAACAGCCCGCACAAATCGACCCGTGGAAAGCCCGCGCCGAAGGTGCGCAAGCCGACGAATTCACCCCCATCATGATCGAAGCCTAACGAGGACATAACAATGAGTAAATGGATAGAAGTGGTCGAACTGAACAAAATTCCGGTACTCGGTTCGCGCCTGATCAAAACCCGCGAGATGGACATCGCCGTGTTTCGAGCTTCCGATGATAGCGTATTCGCCATTCGCGATGCTTGCCCGCACAAAGGCGGTCCCTTGTCGCAAGGCATTATGCACGGGCATACCGTCACTTGCCCCTTGCACAACTGGAAGATCGACCTTGCCAGCGGCAACGCGCTTGCCCCGGATGAAGGGTGCAGCAATGTGTTTCCAGTGAAAGTGGAAGGCGGCAGGGTTTTCCTCCAGCTTTAAGAACCCTCACCCCCCAGCCCCCTCTCCCAGAGGTAGAGGGGGAGCAAGATAACGAAGGCACTCTTTTCTTAGCCCCTCTACCTCTGGGAGAGGGGTTGGGGTGAGGGTTCTTAAGGAACGAGATATGCAAACCAAAACCACCTGCCCCTACTGCGGCGTAGGCTGCGGGGTCATCGTCGAACAGGATACGGCGGGCGCATTCAAGGTGCGCCCCGACAAGGAACACCCCGCCAACCTCGGCAGGCTGTGTTCCAAAGGCACAGCACTGGCGGAAACGCTAGACCATCCGCAACGCTTGCTTTATCCCGAAATCCACGGGCAGCGGGTGTCATGGGACGAAGCCACATCTACCATCGCCAGCCGTTTCCAGCAAATCATCGCGGAACACGGCGCGGATGCAGTGGCGTTCTACGTTTCCGGTCAATTGCTGACGGAAGATTATTACGTTGCCAACAAGCTGATGAAGGGCTATTTCGGTTCGGCGAATATCGACACCAATTCGCGCCTGTGCATGTCGTCGGCGGTGGCGGCACACAAACGCGCTTTCGGTGAAGACCTCGTGTCATGCAGCTACGACGATTTGGAGGCGGCGCAACTCATCGTGTTGGTGGGCAGCAATACCGCGTGGTGTCATCCCGTGCTGTACCAGCGTATGGTCAAAGCGAAAAAGCTCAACCCCGCGTTAAAAGTGGTGACGATTGACCCGCGTCGTACCCAAGCCGCCGACCTTGCTGATTTGCACTTGGGGCTTGCGCCGGGGACGGATGCGTTCTTGTTCAACGGCTTGCTGGCATGGCTGGCGGAAAATGGGCATACCAATACTGCTTTTGTCAGCCAATCCACCAAAGGCATGGAACCAGCGGTAGAGCTGGCAAAAACCACCGCATCCAGTGTGCAGGCAGTGGCGGAACAATGCCGTTTGTCGGTGGAGGATGTGCAACGTTTTTACGCGCTGTTCGGGGCAACCGCGCAAGTGGTGACGGTGTTTTCGCAAGGCATCAACCAATCCTCCAGCGGCGTGGACAAAGGCAATGCGCTGATTAATTGCCACTTGCTGACGGGGCGCATTGGCAAGGTGGGGGCGGGCGCGTTTTCCTTCACCGGACAACCCAACGCGATGGGTGGGCGTGAAGTTGGCGGGCTGGCGAACCAGCTTGCCGCACATCTCGACATCGACAACTCGCAGCACCGCGACTTGGTGCAACGTTTCTGGCAATCGCCACGCATTGCGCCACAGGCTGGGTTGAAAGCGGTGGATTTGTTCCAAGCGATGGAAGCGGGCAAGGTTAAAGCAGTGTGGATTATGGGTACAAATCCGGCGGTGAGTTTGCCGGACAGTGTGCAAGTGCGCCGTGCCTTGCAGCAGTGTGAACTGGTGGTAGTCTCCGATTGTGTGCGCAATACCGATACCGTGGATTTGGCGCACATCCGTTTGCCCGCGCTGACATGGGGCGAACGCGACGGAACTGTTACCAACAGCGACCGCACGATTTCACGCCAACCGCCGTTTTTGCCTGCACCGGGCGCAGCTAAGCAGGATTGGCAAATCTTGGCTGAAGTGGCGCAGGCAATGGGCTTTGGGGCGGCGTTTGCGTATCAATCCGCCCACGAAATTTTCCGCGAACATGCTGCTTTATCCGCGTTTGAAAATCACGGCGCACGCTGCTTCAACCTAGGCGCATGGCAAACCCTGACGGCGGCAGATTACGACCAATTACCGCCGACGCAATGGCCGCTGGATGCCGCAGGGCAGGGAACCACGCGCTTGTTTGCCGATGGCAAATTTTTCACCCCATCCGGTAAGGCACAATTCATCGCCGTGCAACCGCGTTTGCCGCAAGCACAACGCACGCCCGAATTCCCGTTTGTGTTGAATACCGGGCGGGTGCGTGACCATTGGCACACGCTGACACGCACCGGGATTTCGCCGCGCTTGTCCGCGCACGTCGCTGAGCCTTACGTGGAAATGCACCCCTGTGATGCGCGGGATCAAGGCTTGCAAGATGGCGGGATTGCACGGCTCTACACCGCTACCCAATCCGTCTTGGTCAAGGTCAAAACTAGCCGTGACCAGCAACGTGGCAGCTTGTTTGTGCCGATGCACTGGAGCGAGCAATTCAGCGGCGCGGCAGGCGTGGGGGCGTTGATTCCGGCAAACGTTGACCCGATTTCGGGGCAGCCGGAGAGCAAGCACGCGACAGTGGCGATTGAGGCGTATGCGTCGGCTTGGCAAGGCTTTTTGATTTCGCGCCGGAAGCTGATGCCAACAACAGGGTATTGGACTGCCATCAAAGTCCCCAACGCATGGCGTTATGAACTCGCAGGCCAGCAACCCGCCGCCGATTGGGCAGGCTTCGCCCGCGATTTGCTGTGCCAAGAGGATTGCGGGGTGAACTGGACGGAATACCTCGATACGGCGCGGCAAACTTACCGTGCGGCGCGTTTCACGGGGGAGCAGTTGGAAAGTTGCCTGTTTATCAGCGCGGCGGGGGGCGTATTGCCTGCGCGGGATTGGTTGGTGGGTTTGTTCGCCCATGAGCAACTTCCCCATGCTGACCGCACCAGTTTACTGTTGGGCAAACCAGCGGTGGCGGGTGAAGATAAGGGGCGGACGGTGTGTGCGTGTTTTAACGTAGGTGAGAAAACCATCCGCAAAGCGATAGCCGAGCAAGGGCTGGACTCGGTGGAAAGCATTGGGCGGTGTTTGAATGCGGGCACGAATTGCGGCTCGTGCTTGCCGGAGTTGCAGGCGTTACTGGCGTAATTTTTGCATTGGTCTTGCATTAGCTTTTGCTTATAAAAAGGTTCATATGCACAAACTTATGTTGGTCGATCATGACCCTGAACGTTCCGCGAGTCTCGAAGTCGCACTGTTAGCTGCTGGTTATGCCCACATTGTTCGTGTTGGGCAACTCGACAACTTGTTGAATGCGGTGCGTACCCACCAGCCCGATATTATCCTCATCGACATGCAAAGCCCTGATCGCGATACACTCGAATCGTTGCGTAATGTCAGCCGCGAAATGCCCAAACCCATCGTGTTTTTCGCTGAGCAAAGCGATATTGAAACGACACGTGCTGCCATCAGTGCGGGAGTGAGCGCTTACATCGTGGATGATCTGCCGAATAAGCGCCTCAACTCAGTGCTGGAAGTGGCAATTGCCCGTTTCCAAGAGCACCAGAAACTCAAGGAAGAACTCGAAGACTACAAATCCCGACTGCAAGACCGCAAAGATGTGGATAAAGCCAAGGGCATCCTCATGCAGCACCGCAATCTTTCCGAAGAAGAGGCGTATCAGTTGCTGCGTAAAATGGCGATGGATCGCAATATGAAAATCGGTGAGGCTGCTCGCAATTTCGTTGCAGCAATGGCTTTGCTAGGGGGGAAATTCTGATGAAACAAGATTTACGCATCGGCTTTTTGCCTCTGACCGATTGTGCCGTGCTCGTGGCAGCACAGGAACGTGGTTTCTTTGAAAAATACAGTTTGCACGTTACTTTGCAACGCGAAGTCTCGTGGGCAAACATCCGCGACCGCGTGGCGTTTGGCGAACTGGATGCGGCGCACATGCTGGCTCCCATGCCTTTGGCAGCAACCTTGGGCATCGACGGTTTGGGAATTCCCATGCAAGCCGCGTTCAATCTTGGCTTGAATGGCAGCGCGATTACCGTCGCCAGCCCGTTAATGCAAGCCATGCGGGAACATTACCCACAAGCATTATGCACCGCCCCGGTGCGAGCGCATGGTCTCAAGCGTCTTTTAGATGCGCAAATGCCGCGCAAACTGGTATTCGGTTGCGTCTACCCTTTCTCGCAGCACCATTATTTGTTGCAGGCATGGTTGCAGGATGGCGGTCTGGTGTTGGGGCAGGATGTGGAAATTCGCGTCATTCCCCCGCAGCAAATGGTCGAATCCTTGGCGCAAGGTCAGATTGATGGCTATTGCGCGGGTGAACCGTGGAATCAGCAAGCGGTCAGTCGAGGTATTGGGCAGGTTGCCGTCACCAGTTACGATTTGTGGAACAATGGCCCCGAAAAAGTGCTGGGTGTGACCCAGGCGTGGGCGGAAGCTAACCCTGAAACGCATCAAGCCTTGTTGTGTGCCTTGCTCGAAGCGGCGCACTGGTTGGATGAGCCACACAATCGCGTGCGTATTGCCGAGTTATTGGCCCGGCAGGATTATTTGGATGTGCCGCTGGCTTTGATCCAGCCGCCGTTGTTGGGGCGTTACCGTTACGCGCCGGATGAGCCGGAACGTTTGCTGCCGGATTTCAATGTGTTTGCGCGTTACGCGGCTAATTTCCCTTGGCATTCGCACGGTGAGTACTTTTTGGCACAAATGTACGCCACCGGGCAATTGGCAACGTTGCCCGCTGATCCTGCGGCATTGTTGGCGACGGTGTATTGCACGCCGTTGTATCGCTTGGCTGCTGAAACCTTGAGCCTACCGTATCCGACGGTGGATTATTTGCCATCAGTGCATTGCCTTGCGCCGTGGGTGTTGCGTGATGCCAGCCAGCCGATAGCGATGGGGAATAGTTACGTGGCGTTGGAGCGGTTACGGCTATAACCCTTCAACTCCCGCAGTAACGCGAAGCGGCGGCGTGTTCCGGCAAGATGCTGCCACGACTGCACCAATCTTGCCCAAACTCAGCCGAAAAAGCACAACATAAGTGCAGCCTAATGAACTGTAGGGTGGGTAGAGTACCTGCGAAACTCACCAAATTCGCCACCATTCCGTTATTTTTACATTTGGCACATCCCTTGCATTGAAACCCCCATGCAGTCAACGGCGACTGCGTAATCATGAAGTGACTCCTCCTCCTAACCGTGCGATGTAGCGCGGGTATTTGGGTAAAGCTGCCCTGACGACTGTTGGTTCCTCCTCCGCCAACAGATTGTCAGGGCTTTTTTTTTGGCTACGATAAAGGTTTTTACGATGAGCAACACACACGCAACCGAACGCCGTACCTTCCTCAAGAAAGCGACGCTGGCGTTGGCATTAACCTTGAGTATGAGTACGGGGCTACTGATCAGTAGCAATGCATTGGCTGAGATTGGCAAGCCGGAAAAGGCTGACCTGAAATTGGGTTTCATCAAATTGACCGACATGGCTCCGCTGGCAATAGCCTATGAAAAGGGTTTCTTTGAAGACGAAGGTCTGTTCGTCAAGCTTGAAGCGCAGGCCAACTGGAAAGTATTGCTGGATGGTGTAGTCGATGGACAACTTGACGGCGCACACATGCTGGCAGGGCAACCACTGGCTGCCACCATCGGTTTTGGCACCAAGGCTGACATTATCACCCCGTTTTCAATGGACTTGAACGGCAACGGCATCACGGTATCCAACGCCGTTTGGGAAAAAATGAAGCCGCATCTGGAAATGAAAGACGGCAAGCCTGTCCACCCGATCAAAGCGGACGCACTCAAACCGGTGGTCGAGGAATACAAAAAGGCAGGCAAGCCATTCAATATGGGCATGGTGTTTCCGGTTTCCACCCACAACTACGAGTTGCGTTACTGGCTGGCGGCGGGCGGTTTGAACCCCGGCACGTATGCTCCGGCAAAAGATGACATCAAAGGGCAAATCGGCGCGGATGTGATGTTATCCGTGACCCCGCCACCGCAAATGCCCGCCACGCTGGAGGCAGGTACGATCGACGGCTATTGCGTCGGCGAGCCGTGGAATCAGCAAGCGGTTGCCAAAGGTATCGGCGTTCCGGTCATTACCGACTACGAAATCTGGAAAAACAACCCGGAAAAAGTCTTCGGCATCACCAAATCATTTGCTGAAAAGAACCCCAACACCACGGCGCGTCTAGTAAAAGCCCTGATTCGTGCGGGTCACTGGCTGGATGAAAACAACAACGCTAACCGCAAGGAAGCTGTTGAAATTCTCTCCAGACCGGAATACGTCGGGGCGGACAGGGCGGTACTGGAAAATTCCATGATCGGCACGTTTGAGTATGAAAAAGGCGACAAGCGCGATGTACCGGATTTCAACGTGTTCTTCCGCTACAACGCTACTTACCCGTACTACTCCGATGCGGTGTGGTATCTGACGCAAATGCGCCGCTGGGGGCAAATCGGCGAACCTAAGGATGATAAGTGGTTTGATGACACTGCCAAGCAGGTTTACCGCCCCGACATCTACAAAATCGCCGCAGAAGCCCTAATCACCGAAGGCAAACTGAAGAAGGAAGATTTCCCGGACTTCGCTGCGGAATCCGGTTACAAGCCCGCCACGAGTGATTTTATCGACGGTACGAGTTACGACGGTAAAAAGCCGAACGAGTACATCGAACAGTTCAAAATTGGCTTGAAGAAAGACGATAAGGTTTAAGGGGGAGAGTATTCCTATGTATACCAAGCAACTATTCCAGACTCTCGTCGCACCGTTTCTCGGTATCCTGCTGTTTTTAGCGATTTGGCAGATCGGTGCGCCCAAGATCGTGACGTCGTTGGGGGCAGTGCCGGGGCCAGTGCAGGTTTTCGAGCAATTTACTGGTCTGATTGATGAGCATCAGGCGGCACGTCAGAAAGAAGTCGAGTTTTACCAGCGGCAAGAGGATCGCAATGCTAGTGCGTTGGCAGAAGATCCCAATGCTGAAATCAGTGTTCGCCCTTACACCGGTAAAGCCACGTTCTTTGATCAAATCTGGACAAGCATTATCACGGTGATGACGGGCTTTGTGTTGGCGGGGTTGATTGCGATTCCGTTGGGGATTGTGGCGGGGCTGAGCCAGACCGTGTATGCCGCGCTTAACCCGCTGATTCAGCTTTTCAAGCCGGTATCGCCGCTGGCGTGGTTGCCAATTGTGACCATGATCGTGAGTGCGGTGTATGTGTCGGATGATCCGACGTTTGATAAATCGTTCATTAACTCGGCGTTGACGGTGCTGCTGTGCTGTTTGTGGCCGACGATTATTAATACCACGGTGGGTGTTGCCAATATCAGTAAGGATTTGCAGAACGTCAGCAAGGTGTTACGCCTGAGTTGGTGGACGCATGTGCGTAAAATTGTGCTGCCTTCGGCGATTCCGATGATTTTCACCGGCTTGCGTTTATCCTTGGGGATTGCGTGGATGGTGCTGATTGCGGCGGAAATGCTGGCGCAAAACCCCGGTTTGGGCAAGTTTGTGTGGGATGAGTTCCAAAACGGCAGTTCCAATTCGCTGGGGCGCATTATGGTGGCGGTGATTGTGATTGGTTTAATCGGTTTCGCGTTGGATCGCGGCATGTTGCTGCTGCAACGTCAGGTGTCGTGGGATAAGAACGCGGCATTGCGTTAAGCGATAAGGAGAAGAGTGATGACAACAAAGCACACGGATCACCTGCTGATTTCACAGGTATCCATCGACTTTCCTACCCCTCAAGGGCCGTTTCGTGCGCTCGATAAAGTGGATTTGCGCATTGAAAAGGGTGAGTTTGTGTCGATTATCGGGCATTCTGGCTGTGGCAAATCCACTGTGCTGAACATCGTCGCAGGCTTGTATCAAGCTACGGAAGGTGGGGTGATTCTGGATGGGCGTGAAGTCAATGAGCCGGGGCCGGAACGGGCGGTGGTATTTCAGAACCATTCCTTATTGCCTTGGCTGACGGCGTATGAAAACGTTGAGCTGGCGGTGAAACAGGTCTTCAAGGGCAAAAAGTCCAAAGCCGAAATGCGTGAATGGATTGAGTATAATCTGACGCTGGTACACATGGATCATGCCATGCACAAACGCCCGGATGAAATTTCCGGCGGGATGAAGCAGCGGGTCGGGATTGCACGTGCCTTGGCGATGCAACCGCAGGTGTTGTTGCTGGATGAGCCTTTCGGCGCACTCGATGCTTTAACCCGTGCGCATTTGCAGGATTCCATGATGGAAATTCAGGCGACGTTGGGCAATACCGTCATCATGATTACCCACGATGTGGATGAGGCGGTCTTGCTATCAGACCGGATTGTGATGATGTCGAATGGCCCGGCGGCAAGTGTGGGGGATATTGTGACGGTGAATCTGCCGCGCCCGCGCAATCGGGTGGCGATGGCGGAATCAGCGGAATACATGCGTTGCCGTAAGGCGGTGTTGAGCTTTTTGTACGAGCGACACGGGCGCAAGGCAACACCTGTGCCTGCGGCGGATGAGGAGGCGCAGCCCGCAAGGGGCAATATCGTTGAGCTGAAAAAAGTGCCTGCCAAAGCAGCGGCATAATTTGTTTGCTTGGCAGATAATTCAGCAATGGATTATCTGCTTTTGTTCACTTCGACATTATTTACCGCCACCTTGATTCCCTCGCAATCGGAAGCTGTACTGGTGAGCCAAGTCAGCGGCTATGCGCGTCAATTTGGCACGCAGGAAGCGCATTTGGTGATTTTTAACCGCAACCCGGACGTGAGTTGGGATGACAAGATTTTGTTCAAGCCCCAACGGCTAATCCCCCAGCACCGTGCCATCGCGACGCGGATCCGCCCCGCCTTGCAAGCCTTGGGGGGTAATCACCACTCCGCTTAAGCCAGATGTCATGGTGCTGGTGGTGACTTCATAACCCAAGGCTTCCAGCGCGGGTCGCATGGCGGCGGCAGACGTGCTGTCCTCCAGCTCATAACGCCCAAACAGGTTGACCCGGTGCGGCATACTGAATGCCTGCTGGATGTCGTAACCCCAATCCAGTTGCGCAATCAGCGCATTCGTCACATGACTGATAATGCGCGGCCCGCCCGGTGAACCCAGTGCCATCACCGGTTTGCCATCTTTTAGCACAATCGTGGGCGACATCGACGAACGCGGGCGCTTGCCTGCTTCCACCCGATTGGCAACTGGCACGCCATCTTCAGCGGCTTTGAAGGAAAAATCAGTCAATTCGTTATTCAGCAAAAAACCCTTGGTCATCAACCGCGAACCAAAGCCGTTTTCAATGGTGCTGGTCAGCGACACCACATTGCCTTTGGCATCCACAATCACGAAATGGCTGGTGGAAGGCAATTCCAGCGCGGCATCATCCGCCCATTGCTGCGATACTTTGGGCAGCGGATCGCCGGGGGCAACCGTTTCCAGTGCTTTTTCACCCTGCAAGGCTTGCGCCCGCTGTTTCAGGTAAGCGGGGGCGAGCAAGGCTTGCACCGGCACATCCACGAAATCACTGTCTGCCAGATAACGCCCGCGATCCGCGAATGCCAAGCGGGTGGCATCGCCGATTAAACGCCAGCTTTGCGGGTTATCTGCCCCCAGTTTTTTCAGGTCGAAATGGCTGAGCATTCCTAATATCTGCCCAATCGCTACCATGCCGGAGGTTGGCGGCCCCATGCCACAGACTTCGTGCTGGCGATAATCCACGCACAACACCTCACGCGCTTTCACCTGATAATCGGCTAAATCTTGCAATGCCAGCTTGCCGGGGTTGGCGGCTTTGCTCACCGTGTCAACAATGGCTTGAGCAATCTCGCCTTGGTAAAAGCCTTTCGCACCTTGCTTCGCCAGTACGTCCAGCGTTTTGGCGTATTCTGGGTTGTTGCGGACAAATCCGGCGGGCAAGGGCTTGCCGGATGGGGTGAAAAAATACTGTTGGGTGGCGGGAAAGGTGCGCAAACTGTCTGCACTATCGGCGATTTGTTCCGCCATGTGTGCCGTTACCACAAAGCCATCCGTTGCCAATTGCCGTGCCGCCCCGAACAGGTCTTGCCAAGGCAGTTTGCCGTAATTGGCGTGGGCGTGTGCCAACAAGGCCACCGTGCCGGGTGTGCCGACGGAACGCCCGCCGACGACCGCATCCATAAATGCCAAGGGTTCGCCGAGTTCATCCAGAAACAGGTCGGGGGTCACGGCTTGCGGGGCGGTTTCACGCCCATCCAGTGCCACCAATTGCTGCTTGTCGGCATCCCATAACACCATGAGTGCGCCGCCACCCAAACCGGAGGCTTGCGGCTCGACCAAACCCAGCACTAATTGCACTGCGATTGCCGCATCTACCGCCGAACCGCCTGCTTTGAGGATGGCGTAACCGGCTTGAGTCGCGTCGGGGTGCGCGGTTGCTACCATGAACTGCTTGGCATTCACCAGCGTTTGCGGCTTGAGCGTGTGGGTGGTTTGCGGGGCAACGGTATCTGAGGCTTGCCGCGCTGCCAGTGACGTGGGGAGGCACAGGGCGGCGAGGCATAGCCAAGCGGCAAGGGTTGATTGCTGCGTGATGATGTGCATGATAACTCCTTGATTTAGATCGACACCGTTAAGCGGATACTGACCCGCCATCTTACCAGTTTCATCAACTTTAAATTGACAACCTCACTAAAACACCGGAGTGTGTTGCATCCATACTAATTTGGGGTCAAGCACTATGCAAAACCTAGCGTTCCATAACACCAATGTGCCGTTGGCAGATTTACCCGATGTTGAACAATTCGACTGGCAAGCACTCTCGCCGCGTTATATGCCGATTAATTTTGTGCTGAACGTGGTGGTGACGCTGGTGTTGGGGGTGGTGTGGTGGGTGAGTCACTACACGCCATTAGCTGCTATCACCGCCGACTACCAACCTTGGGCAGGTTGGGTGATGGCTGGGCTGCTTGCGTTGAGTGTGCTGTACAGTGTGTATGGCATTTTCGCCGATCAGCGCGTAGCGTATGCCTTGCGTGAGCATGATGTCGGGTTTCGTTGGGGTTTATTGTTTCGGCACACGGTGATTCAGCCGTTGACCCGGATTCAACACATTGAACTGAAACGCGGCCCGATTGAACGCAGTGCGGGGTTGGCAACGTTGCAGGTGTTTAGTGCCGGTAGCGGTACGTATACGTTTGCAATCCCCGGTTTGCCTGTGGACCGGGCGCAAAGCTTGCGGCAGTTTATTTTGCAGCATCAGGATTTACGGCATGGCGGATAAGGCGCTGCAAACACTGGAAAACTGGCAGTATTTATCACCGATTGCCTTGCTGTATTTCAGTTTGCAAAGTTTACAGGCGGTGTTTGGCAGTGTGTTTTATGTGATTCCGCTGGCGATTTTTGCTTATCGGGGCTTGCAAGATGCGCCACTGCTGACGTTGGGCGCGATAGTGCTTGGCTTGGGTTTGTTCGCGGGTATTGCGGTGTTGCGCTATTATTTTTACCAGTTTCGGGTGAGTGGCAACACGGTGGATATTCAGGCAGGGGTTATTCAAAAAACCCAGCTCAATCTGCCATTCGAGCGCATTCAGAATGTGAAATTGGAACAGCCTTGGTATTACCGCTTCACTGATCATGTGATGGTGCAGTTGGATACTGCTGGTTCGAGTCGTGACGAGGCGCACTTGGTGGCATTATCGCGTTCACAGGCGGAAGCCTTGCAATACGCCATTTATGCCGCGCATTCAAGCACACCGCTTACCCAAGAGACCGCCACTACGCTTGCCAGCGATATTGAGGATGTGACGGATACCATCCCCAACGAACGCTTGCTGAATCGGCGCAGCATGGGCGATTTGTTGATTTATGGGATTAGCAATAATCGGGTGTGGGTGTTTTTGGCAGCAACGACACCGTTTTGGGATAACGCGCTGGAGCGGCTCAGTGAACGGCTGGAAATGTCGGGCATTGATGTGGTGCAGTATTTTGACCCGACGCAGCAGTCGCTGGGCTGGTTGCTGGTGCTGATGGTGGGCATTGCTTTGTTGGTGGTTATGTTCATGGCGTTGTTATCGGTGGCGGGTGCGATGTTGAGCTTGTTTGATTACAGCTTGGTGCAACGTGGTGAGCGTTATATCCAGCGTTGTGGTTTGTTTACTCGCCACGAAGTCAGTATGAAACTGTCACGCCTGCAATGGGTGCAATTTCAGCAACGTTGGTTGGAGCGGGTGTTTGGGCGTTGCAATGTGCGTTTCGAGCAAATTCAAGCCCCACAAGCAGGTTTAGCCGAAACAGGGCGGATTATGGTTCCTGCTGTTACGCCGCAGGATGCACAAGCGTTATTGACGGAGGCGTTGCCAGCGCAGCGTTTAGCCGAGGTGAGGTTTGCGCCGATTAACTGGCGGTTTTTAATCCGACCGTTTTTGTTCTGTCTTGTGTTGGTCGGGGTGTCGCAATGGCTGTTGCGCCCCGATTCGCCGTTATTAGCGAATGTTGCGTTACTGCTTGGGGTTTGGATCGGCTTGCTGAGCGTGTTGCGTTGGCGACGCTGGGGGTATGCGCTGGATAGTCAGTTTTTGTATATCCGCAATGGGCTGATTGGGGTGAATTATTACTGCCTGCCGATTTTTAAGGTGCAGCAGGTGAGCTATGCGCAAAGCTGGTGGTTGCAGCGCCACAACTTGTGCCATGTGCGGCTGGTGTTTGCATCGGGTGCTCAGGGCGTACCGTTTATCCCCTGGGCAGCGGGTAAGCGTATCGTGAATGACAGCTTGTATCAGGCGGAAAGTAGCGGGCGGAGTTGGATGTAATACTTATGCTGAAATTTAGCGTCGAAACTCGTTGACAATATTGGCGAGGGTCGTTAAGGTCTTAAGCCTCATGGCTACATAGCTCAGTTGGTTAGAGCACATCACTCATAATGATGGGGTCCCTAGTTCGAATCTAGGTGTAGCCACCAAAATACTGCATCAGGTTGGATTGACCTGTAAAAGGAAGCCCTTACTGGTTGCAATCGGTAAGGGCTTTTTTCTGTCCGCAAAAACCACGAGGACAAACGTTATGGATGATGCAGAATTGCTGCGTTACAGCCGTCAGATTATGTTGCCGCAGATTGATATAATCGGGCAAGGAAAGCTCAATGCGGCACGTGTCCTAATCATTGGAGTGGGCGGTTTGGGTTCGCCTGTGGCGATGTACCTTGCCACGAGCGGGGTGGGAACGCTGGTCTTGTGTGACCCGGATGTGGTCGACCTGACCAATTTGCAGCGGCAGATTATTCACGATACGCCGAAAATCGGGCAGCGTAAAGTGGACTCCGCAGCGGAAACCTTGCGGCGCCTTAACCCAGCAATCTCCCTGGAAACCTTACCATACCAATTGGATGAGGTTGAATTACTGAGCCAGATGCAGCAAGCGGATGTGGTGGTGGATTGCACCGATAACCTCGCTTCGCGCCTGCTGATTAATCGGGTCGCCGTCGCAGCCCGCAAGCCGTTGGTATCGGCAGCCGCGATTCGTTGGGAAGGGCAGATCAGCGTGTTCCAGCCGTATCGTGGGGAAAACCCTTGCTACCATTGTTTTTACGGCAAGGTAGGTGGCATTGCGCAAACGTGCAGTGAAAACGGTGTCGTCGGGCCGTTGCTGGGGATTTTGGGCAGTATGCAGGCGTTGGAAGTGGTCAAATTAGTGGTGGGAACGGGTGAAACCCTCACGGGCAAAGTCATGCTGTTCGATGGACAGGCACTGGAATGGATGCGCTTTACCTTGCCGCGTGATCCGGCTTGCCCGGTGTGTGGTGCAATCGAGCGTGAGTAGTTTACCTGTCAACTTTGGCTAAATCAGCTCGACCATTAGAGCTGGCGAGTACGCCATTGCAGGATAAACTCGGCAATGCTCTCCGGCTGATTGAGATCCAGCTTGGTGATGTGTGCCGGAACGTCCAGCGTCATATCATCGGTTGCCAGCGCAATCACCGTGTTGTCGTTCGGGTACAGCAACGGTTTGCCGACACTGGGGCGATACACTTCGATTTTGGGAATTGCGGAGTGCTTGAAACCTTCCACTAACACCAGATCGGCGCAATCGCGGTTGATGAAACGCAACACATCCACCAGTTCCGGTTCGCGTTGGGTTTTGCATTCCTGCATGATTGCTATACGTTTGCGTGATGCTAGCAATACTTGGTCAGCACCGGCTTCACGGAAGCGGTAAGTGTCTTTGCCGGGGGAATCCAATTCGATCTGATGATGCCCGTGTTTGATCACGGTCAGGTTAAGACCGGCAGCTTTCAGACGTGGAATCACTTCGGTTAGCAGGGTGGTTTTGCCTGAGCCGCTCCAAGCGCATACGCCGATCACGGGAGGATTAGCAGTGACGGGGATTACAGGAGTAATTTGTTGTTCCAGCTCTGCCTGCTGTTGCGGCGTGTTGATATTGCGGAACATGCGACTGCAATCGGAAAAATCGACGCTGGCCATGCGGTGTTGCGCGTACCACAAGTCAATCTTACGGTCGCCCTTGGCAAGGAATGCTTGCAGGCTGGGTAATAAACGCACTGGAATTAGCGCGTGGACGGGTTGCAGGCGTTCGCCATCGTGTGCCACGGCAATTTCCGCTTGCTCAGCTTGCAAGGCTGTTAGTAAACGGGCGGCGGTATTCGTTGCCAATTCCGGCGCATCACAGGGAATGGTGAGGATGTAATCCGTTTGTGCCACCTGCATTGCCGCTGCAAACCCCGCCAACGGCCCTTGATAGTCGCTCAATTCATCACTGATCACCGGGTGTTGGTATTGCTGGTAACGTGTCTGATTGCGGTTGGCATTGATCAGGATAGCATCGACTTGTGGCTGCAAAGCTTCTAACAAATGCGCTACCAAGGGGCGACCGTGCCATTCGAGCAAGCCCTTGTCCTGCCCACCCATGCGGCTGCCTCTGCCACCTGCCAGAATAACGCCGGTAATCCGGGGAGTGCTATGCGCTTGCGTCATGATAAACCTGCTCCTGAGTGGTGGTGAGTATTCGGCGTTAACGGCACAATCGCAGCCAAGCGTAACGTTGTCATGATTTAGCCTCCAACGCCAGCAAATACTCCTTCGCCGCCAATCCGCCCGCGTACCCTGCAAGTTTACCCGATTTCGCAATCACCCGATGGCAAGGCACGATAATGCTGACAGGGTTTAAGCCGTTGGTATGCCCAATCGCCCGCACCGCTTGCGGTTGCCCGATCATTTGCGCTTGTTCGGAGTAGCTTAAGGTTTTGCCGTAGGGAATCTCACGTAGGGCTTGCCAAGTGCGCAGTTGAAAATCGGTGCCGTGCAGTTCCAGCGGTAGGGCGAAACAGCGGCGTGTTCCGGCAAAATAGGCTTGTAATTGACGGATGGCGGCTTGGGTTAGGGCATTGCTTTGCGCTTTGACGTTACCCAATGTGGCGCGGATGCGTTGCCAATTGCTGTCGAAAGCCAAGGCACACAGCGCGTAGTCGGTGGCGGCAATGTATAAAGTTCCTATCGGGGATTCCCACAGGGCGACCGCATATAAATTTGCATTGAAACAATGCATTTAGCGACACTAGCGG
>CAYNNA010000032.1:0-24738 GCA_964398375.1 uncultured Thiothrix sp.
CCTTTAACTCATTGATCCGTGAATCAAAGGGCTAGGCTCTGAATCGCTGGCCCTGGAGCGACGACATCAAGCCGACGAGATTGAGTTGTGGGTGGTAAAATGAGAATTGCTGCTATGTTGATGCGTAATACCCTAAACAAGGAGGGATCAGCATGTTAATCAAACGCTCATTCGATCTGACGGACAACGACGTGACCGATTACGCGCTCTACCAGCGCCGTCGGGATTTTCTGAAAACATTGGGGGGGATGGCTTTAATCGGGGCAAGTGGTTTGCCCTTACTGGCACAGGCGAAATCGCCGTTTTCGAGCACTGATGAGCCAACCCCTTACGAAGACATTATTTCGTACAACAATTTTATTGAATTAGCTCAGGGTAAGACCGCTCCAGCAAAACGTGCCGATAAGCTGCGTACCAGCCCTTGGTCGGTGGCGGTGGATGGCGAATGCGCCAAACCCGGCAAACTGTCGCTGGAAGACATCCTCAAGCAGAATCCGACCGAAGAGCGCATTTACAGCCTGCGTTGTGTGGAAGGCTGGTCGATGGTGATTCCTTGGCTGGGTTTTCCGTTGGCGGGTTTGTTGAAGCGGTTTGAGCCGACATCCAAAGCCAAATTTGTACGCTTTGAAACCTTGTATGACCCTGAACAAATGCCAGGACAAAAAAGTCGCGCCTACGATTGGCCGTATGTGGAAGGTTTACGTATTGACGAAGCCATGCACCCGTTGACTCTGATGGCAACCGGTTTGTACGGTAAAAACCTGCCGGGGCAAAGCGGTGCGCCGTTGCGTTTGGTCGTGCCGTGGAAATACGGTTTCAAAAGTGCCAAATCTATTGTGCGTATCAGTTTTGTCGAGAAAATGCCAACCTCGTTGTGGATGGCAACCGTGCCGGATGAGTACGGTTTCTACGCCAACGTCAACCCAGAAGTCAGCCATCCGCGTTGGAGTCAGCGTAAAGAACGCCGTATTGGTGAATTCCGTAAACGCGATACATTGATGTTTAATGGTTACGCCGATCAGGTCGCCAGCCTGTATAACAGCATGGATTTGCGGGAAAATTTCTGATGCAGATGCGTGAGCCGTATTTCACCAAAGTCTTCAAGCCGGTCGTGTTTGCACTGGCATTGCTGCCGTTAGCCCTGTTAGGTTGGGGCGTGTGGCAAGACACGTTGGGGGCGAACCCGATTGAAACGGTTACGCGCAGTTTGGGGGAATGGACGTTGCGGTTTCTGCTGCTGACGTTATTGCTCTCGACACTGCGCCGGGCAACAGGCTGGGTTCAAGGGATACGTTTGCGGCGTATGCTTGGCCTGTTCGCCTTTTTCTACGGGGTGCTGCATTTGCTGAGTTACCTGTGGCTAGATCAATTTTTCGATTGGGCGGAAATCTGGTATGACATTGTGGAACGCCCTTTCATTACGGTGGGGATGTTGGCGTTTGTGTTGATGATACCTTTGGCGCTAACTTCATTCAAAGCGGCGATTCGCAAGCTGGGGCGCAACTGGCAACGGCTGCATACACTGATTTACCCCTTAACAGCTTTGGGCGTGTTGCACTTTTGGTGGTTAGCAGACAGCAAAGCCCGCACGGAGTTGCCGCTGATTTATACGGTACTGCTGGCAATATTGTTGGGTGAACGGCTGTGGCGTTGGTCTGCCCCGCGCTTTAATAAGACACCAGTAGCTCGTTAATTTCGTTCACTTCCTGACGAATCCGCCGCATCACGGGCAGTAATCCCAGAAATACCTCGAACAGTTTGGCATCCAAATGGGAGCCGGTCATGCTGCCCATGAGTTCCAACGCTTCGGCTTCACTGAGCGCTTTTTTGTAAACACGTTCGTGTACCAAGGCATCGTAAATATCGACAATGGCGGTGATTCGTGCCGAAACGGGGATTTCTTCGCCAATCAGCCCGCGTGGGTAGCCGGAACCGTCCCATTTTTCGTGGTGGCACAGTGCAATGTCGGCGGCCATGTCGAGTACGGGGATGTGGGAGCCATGTAGCATTTTTGCGCCAATTTCGGTATGGCGTTTCATAATGGCGAATTCGGTGTCAGTGAGTTTGCCTTTTTTCAGCAAGATACGGTCGGGAATACCGATTTTGCCAATGTCGTGCATGGGGGCAGCAATGCGGATGTCGTCAATCTGTTGGGGATCCCAGCCCAATGCTTTGCCCATTGCGGCGGCGTATAAGCCAATGCGTTTGACGTGTGCGCCAGTTTCTTCGTCGCGGTAACTGGTGAGGCTGACCAGTTTGATGGCGATTTCTTCTTCGCGTTGTTTGATTTTCATGGTGCGTTTTTGGACTTCGTTTTCGAGTTTTTCTTGGGTGAGCAAGCCGTCGCGCAGTTGTTGTAGGTGGTTGACTTCTTTGCGGTATTTTTCACCTAGGTTATTGAGCAGCAATATTGCTTGTTCGTCTACCCACAAGGCGTTGGCTTCTAGGGCGATTTCGTTGCCGAGTTCGTCAATTTCGACCCAAACACCGGAGGATAACGGGGTGGCATTCCGCGCTTGCCAGTGTTGTTCGGCGTCGTCGATGAAACAAGTCAGGTAGGGAAAGGCGTCGGTGAGTGAGCATTCAGCCGCAGCGGATTGACTTAGGAAAAACACTAGCCAGTCAGGCATATGGGTGAGAAGCTGGAAAGATTCGCGGTTGCGCTGGCAGAATACTGCAATGTTTAGTGAGGCACAGATATTGGCAAGCAGTTTATCCATGTTGGCCTCCTAATTTTTCGATCAGTTTCAGGAACATGGTTTCAACGCCGACGTTTTGTTTGGCGCTGGTTTCGACGATGGGGTGTCCCAGTTGTTGCAGGTGTTGGTGTTGCGGGGCTTCGAGTTGCCAGGTGGGTTTTAGGTCGGCTTTGTTGAGGGCAAACACGGCTGGCAAGTCACCGACGCTGGTTTTTACCATGCTATGAATGGCGAGTGCAGTTTCATACGAATGCGGGCGGGTGGGGTCAATGACGATAATGTAGCCAGACATGCCGCGTAAATACGCCGTGCGAATGCTGGTGAAATCGTCTTCCCCCGCAATGTCCCAAATCATCAGTGAATGCGCTGTACCATTGAGTTCCAGTTGTTTTTTGTCGATTTTGACACCGACGGTGGTGAGGTATTTTTCGGTAAATAGGCTGTCAACGTAGCGGCGAATCAGGCTGGTTTTGCCTACCGAGAAGGAGCCTAATAGGCATATTTTTTGCTGAATCATGGGTTCCCTCTGTGGTGTTAGTAAAGGCTGACGCGGTAGTGGGCGCTGCGTTCATTTTTTTGTAAGTTGCTGGGTAGCCCCGGATGTTGTGCGCCGTAGGCAACCAATACGAACGCGGGTACGCCGGAGGTTATTAGCACGGTACGCAAGTTCTCAGCGCGTTGTTGCGCCAGTTGACGATTCAGCGGGGCATTGCCACTGTCATCCACGTTGCCAATAATCATGACTTGCGCGGTTTTATCTAGGCGTTGTGCCGTTTGCAGCAGTTCGCCGATGTGTTCGCTGAGTGCGATAATGGCGGGATGTCGGGGGTCAACGTCCGCCGTGGCTTTTTCAAACGGGTAGCTAGCAGTTTCTATTTGTTGGGTCAGTTTGGTTAGTGCAGCGGTATCAGCGGCGATTTGTTGGGCACTGCGTTGCTGTTGCTGGGTTTGCTGATCGAGCAGGCTTTGTAGGGAAGCTTGCAAGGTGGCGTGTTGGCTTTGTTGTTGTGCTAACTGTTCGTGCAATGCCTGTACTGCGGCTTGGTGTGCCTGCTCTGCCAATACTTGTTGATGTGTCAGTGCTGCTTGGGCTTGTTGGTATTGGTAAAGCCACCAGCCGAGTGCGCCCGCGACGGTAGCCAGTAACAGATACGCCAACCAAGGCGGGCGTTTTTCTCGCTGTTGTTGTTTTTTGATGAGGCAGTCACGCAGCAAAGGTTCGAGACTGTCAAAAATACTGGCATCGCCTTGATACGTTTGCAATTGTTGATGGTATTGCCGGTGAATGGTTTCGACCGTTTCGGCGAGCATGGCGCGTAATTCGGCGGGGACAGTGCCGCGTATCACAACGGCGAGGACAGCGTGTGGGCCGTGTTCGACCAACACGGTGAGTTCACCCAGACGCAGGGTGTCGAGCGTGTCTTCGCCAGCGACGGCGAATGAGTCTTTGATGAAGTCTTGAATCGCGGTCAACATGCCGGAGATGATTTCCGGGTCTTTGCTGGTAACGTTTTCGGAAACCACATGCTGCAACAGCAAGCCGGTGTCACCGTGAATCAGGAAAACTTGTTCCACCTGATACACCAAGGTGCGCAGCATGGCAATTTGCGCATATGATTGCCCGGTGCGCCAAGCATCCAAGCGCCAACGCCATGAACGTATCGAGAGGCTTTGTTCGAGCAGGCGGTTGAAGTTTTCCAACGCTTCGTTCAAGGCTTGTTGGATGGATTTGCGGATAGCAGGTCCCACCACCGGGTAGAGCACGTCGGCAAAGCGCTTGGGATCTGTGCTGATGGCGTGGCTCATGGCACGTTCAACGGTCGGTGCTAAGACGCTGGATACGCCACCATCGTGTGTTTCGCGGTGTTGCAGCGCTTCGGCAATGACGCTGGCAACACTGGCACTGTAGCGTTCTGAGTTTTCAAACTGCGCCTTTAATGCCAGCAAGGCATCGTAGTCCTTGCCGAACAGTAGGTAACGCAATTGTGAAATATCGGGCGTGCCTTGCATGGCTTATGCCTTGTCACCTGCCAGTTGATGGCTGAGGTTGTCGAGTAAGGAGGCGAGCATTTTGCGATCGGCTTTGTCTTGGCGCAATTGTTCAGCGGCTTGTTTGAGTTGAGTTAGTAAATCGTTACGTTGCTCTTCCATGATTTGGCTGAGCAGTTTGGATTCTTCGGTAATGCGTTCGTTGAGCGTGGTTTCGCTGCTTTGCAATTGACGTTGCAGGCTTTCTATGCCTTTGCTGCTGTGTTCAAAATGTTTGCGGGCGATGGCGGTGTCTGCCATGCGGGCTTTGGCTTCCTGATCCAGCAAGTCTTGCAGCATGTGGATTTCGTGGTTGAGGCTGTCCATGTTTTTGCGCATTTCGTCGCGCACGGAGTTTGTCCAGACTTTGACGAAACGTTCCAGATTGGCTAAGCGCTTTTCGTTTTCACGCGCTTGTTCGCCGAAGAGAATATTGCGCACCATGTCGAGATTTTTGTCTTGGACAGGCGGTGTAAAGTCGATGTCTGCTTCTGTTGTAGTCATGGGGATAGCCCTTGTTTTTATTATTGGGAATGTTGCCGACCTTAGCATTAGTGCGATGCACTCGCTAATTTTCCTGATATTTGGTTAACTCCCTTAGTATCTGTCCCAGAATAACCGTACAAGGCTAGGTGCTGTTATTATCGTGCGATCTTGATGTCAAGCAACCACAGGAGTCCATAGTGGAGAATACCGCTAATGCCCATACTCACGCCCTTATTCACGATCCATCCACCTATCTCATTGAAAAGGAGCCGTATTACGTGCCGGTTGGTAATGAGATAACCTTATTTGAAGCCGCTTACGCCAACCATTTGCCCTTGTTGTTGAAAGGCCCGACCGGCTGCGGCAAAACCCGTTTCATGGAATACATGGCGTGGCGGTTGCGTCGCCCGATGATTACGGTGTCGTGTCATGACGATTTGACGACTTCTGATTTGGTGGGGCGTTATTTGGTGAAGAACGGGGAAACCGTGTGGGTCGATGGCCCGTTAACGCGGGCGGTGCGTTCCGGCGGTATTTGTTACCTCGATGAAATTGTCGAGGCACGGAAGGATACGATGGTCGTCATTCACCCACTGGCGGACGACCGACGCATTATGCCGATTGAAAAACTGGGGCAATTGTTAGAAGCACCGGACAGTTTTTGCTTGGCGATTTCTTACAACCCCGGCTACCAAAGCGTGTTGAAGGAATTGAAGCAATCCACCCGGCAGCGTTTCGTGGCGATTGAATTTGATTACCCGAAACCGGCGTTGGAACGTGAAATCATTATGCACGAAACCAGTTTAACGTCAGTAATGACCGATAAATTGCTGAAACTTGCCGAAATGACCCGCAACCTGAAAGACAACGGTTTGGAAGAAGGTGCTTCCACCCGCTTGCTGGTACACGCGGGCAAGCTGATTGCCAAAGGTGTGGAGCCGCGAGCGGCGTGTCAGGGGGCGATTGCGCTGGCGTTGACGGATGACAGCGACATGATTGCAGCGATTAACGAACTGATTGGCGCACTATTCTAGGAGACGGGTTTGAAAGCAACGGAGCAACCCCACGCTTACGCCACTTTGTTGGAGCGGCTTGAGGAGCTGTATGAGGTCGAGTTTACTTGGCTGAAAGTCGAGCAACTGGTCGCCGCTTTGGTCAATTTGGATCGGAATACGCAAGATTTCATCCTCGGTTGGGCAGAGCGTTTGCTGACCACCAATGTTTACATTAGCCACGAGTTTATTATTCGCGTGGTGGAAGCCTTGGATCGGCTGGAACGGCGGGTGATTGAGGCGTGGGCAGTTCACGCGGCGGATACCTTTGATCAGCAGGGTTTGCGTCCGGCCTTGGCGGTGATTCAACAGGTCGATAGCTTTCTAGAAAGCGCTCATGCCCACGCGGAAGGCGTTGCTTTTGAGGAAGTGGAGTCGATTTTGTCGACTTTCGTGTGTGGGTTGTCGGGGCGGCGGCTGAAGTTGGCGCAGGGTGACACGGTGTATACCGACAGTGAAACGCTGTATTTGCCGAATATTACCGCGAAATTGGTCAAGTCCAAGGATAATTTCCTGTTGTGCAAGGCGCAGGTGGCGTTTATGTGGGCGCAGACGCGCTTTGGCAGCTTTCGGGTGGATTTTGCGACGGCGTTTGCGGATTACCCTGACCGGGAACAGGCGTTGGCGGCGTTTCATGCGCTCGATACCTTGCGCTTGGAAGCGTACATGGAACGTGAGTTGCCGGGGTTGTGGCGCGATATGCAGCGGATTGAGCGCTTGCGGTTGGATGAAATGCGGGAAGAGGGCGTACACGGGGGTACGCCCCTACAGGCGGCTTGGGAAACGTGTCGGGGGATATTGCATACGCCATCGGCGACGGTTGAGGATGTGTTGGCGTTAGTGCCGCAGGTGTTGGGTTTGCCGATTCCGCAGCCGGTGTATCAGACGAGGTTGAATCCTGAGGCGGTGACGGCTTGTATGTTGGCGCGGATGGAGCGCGAAAAGATTCTGTTGCGGGTGAAATTGGCGGAGTTGGTGAAAGAGCATAAGGAAGAAACCCCTCCCGACCTCCCCTTGTCAGGGGAGGAGGAAGAGAAGAAGGAGGTTGCACCGCCGGAATTTGAGATGCGCGAGGTGCAAGAGGGGCAGGGCATGGAGTTGGTGCTGGATGATAAGCCGATTGCGCCGCCGGAAGACGTGAAGCAGTTGCTGACCTCGATCATGTTGGATTGGGGGGATGTGCCGCCGGAATTTTTAGTGCCTGCGGGGGATGGTGAGTACGATCCGTCCTTGTACCAAAAAGAAGAAAAAGACATTGAGGACGTGTGGAAAGGCATTTACCACGAAGAGGGGGCGTTTTTGTACCGTGAGTGGGATTTTGCTCGCCAGCATTACCGCAAGAATTGGTGTGTGTTACGTGAATTGGAACTGCCTCACGGCGACCCGGCGTATGTGGATAAGGTGCTGGATAAGTATCAGGGCATGATCAAGCATTTGCGACGTACTTTTGAGGCGATGCGCGATGAAAACTGTTTGCTGAAACGCCAGTCGCAGGGCGATGACGTGGATATTGATGCGCTGGTGGAAGCGCTTGCCGATAGCCGCGATGGGCGCGAAATGAGTGATAAGCTGTTTCAGCACATGCACCGGGCGGATCGCAGCATGGCGGTGATGTTCATGGTCGATATGAGCGGCAGCACCAAAGGCTGGATCAACGATGCCGAGCGCGAAGCCTTGGTGATGCTGTGCGAAGTGTTGGAAAAGCTGGGCGACAGCTATGCGATTTACGGCTTTTCGGGAATTGGGCGTAAACGCTGCGAGATTTACCGCATTAAGCATTTTGACGACCCGTATAACGCGGCAACCAAAGCGCGAATTGCGGGGATTATTCCGAAAGATTACACGCGGCTGGGCGTGGCGATTCGCCATTTAACCGAGAAGTTGAATAAGGTGGAAGCCAAAACCCGTTTGCTGATTACGTTATCGGATGGCAAGCCGGAGGATTATTTCGACATCTACAATACGCAGTACGGGATTGAGGATACGCGCCAAGCTTTGTTTGAAGCACGGCGCACGGGGATTCACCCGTTTTGCATTACCATCGACCAGCGTGGCAAGGATTATTTGCCGCACATGTACGGTCACGCCAATTGGGTGGAGATTGATGATGTGAAGAAATTGCCGTTGAAGGTGGCGGATATTTACCGGCGGCTGACTTCCTGATCTTGAATTTATCCATACTGTAAGTTAAGTTACTGTAACAATATTTACGGTAATTTTGCATGAAATTCTACAACCGTGACAACGAACAACAACAACTGCGCTTGTGGTCACGGCAAGCTGCGGAAGGTAAATCCAGCTTGACTTTAATGGTCGGGCGACGGCGCGTCGGTAAAACGGGGTTATTGGCGCATACCTACCAAGGTTCAGCCCTTTACCTGTTCATTTCCCGCAAAGCTGAGCCGCTGTTGTGCGCTGAATTCACCGAACAAATCCGCAGCCAATTGAACCTACCGATTTTCGGACAACCCCGCAGCTTACGCGAAGTGCTAGAAATCCTGTTCCAGTACGCGCAAACCCAGCCACTGACGCTGATTCTCGACGAGTTTCAGGACATTGCACGGGTGAACCCCGCAGTATTTTCCGAACTGCAAAACCTGTGGGATCAGTACCGTCCACGTTGCAAGTTGCACCTGATTTGCTGCGGTTCGCTGTATTCGCTAATGACCAAACTGTTTCAGGACAGCAAAGAACCGTTGTTTGGGCGTGCTGATCACCGCATTAATTTGCAACCGCTCAAGCCTGCTTACCTTGCCGAATTGCTGCACGATAGCGGACGTTACAGCGCGGAAAACCTGTTGACTTGGTACACGGTGAGCGGGGGCGTGCCGAAATACCTCGAATGGCTGGTACAAACCGACCCGCAACGCGATGTGTGGGAAAGCCTGATCAACGAATTCAGTCTGGTGATTGAAGAAGGGCGTTATCGGCTGGCGGAGGAGTTTGGCGCGGAACAAAGCACCTATTTTTCTATTCTTGCTACCTTAGCCAGCGGTAAAACCAGCCGCAGTGAAATTGAGTCGGTGCTGGAAATCTCCATCGGCCCTTACCTGAAACGGCTGGAAGAAGATTTCGACATTATTCAGCGCGTCACGCCCGTTTTTGCTACCCCTAACAGCCGTCAGGTTAAATACCGGATTCAGGATGCGTTCCTGAGCTTCTGGTTTCGCTTCATTTACCGTTATCGCAGCGCGGTGGAGATCGAAAACTTCGCCTTTATCCGCCAAGCGATTGCGCGGGATTTTGCTACCTACAGCGGCGCATGGCTGGAGCAATTATTCCGTGCGCAATTGGCTGCCAGCGGTGATTACAACCTGATCGGCAATTATTGGGAGTCTGGCAATAACAATGAAATCGACATCGTGGCGGTGAATGACTTCAGCAAAATCGCACTCATTGCCGAAGTGAAACGTAACCCCGCTAACGTGCGCCTGAGCCAGCTCAAAGCCAAAGCACAGCGGCTAGAACAGCGCTTGGCGGGTTATGAGATCACGTATCGCGGCTTGTCATTGGCGGATTTGGAACGGGTATGAGTCAAGTCGCCATTTCATCTCACAACTTCGACATCCAATGCTCGTGAAACTGCGCTTCCGGCAATTGCCACACTTGCGTATGCAATTGCGTGAGCATGTCGTCGTCTTCCAGAATAATCAGGCGTTCGCTGTTGGAAATCGCACCGGGACCTTGTTCCAGCAAGCGTTTGACCTGTTCTTCACGTTGTTGGCGCGTGCCTTCGGGGACATTTTGGCGGTGTGGGATGTAGGTCATGTGTTGCCGGAACGCAAGTGGATCAACCACCACCCGAATAAACAAATCACGGGTCGAGATGCACGGGTTTGCCAACATCGCTGCGTAATTTTTGTCGAAAGATTGCAAAATATAGTCGGGAGCCACTTCATCCGGGGTGCGGAATAAGTTGGTTTGCAAGCTGGTCTGGGCGCTGGTTAACATACCCAACGGCACGGAGAGCACTAAGCCTGCAATAACCGGCGACATCCACACAAAGGTCATGGGGTTGAAAATCAGCAACAAAATCCCCCACGCCAACCCGGTTTGACTGACCCAGCCGTATTCCTGCCAAGCATCTGCCCACGTCAAGCCACCGCCAGTGCGTTGCTGCGTTCCCCACACGGCGCGTTTGCCTTGGAGGATTTGCACCACAAATTTGCTGTAATACATCATGCGCACCGGGGCAGTGAGCATAGATAACAGGGTTTCTGTGGCAACACTGGCGCTTAGCCCGCTGATGCCGCCAAATAGATGTGCCGTGCCTTTGCGTGCCGTTTCTGCTAACCCGAAGGTTTTGTAGAAAAATAGCAAAATGAGGGTCAGTACCAGCAACGCGCTATTGCCTGCGGTTAACGGAATTAAGGTGAGTTTGGGGTAAAACACCGCAATGGCGGTTAATACGCCCAGCCAGCCCAGCCAAATCAACGAGCTGACATAAGACATAATCCCGCCCAGCAAGAGGAAGCGGTGCAAGTGGGGGATGCCATGCGCCCAAATAATCAGCCAGTGTTGCAAGTTACCCTGACACCAGCGACGGTCACGTTTGAGGGCATCGGTCAACGTCGGTGGGGGGCGCTCGAAGCTGCCTTCCATGTCGTAAGCCAGCCAAGTTTCCCAGCCCGCGCGGTTGAGCAACGCCGCTTCCACAAAATCGTGGCTGAGGATTTCGCCGCCTAAGGTGCTGCCTTCTTTGAGTTTGGGCAAGTGGCAATGCCCCATAAAGGCTTGGGTACGAATGATGACATTGTGCCCCCAGTATTGGCTTTCACCTAGCCACCACCAATGTAAACCCGCAAAAAATATCGGGCCGTACAGGCGATTAACGAATTGCTGCCCGCGAGCGTACAGCGTATCCAAACCGATGGTGTAGAGCGGGGTTTGGATGAGACCAACTCGTTCATTGCGTTCCATTGCATCGACCAGACGCACCAAGGCATCGCCGGTCATCAGGCTGTCAGCGTCCAGTACCACCATGTAGGGGTGACGTTTGCCCCAGCGGCGGCAGAAATCCATCACATTGCCGCTTTTCTTTTTGGTGCGGTGTTTGCGGCGGCGGTAATGGATGCGTTCGGATGAACCCACGGTGCGGCACAATGCCGACCAGGCGGCCTCCTCACGCAACCAATTGCTGGCATCGTCCGAGTCTGACAGGATGTAAAACTCAAAGTGGTGCAATTGCCCGGTTTTTTCCAGCGACTGGTAAATGCTTTGCAGCCCAGCATAAACGTAGGCGATGTCCTCGTTATAAATGGGCAGCAAGATCGCTGTGGTATCGCGGGTTTGCAACTGTGGTAAGGGCGAGTTAGGCGCACTGGCAATGCGGTTTTGCCCGCCGAAATTCAGCACCCACAACCCAACCACAGCGGTCATAAAGCCTAGGGCTAACCATAAAAACAGTACCGCAAACGGAATCAGCACTAAGGCTTGCCACACAATAGGCAACTCGGCGGGCAGGTTAGCACCTAGCCAGAAAGTTGCGAGTCCGGTCAGGAAGGCAATCGTCGCAAAAAATACCACACGCCGCTGTCTAGCGGTCGCTTGCCAGGGTATTTGCCCGTCGTGTTGGCTCATTTAGTGATTAAACGTGAGCGCGGACGTGACGAGGGCAGTAAGGTAATCGCTTGCAAGGGGGCGATCCGTATGCTGCTGCGTTCAAACAATGGCCCAGTGGGGGTGCGATTGTCGCTGTTTTTGGCTTGCAGCAGTGCCAGCTCTTCCTGAGCGGTGCTGATGAATTGTTGAATCAGTTCTTGCTCGGAAAAAAGTCCCGCTCGTGCCAGTTTCTGGGTGATTTGCGCTAACAGGCGTTCACATTCTGAATCCGGTAAGCGGTGCAGTTTCAGGTAATCATTGGCACGTTTTTGGGCGATTAACCACGCATTGCTAGGCGCGTTGGTATCAGGTGTTTTCACGTTTGTTTGTGTTAGTTGTTCAGTCATTTGTTTGTCAATCCACGCAAGGGTTGTTAACAGTAATACCATTGTTGTTGTTATTGAGACTGCGAGTCAGGGGGCATTGCACAGTGACTCAGGAATAGGGTAAGACCACGTTTCGCTCAAAGGGTTTACACCGTCTGTCAGACGAATGGTGGCAGTCATGGGTTTGTCACAGGTTTCGGGGAATACCGCCGCAATGACACGCCAGCCTTCCACGTAAGGGTTTGCTTGTATCACCGCAGGGTTGGTTTTTCCTGCACCCTGGAATGTTAACTCTACCTGCGGCATTTTGGCTAGTTTCGGTACATCATTGAAATCGACAATAAAACGAATACGCCCCTTATGACCGGGTAAACCATCCACCGCCTTATTCGTCGCACGGGTCGCCACGACTTTACCTAATGTATGGGCAGGTGGCTCATCCGAACGCCAGGACATGCGGTAATGCAGGTGGCGGAAAGCATTGCCAGCGTCACTTTTCCAGTATGCCACGACGTTATCTAAAATGTCAGATTCTGTATGTAAGCGTAGCAATTGCACACTGCCTTTGCCCCAATCGCTTAACGGTTCTATCCAAACACTGGGGCGGGCGTGATACCAGGCTTCCAGATCCTGATAGTTGTTGAAATCGCGGTCACGTTGCAGCAAGCCAAACCCGGAGAGTTTCTCCACAGGCGTTGATTGGAAGTTGAAGTAAGGAACTTCCCACAGTGGCTGCCATGTCCAGTCTTTGTCGCGCTGAATCAGCAAGCCATCGGAATCATGCACTTCGGGGCGATAGTCGCCGTAATGTTGCTGGGAGTTTTCACCGTGGAAAAACATGCTGGTCAGGGGCGCAATGCCAATTTCTGTGATGTCTTGACGCGGATAAAGCTGGGTCTCAACTTCCATTTCAGTGCTTTTGCCGGGCGTCAGCACAAAGCGGGTCGCACCGGTGGTTGAAGGTGAGTCGAGTAGGGCGCAAAACACCAACGTATCTGCATCTTTCGCCGGTTTTTCCAGCCAGAACTTGGTGTAATCGGGAAATTCTTCTTTGCCTTCCAGCGAGGTGTTGATGGCAAGCCCGCGTGCGGACAGACCATACTTTTGATCCAACCCCAGTGCACGGAAATAGCTTGCGCCTTGAAAGACCAGCGCTTCGGTGTAACTGGAGTGTTTGCCGCCGAGTTTGGCGAGAATCCGAAAGCCGGTAAACCCCATATTGGGTTCGTCGTTTTCGAGATTTAAGTCTTTGACTTCGGTGTAGTCATAATACTTGCGCGAAAAGCTGATGGGGGTTGCCGCGCCATTTTCCCATGCGAAGAGTTCGATAGGGTGAATGTAGTGCATCCCCGGATGCATAAATTCGAGTTGGAACGGGAGCATTTCGTCGCGCCAAAAGGTTTGGTTGCCTTTGAACTTGATACGCTGGTAATGGTCGTAAGTGATTCGCCCTGTATCTACTTTCATCATGGGCGTTTTGCTGAACGGTTGGCTGGAGAGTTGCTCCGCCACCTGTTTGGCGTGTGCAAAACAGCCGTCATCCGCGTAAGCGTTAACGGTATTCAGGGTTAGCAGCACGAATGATAAGAGCCAAATAGGCAGGTTAGATTTCATAATGGTGGGATACCGAAGAGGGCTATATTGCTCAGTAGGTTGCCAAGATTGACCAAGGGACTTGGGAAAGAAATAGTAGAGCAGAATGTGAGTGACGTCTAGCGGTATATGATTGGCAGAATAAGCACTTGGTCGTATAGTTGCGCCCCGTAGCCCTAATAACGCCGCAAGGCAAGGAATTTGTTGTCGATGAACCGTGACATTTCGCTGGATATACTCAGAGGTTTGATGTTGATCATTATGGCTGCTGACCATTTTGGTGAGCCGGTCTTCCAGCATTTGTATGAATTTGCTGGGTATGTCAGTGCGGCGGAAGGTTTTGTCTTTTTGTCCGGCATGTTGGTGGCGTTGGTGTATAGCCGTTATCACACGGCTGGTGGGCAAGTGCTGGAACAGCGGGTGTGGCAGCGTGCTGGGGTGATTTACCTTTACCATTTGATGGTATTGTTGGCGGTGTTTGTATTCACGGTGGCAACCCAATGGTTGGGGGCGTATTGGACTAGTTTTGCCAATGAGATGCAGGTGGAACCCGCCCGCGCTTTGCTATCGGGTATGTTATTGGTCTACCAGCCGCCAATGTTGGATGTGTTGCCCTTGTATGTGGTGTTGATGTTGGCAGCACCGTTTGGGCTGCGTTTGATGTTGCAGTACCAAAGCATTGGCGTGGCGATGGTGTTGTTGGGCAGTGGCGGTTTATGGCTGGCAGCGCAGTATGGCTGGGGGCGTGATGTGTTGGCATTGTTGCCGCAGGGGTTGTTGTTGCGGGGTGGTGCATTTAATTTCATGGCTTGGCAATTTATTTTTGTGCTGGGCATGGTGTTGGGTTTCCTGCGTTTTAATAGCAAGGGTGCGTTACCGCGTGTGAATGGCTGGTTGTGGTCGGTCAGTTTGCTGGTGATTGTGGCACTTTATCTGCAACGGCATGGCTATGTGTCGCGTGATTTATCGCCGATTGCTGCGTGGTTGCAGGAATACCGTCACATTGGGCGTGACAATCTGTCGTGGCTACGCTTGACGAATTTCTTGGCGTTTGTGTACGTGATTGCGGGCGTGATTGTGTTGCATCGGCGCTATAACGTGTTGAAGTTATTGGCGTTACCAGCGCGGTGGTTGGGCTTTTTGGGGCAGCATTCCTTGCAGGTTTTTGCTTTCCATCTGGTGGTGTTGTATTGCTACATTCCGTTCCGCTGGGGGGATTGGGCATTGACGGATAATCAGAAATGGGTGGCGTTGGTGTTTTTCTTAGCCAGTTTGAGCTTGCCTGCGCTGTGGCACAAAGCCTACTTACAGCGCAAGAAACAAAAACAAAACCGTAGGTCAGACTTTAGTCCGACAACCACGGTCGCTTTGACACCGATGTCGGGCTGAAGCCCGACCCACAGGTTAGAACTTGTAGCCTTTGTGCAAGGCTACAATGCCGCCGGTCATATTGGTGTAGGTGACGCGATCAAATCCGGCGGTTTCCAGCATGGCTTTGAGGGTGGCTTGATCCGGGTGCATACGGATGGATTCCGCCAAATAACGGTAGCTTTCCGCATCATTCGCAATCAATTTGCCCATCAGCGGCAGAAATTTGAAGGAATACTGATCGTAAATCGGTGCCAAACCGGGGACGGCGGGTTTAGAAAATTCCAGCACTAACAAGCGCCCGCCCGGTTTCAACACGCGGTACATGGAGCGCAGGGCTTTATCCTTGTCTGTCACATTCCGCAGCCCGAAGGCAATGGTGATAATGTCGAAATGGTTGTCCGCAAACGGCAGGCATTCTGCATTGGCTTGCACGTAGCGCACATTGCCGCCAATTCCCTTATCCGTTAAGCGTTCCCGCCCGTTTTCCAGCATCGACGCATTGATGTCGGAAAGGATCACTTCGCCGTCATCGCCCACGATCCGCGCAAATTTCGCTGCCAAGTCACCCGTGCCGCCCGCCAAGTCCAACACGCGGTTGCCGCGTTTTGCACCTGCTGCATCAATCGTGAAACGTTTCCACAGCCGATGCACGCCAAATGACATTACGTCGTTCATTACGTCGTACTTGTCGGCTACTGAATGAAATACGCCAGCAACCCGACTAGCTTTCTCAGTAACGGGTACTTGTTGAAAACCGAAATGGGTGGTTTGTTCCTGTTCTGCCATGCGAGATGCTTCCGTGTGATTCAAGGTGACTCAATTATTGGAGCATTGTAACAGGCAAACGCCATTTCTACATGGAGTCTGATGATGAAAAAGTTAATAGCAGGTTTAGGGTTGACGGTATTAGCCGTGCCTTCAGCGCAAGCGTGGACGGGTAGTGTGGACGATATGCGCACCATGCGAGCCAATCAAAGCCACCCTATCGTGCGAGTCGTCAAGCAATATCAAACCGCCACTTTGTCGTGTGAGCAATGCCAAGTACGTCATAGCAGCGTGCAACAGCCAGCGCATCAGGCAACCGGTTGGCAGCGTTCAGCGCGGGTAACACCTCAACGTATGCAGCGCCCGCATCAGACCGCCCGTGTGCCGGTACGCCCGGTACAAATGTACGCCTATTATGTCCCGCAACGCCATCAGATGGCGAAACACCCACCGCGTATTCACCGTATTGAGGGGCAAGCACCGCCGATGTGCCGCTATATCAGCTAGTGTTGGCGCTTTAAAATGGCATGAAAATCTTGCTCATCCCGCTCAGGATTTCCTCACGCGATACGATTGCCACAAAGCCTGCCATTGCCAGCCAAGGACCAAATGGCATGGGCAGGCTTTCGCGTTTGCCTTTTGCCAGCATCCACAAAATTCCAAACACTGCGCCAAAGGCGGATGAAGCAAAAATCACGAATGGTAGAATTTGCCAGCCACCCCACGCGCCGAGTGCCGCTAGCAATTTAAAATCGCCATGCCCCATGCCTTCCTTGCCCGTCAAGAGCCGAAACAGGTGAAACACTGACCATAGCGCCAAATAGCCAAATGCTGCACCCAATACCGCATCTGGCAAACTGACAAACGTGCCGTTAATATTGAGCAGTAAACCCGCCCACAGCAGCGGATACGTAAGAATGTCAGGCAGCAGCATGGTTTGCGCATCAATCATAAACAGCGCAACCAGTACCCACGTAAAGCCGAGCAATGCCACTAATTCAACGCCATAACCGACGCGCCAAGCCACCAGCATGGAAAGCAGTGCTGTCGCCAGTTCCACCAGAGGGTATTGACTGGAAATCGGGGTTTTGCAGCCTGAACATTTACCCCGCAGAAACAGGTAGCTAATGACCGGAATGTTTTCCAGTGCAGTAATTTTATGCCCACAGGTCGGGCATTGTGAGCGTGGCACGACCAGATTAAAGTCGCCGGTATCCTGCTTGTCAGGGTGTTGATCCAGCCATTCGTTACAGTCGTGTTTCCATTGGCGTTCTAACATAATCGGCAGGCGGTAAATGACCACATTCAGAAAACTCCCTACCAAGAGCGCAAATAGCCCCACGACACTTATTAGCCAGACAGGGCTGGTTTTGAGTAAAAAAATCAATTCCATGAGAATATGTGTTCCTAAACAACCGCCCCAAGTTTAAAGATAGGCAGGTACATGGCAATGACCAGACTGCCCACAATCCCGCCCAGTACCGCCATGATCAGCGGTTCAATTTGTTTTGCGAGGGTATCGACCAACGCGTCAACCTGTGCTTCGTAATAATCCGCTACTTTTGCCAGCATTTCTTCCAAACGCCCGGATTCTTCACCGATGCGGGTCATTTGTACCATCATATTCGGGAATAATTGCGTGGTTTGCATCGAAGTGTTCAATTGTACCCCACGAGCAGTATCGTCCTGAATCCGACGCGACGCTTCTTCATACACCGCATTGCCGGTCGCACCCGAAACAGAATCCATCGCTTCGACCAACGGTACACCCGCTGCAAACATGGTGGCTAAGGTACGTGCAAATCGTGCCACCGCTGATAAGTTCAATATATTCCCCATGATCGGGATTTTTAACGACGCTTTATCCACGAAACGGTCAAAGGCTTTGGAGCGTTGCCGAGCTTGGGTAAAACTAACCCCGATAGCGATAAATAGCAGTATTGGTTGCCACCAATTAGCCACCAACCAATCTGAAAATGAAATAACCAACAAGGTGAACGCGGGTAAGTCAGCCCCAAAGCTGCTAAAAACTTCCTTAAACTGTGGGATAACCCAGATCAGCAAGATTGCCGATACCACCACGGCGGCAACCACGACGATAATGGGGTACATCATGGCGCTTTTGACTTTGGCTTTGAGCGCTTCACTTTTTTCTTTGTAGGTGGCGACTTTTTCCAGCATGGTTTCCAGCGTACCGGCTTGTTCGCCTGCTTTTACTAAGTTGACAAACAATTTGTCGAAATATTTGGGGTGTTTGGCTAAGGCATTACCTAAGCTGGCACCACCTTCGATGTCGGCGCGTAATTTATTGACCAGTTCGCGTACTGAGGCATTATCGCCCCCGGATGCCATTAATTCCAAGGATTGCACCATCGGTACGCCGGAACGCATCATGGTGGTTAATTGGCGGGCAAATTGGGCAATATCGCCCGGTTTGATCGCGGGTTTGAACAGCGGTTTGGGTTTGCGGTAGATACGCCCCGGATTAATGCCTTTACGTCGCAGTTCAGCACGTAACCAGTTGGGGTTCACTGCTTCGGTTTCACCACGCATTTTTACACCATTGCGGTTAACGCCTTCCCACTTGTAAATGGCTTGTGGTGCGCTGGGGGCGGGTTTTTTGCCTGCTACCGGCTTTTTTAGGGTGTTGCTTTGCATATCCGTGGCTCTGCGTTATTTTTGTGATTATGGCTAGTCTAACACGCGTTGCTGCTGAAACCGTATCCCATGGGATAACCGGTCGTTACGGGTTTAGTCTGAAGTGACACGTTCCAGCTCTGCCAATGAGGTGATGCCTTGGCGCACTTTGTTGAGTGCAGAACGGCGCAAATCCGCAATGCCTTCTTTGAGGGCTTGTTCGGCGATTTCCAGTGAGTTGCTGCCATTCATGATCATGCGCCCCATTTCGGCAGAAATCGGCATGACTTGGTAGATACCTACTCGACCTTTGTAGCCGCGCGAACATTCCGAACACCCGACCGGCTCATACAGTTTGAGTGAACTGAGTTCGTCAGGTTGGAAGCCCATTTGCAGCAGTACTTCCTTGGGAACACTGGAGGGTTGCTTGCACTTTTCACATAAACGCCGTGCCAAACGTTGGGCAATAATTAAGTGAATGGATGAGGCGATATTAAACGGTGGCACACCCATGTTCATTAAGCGGGTCAGGGTTTCCGGGGCGCTATTGGTGTGCAGGGTGGATAATACCAAGTGTCCGGTTTGTGCGGCTTTGATGGCAATTTCAGCGGTTTCAAGGTCGCGGATTTCCCCGACCATGATAATGTCCGGGTCTTGACGCAAGAAAGAGCGCAAGGCTTCGGCAAAGGTCAGCCCGACTTTGGCGTTGACGTTGACTTGGTTCACGCCGGGCATATTGATTTCAGCCGGGTCTTCGGCGGTGGAAATGTTTTTTTCCGGGGTGTTGAGTATGCCTAAGCCGGTGTACAGCGTGACGGTTTTACCGCTACCCGTCGGGCCTGTGACCAGAATCATGCCATCGGGTTTTTCCAGCGCTTTCATGAAATCGTGTTGTTGCTTAGGTTCAAAGCCGAGCTTTTCTACCCCTAGGGTGGCGTTGGAGGAGTCGAGTATCCGCATAACCACTTTCTCACCGAATAGGGTGGGCAGGGTATTCACCCGGAAGTCGATTTTTTGTTTGTCATTGACCGTAAAACGGATACGCCCGTCTTGTGGAACGCGCCGTTCGGAAATATTCATGCGTGCCAAGACTTTGATGCGCGAAATCAATTGTTGGGCGGAATCGTTGGGCGGGTTGGCAACCACTTGCAAAATGCCATCTATCCGGTAGCGGATACGCATGTTTTTTTCAAAAATTTCGATGTGAATGTCCGACGCTTTGGATTTAATGCCGTGGGCTAACAGCTTGTCGACGAATTCAATGACGGCGGGGTCTTCGTCGTCTTTGGTTTTGAGATCGCGGACGTCTAAGGCAATTTCTTTGGCAGCAGCTACTGGCGCGGCAGAGGAAGCTTTACCAGCGTGGGTTGGGGCAGCGTGTCCGCTGATACCATCGTCGCTACTGATATAGCGTTGCAGTTTGTCGAATTCGACAAACACGGGTTCGGGGATTAAACCGGTGGCAAATTTGACATCATCCAGATTGGTCAAATATGTGGGGTCAGCCAAGCCCACCATGAGATTTTTGCCGCGCTGATACAGGGGTATCAGGTTGAGTTTCCGCATCTGCTCTGGGCTGAGCAATGCTGCAATCAACGGTGGAATGCTGATTTGGTCGAGGTCGACCATGCTTAAACCGTATTCGAGGCTGGCGGCATAGGCGACATCTTTGGTGGATACGATCCGGGAGCGAACCATCCAGTCCACCAGTGAGACTTTTTCCACACGCGCTTTCTGCACGGCTTGTGTCGCCGACTCTTTGTTGAGCAAGTCTTGCACAACTAATTGTCTGGCTAACCCCGGTAACGGGATGGAAGAAGTCAGCGGTGTCATGGATAGTGGCTATTGTTTCGTTATTAGCATTAATAACTGAGAATGATAGCGCGTTGAAAGTGTCTATAACATGAATTTCTTTAGGCGCTGCTGTTTGCGACTTCCATGACCCAATCATCCACGGTTTTGGCTTTGCTGCTGAAGTTGATACCTAACAGCACTTTAGGGCGGGAATCAGTGCGATACGCGCCTGCATAGTCCTTGTCTTTTATTTGTTTGAGCGCGGCTTTAGCACTTTTATTGAGCTTGAATTCGATAATGTAGATGTGCGTCGGGGTTTTGACGACGCAATCAATGCGCCCGGTATTGTCGCTGACTTCTGCTTCGGTGTATTGCCCCAGATAGAAAAATACCAGGTAAATCAGGCTGTGGTAATAGGCTTCCGCTTCTTTGATGAAAATTTGCGAGGGAATTTTCTTGAAGATGCTTTTGATGATTTCAATGACTTGCTCAAGATCATTGGCTTGGAATGCTTTGTGTAGATGAACAACTAGGGGTGTGCCGAGTGCGGTCTGTTCATGTCGCAGATTACTGATCATGTATTCTAGCAGGGCTTCTTTGACTTCAGCATTGGGGTAATTGAGGCGGTAAAGGTTGTGTTCGTCGATACCTTTGATCGTCAAGTAGCCAGTTTGGAACAGGATCGGCAAGGTTTCCAAATATTCAATGTCGTAACTGGAAAAGGCACGTTCGCTCAGTTCGAGGTTGTCGAATTGATAGAGCCAGTCGCGACGCATCAATTTGATGAGGAAGGTAGGTGTGCCGGATTCAAACCAGAAGTTGCGGAATGCATTGGCACTAAAAAAGCTGAGAATCGAATAGGGGTTGTAAACGAAGTTTTCGGTATCCCACGAGTAGCCGTTGTACCAGTGGCGCAGTTTTGCCAGTAGGTCTTCGCGGCTGAGTTTCAAGCGTTGTTCGGCGGCGGGGAAGTAGGGGGCGAAATAATGCTCCAGTTCGGCTTGGGTGTAGCCAAACAAGGTGGCGGCTTTATGATCTAGGGTCAGGTCGTAGAGATTGTTCAGGTCGGAAAAGACGGAGACTTTGCTGAATTTGGATACGCCTGTGATCAGCATGAATTCGAGATAGGGGTCACTGTCCTTGATGACGGAATAGAACATTTTCAAGATTTGTTGGTTGGCTTTTGCCTGTGGGATGTCGTCGAGATAGTCGATTAGGGGTTTGTCGTATTCGTCGATGAGTAGGACGACTTTGCGCTGTTGAGCGGCTTTTTTTATTAACTCGCGGAATTGGCGCTCGATACTGGATTCTTCCAATACGATACCTAGGCTATTGCTGATGGTTTGTAATTCTGCACTGATAGCGGCTTCTAGCCCTAGTGTCTTGTAGCCGATGCTGCTGAAAGACAGGTGTATTACCGGATGTTGGTTATTCCAATCCCGTTGGTTTTCAATCCACAAGCCTTTGAACAGGTTGCGCTTGCCGCTGAAAATGGCGTTGAGGGTGGAAAGTGTGAGCGATTTGCCGAAGCGGCGCGGGCGCGAGAGGAAGTAGTATTTGCCACTCACGATCAGGTTGTGGATGGCTTCAGTCTTGTCGATGTAGAGGCAGTTTTTGCCGATGATTTCTTCAAAGGTTTGGATGCCGATGGGGAGTTGTTGCAACATGGGGCGTGTCCGCTGTGGAAAGTGCATGGGGGGATGATAGCACATTCTTGCAGTAGACTTAGCATATCAGTCGATGTGTCGATGTGGTGCAGCAAGTGGTTGCGGGATGGGCATCCGTACTAAGGTTGTTGAGCTTGCGAATAATTTTAGTATGGTTTATTATGCCATACAATGAGTAAAGCGAAACTGATTTTACAACGTAAAGCCCGCTATGACGATGGTGCAATTCGTGAAATGGTAATTTGGGCGTTGCCTGAGCCAGTATTAGGGAGTAAGCATTCCTATAAATACCGTTTCTTCTATGGGAAAAATGGTCAGAGAATTGTGGGTTACGATAATGAACGACCCAAGGGCGATCATAAGCATATTGACGGTGTTGAGTATCCTTATTTATTTACAGATATTCGGCAGTTAGTCAGTGATTTTTATACCGATATTCAAGAGGTGCGACAAGATGCTAAATAATACACTCTTTATCAGTATTGGTAATATTGACGATGATTTTGCAGATGTCATTGAAACATGGGAAAGCGGTAAATCTGTGCAGCCAGTCAATAAGCTGACATTTGAATCAATGGCAGGTTTTTTGAGTTACCTGACTCCTAAACGTTGGGAGTTATTGACAGTGTTACGTCAGCAAGGTCATCAAAGCATTAAAAAGTTGTCTGAAATCTTGAAGCGTGATTACAAAAATACGCACACGGATGTGAAGGCATTGATGGAGTGTGGCCTTATTGGAAAGGATGATGATGGGCGGGTTTGTGTGCCTTGGGATAGTATTGAAACCCACCTGAAATTGGCAGCTTGAATCATCATTTCAAAACGATGTTGCGGCGATTGATCGGCTGAGCGGTTGCTTTTAGTGGTTGGCAGTATATCTGCTACACTTACCGTATTGTCATTACCCACGGTTGTTGCTATGCAGGACAAGTACGTCAACCCCTTTACCGATTTTGGCTTTAAGAAGTTGTTTGGGGAAGAGCCACACAAGGAGCTGTTGATCAGTTTCCTCAATACCTTGTTGCCTGAAAAACACCAAATTCAGGATTTGCAGTACACCCGTAATGAGCAGCAAGGGGCTAGTATCCTTGACCGTAAAGCGATTTTTGATTTGAGCTGTACTAGCTTGACGGGTGAGCGTTTTATTGTCGAATTGCAAAAAGCGAAGCAGAATTATTTCAAAGACCGCAGTGTGTATTACGCTACTTTTCCGATTCAGGAGCAAGCGCAACGCGGTGATTGGAATTACAAGCTGGCTGCGGTGTATACCGTAGGCATCCTTGATTTTACGTTTGAAGAAGATCGGGAAGCGGCGGAAAAGCAGGTTGTACATTTTATTCAACTCAAAAATCAGCAAGGGCATGTTTTTTACGACAAGCTCACCTTTATCTACCTGACATTGCCTTATTTTCAGAAGACGCTGGCGGAACTGGAGACGGATCAGGATAAGTGGTTCTACATTTTCAAACACTTGCACGAATTGCAGGAAATTCCCCCCGCGTTACAGGGCAGAGTCTTCCGTAAGTTATTTGAGGCGGCGCAGATTGCTTGTTTCAATCCAGCGGAGCGTCAAGCTTACGAAGACAGTCTCAAATATTACCGCGACCTTAAAAACGTGACGGATACGGCGCGAGAAGAAGGCTGGGAAGAGGGGAGAGAAAAGGGTCTGGAAGAAGGTCGGGAGGAAGGACGCGAAGAGGGCATCACTATCGGGATTGAGCAGGGTAAGCAAGAAGCGCAACGCAAGGTGATTCTGGCTATGGCTGCGAAAGGTTTGGATGCGGCGTTTATTGCCGACACCCTGAACCTATCGGGAGAGGTGGTGCAGCAAGTGATGACAGGTGATTAATTCTAGTGCAGATGAAGATGCCTTGCTCCTTGAGCGGGAATTTTAAGCGTTCGGTTATGCAGCATTGCCGTGATGCAAGCCGAATTGTACGCGGAAGTCAGTTGCTTTGACGCTACATGCAACTTTTCCGGCTTGTTTGTGCAGCTCAACTACGCCATAACGCTCTAGGGTTTTTAGCGTGCGGGATAGGTTGGGTTTTTTGCGTTGGGAAAGTCGCTCCAGCTCGGTCAAGGATTGCGGTTGGTGGCGGATGATCAAATCCAATAGTGCTTGGTTTTCATCACTCAATACCTGTGCCATTGATTTTACGGATTCAAACCAGATTTTAGGTTCGTCTGGTAGTGGCTGGTATTCGCCCTTGGCGATAGCGATCGTTCGATGGATATAGTCGTTTCGTGACATTATGCCGATATTAAGAATGGTGTTTGCCATGTTTATGCCTCACTCATCATCTTGTTGACACTTTGCCAAAAGTCTTCCAGTAATTGCCCCGGTGTTTCAAATTCATACGGTTCAACGGTTTTTCGATGGTGCTTATGATCCCAAACCAAGCGTTTTGCCGCGTATTTTTTTCGTGGTGGCTTGATGCCATGTGCATTGTCGTAGCCTAATACTCTCACATTATGGCGATCATGAAGTGTTAGCGAGTAACGAATGCCATGTGGAATATGTTCATTCGGTGTTACTCGATAAGCTTCAATTTTTGTCCAGTAGCCATTGTCCATTGGAAATATCTCGCCATGCAGCAATAGTAGGGTTTCTAATCCCGTATCTTTGTCGCATTGCTGGGTGGGCATAACGAGTTATCCTTTGGTTATGATTGGATGATAACAGTATACACCTATAGATCGCAATTTTTAGCAGCGATTC
>CAYNNA010000033.1:0-24241 GCA_964398375.1 uncultured Thiothrix sp.
TGGCGCAACGTCTCAAAGACGAATACAAAGTCGATGCCATGTTTGAAGGCGTGAACGTGCAAACCGCACGTTGGGTCACGTCCACCAACGAAAAGAAGTTTGAAGAGTTCAAGACCAAGGCAGCACAGAATCTGGCTTACGACCATGCAGGGGAATTGGTTTACATCGCCCCGACCCGCGTGAACTTGCAAATGGCGCAGGAAAAATGGCCGGACATTAAGTTCCATTCCACCCGCGAGCATGGGGTGGCAAGGCTGATAGTGTGTGGTTTGATACTTGTGCTACACTTGTAATACATCTGTAGTACAGGAGGCAAGCCATGACCATTTCAATCCGCCTAGACAAATCCATTGAAGAAGCCCTGCGACAGCGCTTGCAGCTCAGCGGCGTTCCCTTATCAGAATTCGTGCGCGACGCTATCCGCGAGAAACTGAACAGGGAAACGGATAAGCCAAGCCCCTACGAGTTAGGCAAGCATTTGTTTGGTCGTTATGGCAGTGGACGTGATGATTTAAGCATCAACCGTAAAGCCATTCTGCGGGAGAAGCTGAATGCGAAACATCGTCATTGATAGTGGCCCGCTGATTGCCTTGTTTGACCGCAGTGACCGCTACCACACACAAGCAAAAACCTTCATCAGTGAGTTACAGGGCAAGTTGCACACCAATCTGGTGGTGATCGGCGAAGTCGTACACATGCTGGATTTCTCGCAACAGACGCAGCAGGATTTTCTATTTTGGGTGCAAAACGCCACGCTGATTGATGAAAATACCGTGGGTGACTGGCCTCGGATTCTGACTTTGCTGGAAAAATATTCCGACCTACCCGCCGATTTTGCAGATGCGTCACTGATTGTTTTGTGTGAACGCCTTAACACCCGTTTTGTCGCCAGCGTCGATAGCGATTTCACCGTTTACCGCGATTATGCCCGCCATCATTTCAATAACCTGTTTTGGGGAGATTAGCTAAACGCCGAATTACGCGAAGAAATCGAGTTGATGAAAGGTGCAAGCTACGCATTCTATTTGCATGGCGACTGGCTAGAAACAAAAAGCCCCATCGCCGTTAAGCAATGGGGCTGGTTTTACAAGCATTTAATGTGCTGGATTACTTGACTTGTGCAACCATGTAATCAACCGCTGCTTTGACTTCATCATCAGACAGTGCCGGGTTGCCGCCTTTAGCTGGCATAGCGCCTTTACCTTCCAGACTGGTTTTGTAAAGAGTGTCCACACCAGTTGCAATGCGTGGTTCCCATGCGGCTTTGTCGCCCAGTTTAGGGGAACCAGCAATGCCCGCATCATGGCAGCTCATGCACAGACCTTTGTAAATTTTTTCACCGTCTATTTTGGCAGCATCGGCAGCCTTGTCATCCGCTTTAGGGGCTTCAGCAGCCGCTTCCGGTTTAGCTGCTTTTTCTTCGGCAAATGCAGGTGCAGTGGCTTGAGCGAGTGCGATTAGTGTGATGCCCAACAGGCTTAGTGCTTTCATGACTACTTCTCCTAGTGATTATGGTTTGTCGTGTTAAAACGGTTCGATTCTACGGATTCTTTACAAAGTCGCAATGAGATTCTGCCTGTTGTTGCGTGTTTTTCCTTTAAATCGAGCAGAGTAAGCCCATAATAGGCACATTGAAGTAATCGTCTTTGAGGACTTAAGCATGAGTAACCCGATGAATATCGTCTGCCCTGCGTGCAGCGTCACCAATCGCATTCCGGCGGAACGGCTAGGCGAACACGCCAAGTGCGGCAAGTGTGGCAGCGATTTGTTTAATGGACACCCGACCGAGCTAAGCGCCGCGAATTTTGCCAAACACATTGCTCGCAACGACATTCCCGTGCTCGTTGATTTCTGGGCACCGTGGTGTGGACCTTGCCGTCAGATGGCACCTGCTTTTGAGAAAACCGCTGCGCAACTCGAACCTAATGTGCGCTTTGCCAAACTGAATACCGAAGATCATCAAATGGTCGGGGCGCATTACAATATTCGTAGCATTCCGACGATGGTGCTGTTCAAAGGTGGGCAAGAAATTGCGCGGCAGTCTGGCGCAATGGGGGCTGCGGATATTGAGCGTTGGGTGCGTAGCCAGCTTTAAACAGGTGAAAGCAGCATGATCTTAAGCCAAACAGTGGCAGCATGGGGGCAACCCGATTTTCCAGCCGTGTTCAGCGCGGAAGTGCAAGGGTTAGGCGCGAATGCCTTGCCCTTGCAAGCGGGTTTGGCACACAGCAGCCAAGTCAGCGGGGATACTTTCAGCGTAATGGTGCTGGAGACCAGCGCCACCACGACGCATCTGCACATCCGCGCGGGGATTTTTTACGCGGGAGTCATTGTCGGCAGTTGTTGTGCCGATGACCCCACGCCCTTATGCGAACAGCCCGAATATTGCGAGCTGCTGTTTACGCTTGAGCGCAGCACTGCTGCCACCCACGTGACACTATTGATGTAAGGTCGGGTCAGCGTGTTTAAACTTACCGCTGAGCTTTCTGAATCCGACCAAGATATCGTCAATAAACGTAAATACCACCGGAATCACCAGCAAACTCAGCACCGTTGACGCCAGCAAGCCGCCAATGACCACAATTGCCATCGGTTGGCGGAAGCTAGGGTCAGCCGCCAGCCCCAACGCGGTCGGCATCATCCCCGCACTCATTGCAATCGTGGTCATCACAATGGGGCGGGCGCGTTTATGGCAGGCATCCAGTAGCGCATCCACGCGGTTTTTCTGATCGCGTTCCCGCGCCATCACCGCATAATCCACCAGCAAAATCGAGTTTTTGGTGACAATGCCCATCAGCATTAGCAAGCCAATCACCGCAGGCATCGAAAAACTACTGCCCGTCAGCAACAACGCCAACAACGCCCCACCGACAGACAACGGCAATGCTGCCAGAATCGTAATCGGTTGCAAAAAGTCGTGAAACAGCAACACCAACACAATGTAAATCAACAATACCCCGATCAACATAGCACCACCGAACCCGCCGAAGAGTTCTGCCATGCGCTCCGCATCCCCCGAACTTTGTCGAATCACGCCGGGGGGCAGGGTTTGTAAACTCGGCAATTTATCCACCATAGCGGTCACTTGTCCGACAGGTAAGCCGTTCAATTCCACATCAATGCTGACATTGCGCATCCTATCGAAACGATCCAAACGCGCCGGGCCGCTTCCCAATTGCACATCCGCCACGGCTGCCAATGGCACAGCGCCATTGCGTCCCGGAATCCGCAATTGGCGAATTGTATCGAGGTCGTTGCGCACGCTTTCATCAAATTGCACCCGAATCGGGATTTGCCGCTGGGGTAAATTGAGCTTGGGCAAACGGGTGGAAAAATCCCCGCTAGTCGCCACGCGCACGACTTGTCCCAATGCTTCGGTGCTTACGCCTAATTCTGCTGCCCGTGCGTAGTTGGGGGTAATGTGAATTTCAGGGCGTTGCAGGCTTGCACCGGATACCACATTGCCAATGCCTTGCAAGGTGCGTAAATCGCGTTCCGCACGTTGTGCGGCTGCCAACAACAGCTTGCCGTCATCACTGGCTAATACCACTTGCATTTTGTCGCCTGCGCCACCCGAACCCACGGTGTAACGCACGCCGGGTAACGGTTTCAGGGTTTGGCGAATCTCGGCTTCGACAGCGGTTTGCGAGCGCGAACGCTCTTCGCGGGTGGTGAGACTGATGGTTAGTGTCGCTTTGCGCACATCCGCTCCGCCACCTTCAGCAATCGGGCCGCTGTTCACGCCACTCGCGGTTCCAACGAGCGTAAACACTTGTTTCACATCGGCTAAGGGTTGCAGCAGACGCCGCGCTTGTTCGGCAACGGCGTAGGATTCTTCCAGCGTACTGCCCGGTTGCATTTCCAGCGTTACCGAGGTCAGCGCGGTATCAGCAGGTGGCACAAAGCCTTTCGGCAACAATGGCACGATTTGCAGGGATGCTAGGAAAATCGCAATCGCCGCCACCAGCGTGAGGATACGGTGTTTTAAACACCAGCCAGCCGCCGTCATGTAATGGCGCATAAACCAGCCATCGCGCTCTGGCTGCTTGGCTTGTTGGGTGGAAGGCGGTTTCAGGAAATACGCTGCCATCATCGGCGTGAGCAAACGTGCCACCGCCAGCGAGAAGAACACCGCGACCGCTGCGGTAATTCCAAACGATTCAAAAAACTTACCCGGCACACCGCCCATAAACGCCGTCGGTAAAAACACCGCAATCAGGGTAAAGGTGGTCGCAATAACTGCCAGCCCGATTTCATCGGCGGCTTCGATGGCGGCTTGTTTGGGCGTTTTGCCCATGCGTAAATGGCGTTCAATGTTTTCCACCTCCACAATCGCGTCATCGACCAAGACCCCGACCACCAAAGCGAGTGCTAACAAGGTGAGGATATTCAACGAAAACCCAAAGTAATGCATTGCCGCAAAGGTGGGAATAATCGCCAATGGCAAGGCGGCGGCGGACACCAAGGTGGCACGTATATCCCGCAAAAACAGCAAGACGACCAAAATGGCTAAGGCGGCTCCTTCGTACAATAAGTGCATCGAGCCGGTATAGTTGGCTTGAATACGTTCAATGGTGTCGTAGGCTTCCGCCAGTTGCACCTGAGGATGCGAGGTGGCGAATTGCGTCAGTGCCGCCCGCACGCCTTCCACTACGTCGATTTCACTCGCGCCGCGTACCCGTGTGACTTGGAAACCGACTACTGATGCACCATCCAGTAAGGCATGAGTGGAACGTTCGGCAACGGTATCGCGGATGGTGGCAAGCTGATCCAAGCGCACATGCCGCCCGTTTGATAGCGGGATTTCGATGGCACCGAGTTCGGCAGCAGTGCCAACCCGCCCCAAAGTGCGCACGGATTGAATGCCGCCGCCCACATCCCCGCGTCCGCCGGGCGCATCTTGTTGCATTTGCCCCAAGCGGTTAGAAATATCGGCAGCCGTAACTCCCAAACCTGCCATCAGTGCCGGGTTGAGGTCGATGCGCACTTCGCGGTTAACGCCGCCGACCCGCGAGACTTTGCCAACACCCTTGACCGCCATTAACTCGCGGGTAATCTCATTATCGACAAACCATGACAGCGCTTCTTCGTCCATATTGGGCGCGGCAACCGTGAATGTCACCAGCGGACTACCGGAAGTAGTCACTTTTGAAACCACGGGATCATTCATTTGCGATGGCAAGTTGGCGCGGATAGTGTCGATAGCATTGCGCACTTCGTTGAGGGCGATTTCGGTATCTTTGTCGATGTCGAATTCAGCAGCAATGCTGGCGGAACTGTCCGTCAAGGTGGTGCGCAAATGCTTGACACCGTTAATGGTGGCAAGCTGGTTTTCAATTTTACGTGCCACTTCGCTTTCAAGCTGTTCGGGGTCAGCACCTTCGAGCGAGGCGTTCACAATAATGGTGGGTAATTCAACATCCGGGAAGTTTTGAATGCCCAGTGCTTGAAACCCTTTGATGCCCAAAAAGCTCAGCAGTGCAAACAGCAATACCGCCGGAACGGGGTTACGGATCGACCAAGCGGAAATGTTCATGGTTTATCCCCGCTGCTGCTGACAGGTTTGTCGACGATTTGCACCGTGTCGCCATCATTCAGGAAGCCGCCGCCGGTCATGACCACGCGCGCGCTGGCGTTGATCCCGTCGCGGATTTCGGTTTGACCCTGCGACGTTTTGCCGATTTTCACGAGGCGTTGTTGCACGCGGTTGTCGTCGCTGACTTCAAACACGTAATGATTGCCATCGCGCAAGATCACGGCGGCTTGGGGCAAGGTCATGGCTTTGGTTGCGCCGGTGAGGATTTCGCCTTCGGCAAACATCCCGGTTTTGGCAGGGCTACCGTTGGGCAGGCTGATGTATACCGTGGCGTTGCGGGTGTTGGGGTCGAGCGTGGGGGCAACTAGGCGCACCGTGCCAGTGACGGTTGCGCCGTTGGGTAAGGTGAGGCGGGCGGCTTGTCCGGTTTGAATGATGCTGGCATCGCGCCCGGAGACTTCCGCCCGCCATTCAAGTTTGTGTTGGCGCACCATGCGGAATAATTCGGTACCGGTTTGCACGACTGCGCCGAGCGTGGCGCTGCGGGTGGTGATAATGCCGTCATCCGGGGCAAGGATGCGTGTCTGTGCGAGCCGTATTTGTTGGGCATCGAGCGCGGCTTGCGCAATCGCTTCACCAGTTAAGTATTGGTCAATTTGTTGGGCGGGGATAGAGCCGCTGTTTTTCAAACGACGGGCGCGGTCGGCATTGGCACGGGCTTCGGCGAGACTGGCTTGTTTTTGGGCGACATCGGCTTGCACAGCGGCTTGCGCTAGTTTCACCAATTCTTGACCTTTCTTGACTTCATCACCGACATCCGCCAACACATCAGTGATGCGCAAGCCGCTGATTTCGGATGCAATAATGGCTTCTTGCCAAGGGCTGATCCCGCCATTAGCCATAATGGTCGTACCCCAGTCTTGTATCATGGGGTTGGTGATACTGACGGCGAGTGCGGGATTGGCAGCGGGCGCAGGTGCGGTGTCTTCGGCGAATACCGCTGGCAACGGTGACAGTGCCAAGCTGCTTGCCAGCAATAATGTGGAAGCGAAACGGGAGGAAATAGCGCATGTGAACTTCATATTAATGACTGCCGGTCAATTGATTGAGGGGAATCTTAAATGACCGATAGTCAGTTGTCGAGATAGAATTGCCCCGATTAGCTGATAACACCATTTAACCGCTTTGAATATATTCCCCATGATTGCTATCATCCCCCGTTTTCCCTCGTATTAGCGGAATATCATGGAACTCAACCCCACCTATACCAAAATCAAAGATCTCCAAGGGCGCGTCGACGCTCTTAGGGGGTATCTTTGACTACGAAACCAAACACGAACGCCTAGAAGAAGTTACCCGTGAACTCGAAGATCCAAAAGTATGGGATAACCCGCAGCGGGCGCAAGATTTAGGCAAAGAGCGTTCACTTCTCGAAGGTATTGTCAGCGGCATTGATAAAATCAGCTCCGGTCTGGCGGACGCCAAAGAACTGCTCGAACTTGCCGAAATGGAAGACGACGAAGACAGCGCTAATGCCGTTATCGCCGATGTCGACGGTATTGAAAAGCACGTTGCCCAGCTCGAATTTGAACGCATGTTCTCCGGGCCGATGGATCGCAACAACGCTTTCCTCGACATCCAAGCCGGTTCGGGCGGTACTGAAGCGCAAGACTGGGCAGAAATCTTATTGCGCATGTACTTGCGTTGGGGTGAAGCCAAAGGTTTCAAAGTCGAATTGCTCGAAGCCAGCCCCGGCGACGTGGCAGGCATTAAGGGGGCGAGCATCAGCTTTGAAGGCCCTTACGCCTTTGGCTGGTTGCGTACCGAAACCGGCGTACATCGCTTGGTGCGCAAATCGCCGTTTGACTCTGGCAACCGTCGCCATACTTCATTCAGCGGCGTGTTTGTCTCGCCGGAAGTCGATGACAATATCGAAATCGACATCAACCCTGCCGACTTACGCATTGACGTATACCGCGCTTCCGGTGCCGGTGGTCAGCACATCAACAAAACCGAATCGGCGGTGCGGATTACCCACGTCCCCACCAATACGGTGGTGCAATGCCAGAGCGGGCGTTCTCAGCACCAGAACAAAGACAATGCCATGAAGCAATTGCGTGCCAAACTCTATGAGCAGGAAATGCTCAAGCGCAATGCGGATAAACAGGCGCTGGAAGACAGCAAATCCGACATTGGTTGGGGCAGTCAGATTCGGTCGTATGTTCTCGACCAGTCACGCATTAAGGATTTGCGTACCGGTGTGGAAACGGCGAATACTCAAGCGGTATTGGACGGCGATCTGGATAAATTTATTGAAGCAAGTCTAAAAAGCGGCTTGTGAGAGCGAGAATGTTATGAGCGAACACGAAACCCATCACGATCATCACGATGAAAACAAACTGATCACGCAACGCCGCGACAAGCTGGCAAAGTTGCGTGAGCAAGGCAATGCATTTCCTAATGATGTGGTGCGTGAACACAAAGCGGCTGATTTGCATCAGGAATACGGAGAACACGACAAGGAATGGTTTGAAGAACACGCCATTCCGGTGACGGTGGCGGGGCGCATGATGCTCCAGCGCATCATGGGCAAGGCGAGTTTTGCGACGATTTCAGATGTGTCCGGGCGCATTCAGCTATACGCGCAGAAAAACGTGCTGGGCGATGCGATTTTCGATGACTATTGCCATTGGGATTTGGGCGACATTATCTGGGCTTCCGGGATGTTGTTCAAAACTAAAACCGGCGAGTTGTCGGTGAAGGTGCATGAAATCCGTTTGCTGACCAAAGCGTTGCGTCCGCTGCCGGAAAAATTCCACGGGCTGACCGATCACGAACAGCGTTACCGCCAGCGTTACATCGACTTGATTATGAACCACGATACTCGCGATGCGTTTATGATGCGCTCCAAAATCGTGAGCTATATCCGCAACTTTTTTATACAGCGTGATTTTCTGGAAGTCGAAACGCCAATGTTGCAGATTATTCCTGGAGGTGCAACGGCACGTCCGTTTGTGACGCACCACAATGCGTTGGATTTGCCGATGTATTTGCGGATTGCGCCGGAATTATTCCTCAAGCGGCTAGTGGTCGGTGGGTTTGAACGTGTGTTTGAAATCAACCGCAATTTCCGTAACGAAGGGCTTTCCACCCGGCATAACCCTGAATTTACCATGATCGAATTTTATCAGGCGTATGCGACTTACCACGATTTGATGGATTTGACCGAAAATCTGATACGTGGCATTGCCAATGATGTCGTTGGTAGCAATGAGATTACTTATCAGGGGGAAGTTTTCGATTTCGACAAGCCGTTTGCGCGGATGAGTGTGCGCAGTTCCATCCTGCACTTTAACCCGGAACTGTCTGCTGAACAGATTGATACGTTGGAAGGCGCACGGGAAGTGGCTCGCAAACTTGGCATTCCGCTCAAAGATGGCTACGGCTTGGGCAAAGTGCAAATCGAGATTTTCGAGAAAACCGTGGAACACCGTTTGCTGCAACCAACGTTTATCACCGAATACCCAGCGGAAGTGTCGCCCTTAGCGCGGCGTAATGATGCTAACCCATTCATCACTGACCGTTTCGAGTTCTTTGTCGGTGGGCGCGAAATTGGCAACGGTTTCTCTGAGTTGAATGACGCGGAAGATCAGGCAGAACGTTTCATGCAGCAGGTGGCGGATAAAGATGCGGGCGACGATGAGGCGATGCATTTTGATGCGGATTATATCCGTGCGCTGGAATACGGGATGCCGCCAACAGCGGGTGAGGGGATTGGGATTGATCGTTTGGTGATGTTGTTTACGGATGCGCCTTCGATCAGAGACGTGATACTTTTTCCGCACATGCGACCGGAATAGGAAGAAACCCCTCCTGACCTCCCCTTATCAGGGGAGGAACAAGAAGAACCTCACAAGGTGTTTAGGCGCTAATCAAGCTGGCGAGTTCGGTCATGGAATCAATGACTGCATCTGGCGAATACTTACGAATGTCTTCGCCGTGATTGTAGCCGTAGGTCATGCAAATGATTTGGAAGCCTGCCGCTCGCGCTGCTTTCACATCAGACTTGGAATCACCGATCATTACCGAATCTTCCGGTGTTACACCCAGCTTTTCAGCCGCGTGTAACAAGGGCATAGGGTGCGGTTTCTTTTCCGGCAAAGAATCACCGCTGACAATGATTTCAAAGCGGTCAACAATACCCAAATCGGTCAGCAAGGGCAGGGTGAACTGCTCGGCTTTATTGGTGACACAGCCAATCTTCAAACCCTCACAGCTTTGCAGAAAATCCAAGCCTTCCAGCACGCCATCGTACAAGCGGCTGCGCTTCGAGGTATTTTCCGCGTACAGTTCCATGAAAATCGGCATAGCACGCGCTAACAATTCCGCATCCGGGTAGCCATCCAGATCATTGGTCAGAGCGCGTTCGGTCAAACGTTGCACCCCATTGCCAACCCACTGGCGTACTGCGGCTTCGCCGCGTACTGGCATGTCCAGTTGTTTCAGCATTTCATCGACGCAAAATGTCAGGTCGGGAACGCTGTCAACCAGCGTTCCATCCACGTCAATCAATACCATTTTCGGTTTGAACATAACGATTTAAACCTTTGCCGCTGCCAGTTCCTTACGGAATTCAGCCAAAACGGTATTGTAATGGTTCGGATCAGCTTTATTCGCCACGTTGAAAATCGCAGAACCAGCAACGAACGTATCCGCGCCCGCTTCTTTGATTTCACGGATATTACCCGGTTTGACACCGCCGTCAATTTCCAGACGAATATCCAAACCGGAATCGTCAATCATTTTGCGTGCCTGACGCAATTTGCCCAGTGTAGAGGGGATGAAGCTCTGACCACCAAAACCTGGGTTGACCGACATCAGCAGGATCATGTCCACTTTATCCATCACGTACTCCAGAATGGAAAGCGGTGTTGCAGGGTTGAAGACCAAACCCGCTTTGCAGCCTTCGTTACGGATCAATTGCAAGGTGCGATCAACGTGTTCAGACGCTTCCGGGTGGAAGGTGATGTAAGACGCGCCCGCTTTGGCGAAGTCTGGAATGATGCGATCAACGGGTTTAACCATCAAGTGCACGTCAATCGGTGCAGTCACGCCGTGCTTGCGCAGGGCTTCACACACCAAGGGGCCAATGGTCAGGTTAGGAACATAATGGTTATCCATTACGTCGAAATGCACAATGTCCGCACCAGAAGCCAAGACGTTAACCACTTCTTCACCCAAACGGGCAAAATCAGCAGACAGGATGGATGGTGCAATGAAATCAGCTTGACGTGCCATAAACATTCTCCTCAAAACGTGGCGATCAAAAGGCAAAAGTGCCGCCACTTTACCGGAAAGGCTGTGCTAATACAGCCCTTCCGTGGGAGATAGATTTTCAGAGTGTGGAATAACTCAAACCGAGTGAATACAGATCGGCATCGGTTTCGTAAGCGGAATCAGCGCCAATATTGAACATGTGTTCCCATTCGCCGCGCAAATGTAGATTGCTGTTCAGTTGGAATTGTGCGCCGCCGCCAATGAGAATGCTGGTACCGCTATCGTCCGCTTGTGTTGTCTTACTGCCGGAGGTTTTACCCGTCTTACTTTCCCAAGCCATTGCCCCGGCTTTGCCAAATGCTTCTAGTTGGGGAGAAAGTGGCACGTAACCCACGCCAGCTATAACACTGCCGGTAGTACTGTTGCTTAATTTAGCGGTACTGCCCCCGGTCGTGCCATTCATATTGCTCTCGCCTAGGTCGTAATAACCGATTTCGACCCCTAACATCGGGTTGAAACGTGCACCACCGAAGGCTTTCCAAGCAAAATCTTGGTTATCGCATTCGCCGCTGAAAAACGGGTCATTGCAGGAATCCCCTTGTTTGGCGCTGCCCGCACTCGCGCCGACATACAGTTTCGGGCCATTGCTGAAATCACTGCCCATCATGGACTCGCCCGCGTGCGCGTTACTGAGTAGACCGATGAGCAAGCACCCTGCCAGTTTTCGTGTCATCCTGCTGCCCCGTGTTTAAAAGGTGGAAAAAACCGCGCCCACACTCAATAAACCCGCGTCGGCTTCGTAATCGGTGTCTGCTGCTGTACCCATGATGTGTTCATACTCGCCCCGTAACGATAGGTTAGGGTTAAGCTTCACTTGTGCGCCAGCGCCTAATAACATGCTTACGCCACTGTTAGTGCTGGTGGTATCCAGATCAGAATCTTCGGCTACGGTTTTGCTACCATTTTGTTTCCAAAAGGCTGCGCCAACTTTGCCGATTAATTCAGTGCGAGGGGCAACCGGAATATAACCTACGCCCGCGACATAACTGGCAGAGAGTTCGCTTTGGAGTTCGCTGTCGTAAATGCCTGCCCGACCTGCTTTACCTTGCGCCGTATTTTCACCCAGTTCCATGTAACCGAGTTCTACGCCCATGGTTGGCAAGGCGCTGGCAGGCACAATCCCCGTTGGTGTTGTCCAGAATTGGTTTGGGTTGCGATCGGGTTCAGCACGTAACCCCACAAAGGCTTTGTACCCAGTATCGCCGTCTTCGCAATCGGTGGTGTCTGTGGCACAAGCACCATCATGGCTGCTCATGCCCGCACTTAGACCGCCATGCAGCGAAACATTGGATGGCACACCGTAGCCCTCCAGACCACCCGCGTATACACTATTAGCCAATAGCGCCAAGCCTGCTAGTGAGCAGGAAATTAACATTTTCATACAAGCCCCTTTCTGTATGCCCCTCTTGAAGAGGGAATTTATTATAACGATGAGAAAATAAAACCAAGACTCAGCAAGTCAATGTCATTGGCATGAGCAGCCGTGCTGCCTACATCTTTAAAGCGTTCCCACTCGGCACGCACGCCCATATTGTCACCGAGGTTATAGTCCGCACCCACGCCGACCAAGACATCCGTGCCGGTATCTTTTGCAGTGCCGCTGCTATTGGTTCGTTCCAGTGTCCAACGTGCAATGCCCGCTTTACCAAACAGTTCGATTTGGTCGGTCATGGGGATGCCAGCGACAGCGGCGGTGGTGAACGCGGTTGCCTGTTGGCTAACTTCACCCCCGGTAGCCATGCCGCTTTGTGTGCCAAAGTCGACATAGCCCGCTTCCAGCACAATGTTGTCATTCATGCGTACTCCCGCGAAGGCTTTCCAGCTTTTATCGCTGTTGTCACAATCGCTAAGCGCATCGCAAAACCCATCGGTAGTGGTCGTGCCGATGCTTGCCCCCAAATAGTTGGGTGCTTTGGCGTTGGAATTCATGCCAATGGGTGACATCGGTTTGATTTTGGAAAAAGGTGAATTGTTGTCTGCCATCGCAGCGTTGCTAAGTACACTGCATAGGCACAAGGCAAGCGCGGCAGTTTTAGAAATCGTCATGTGTGTAGCCCCGATATTATTATTTTGCTGGGTAGCTTTTATCACAACTCTAAATGACTGGCAGGCAAGCTGCCAGCATTAACCGATAATCGGCGTTTGGGGCTTAGCGTAACTGGGTTTTGAGAGCAGCCGCACGTTCCGGGAAGTTGAGTTCTAACACCCGCAGGTTATCGGCGGCTAAATCCGGTTTGCCAAGGTTGTGAGCGGCTTTGACTTTGATTTCTAAGGCATCCACAATCGCGGGTGAGCCTTGGTAGTGTTTCACCGCGTATTCCGCGCGATTGAATGCCGCCAGCCATGCGCCGCGTGTCATGTAGTATTGCGCCACATTTAACTCGGATTGTGCCAAACTATTGCGCAAGTGCTTGATGCGTTCTTGTGCATCTGGAGCGTACTTGCTATTGGGATGGCGTGTCAGCAGGTGTGAAAAGTCTTGGAAGGACTCTTTCTGCCGTACTGTGTCCAAATCGGCAATGCTACGCGGGAATAATTTATCCACGATGCTATGCCCACGGTTAAAGTTTACCAAGCCGCGCAAATACAGGGCATAATCCGCATCTTCGCTGCTAGGGTTCATGCGCAGGAAGCGGTCAATCGCATCCAAAGCGGAATCCGGCTCATCGAACTTGTAGTATGCGTAAGCGGTTTCTAGTTGCGCTTGTTGTGCGAAACGCCCCAAGGGGTAACGCGCTTCGAGCGACTCGTACAAGCTAATGGCACGTTCGTAGTCGCCTGCGTTAGCTGCTTCGCGTGCCGTGGTATAAATTTTATTGGCTGACCAACCTTCCGTAAGGTCTTTTTCAGTCTGGGAAAAGATCGAGCAGCCGCTGGTCGCCGCCGACATAACCAATACACTTGCCAGATAAACGCTGGCACGTAGTCTTTTTGTATTTATCGACATTTGCTTAACAACACATGATGATAGAATGAGTTTGCAAGTATAGCGTATTCAACCGGATTAAGAATGCCCCTAAATCAACAGATCGTCAGCATAGTTCCACTCAACATGGAAGGTCAGCGCCTGGATCAGGCCGTTGCTACTTTATGCCCCCAATATTCGCGCAGCCAGATTCAGAAATGGATCAAAGCCGGTTGCGTGCGCGTCGATGATAAAATCCTCAAACCCAAGGAGCGCTTAATAGGCGGTGAGGAAATTTCCATAGAGGCTGTTCACGAGCCGCAAACCGAATTTGAGCCGGAGGCTATTCCGCTTAATATCATCTACGAAGATGATGACATTATTATTATTAACAAACCTGCTGGGTTAGTGGTTCACCCCGGCGCGGGCAATTGGTCAGGCACACTGGTCAATGGCTTATTGCACCATGACCGTTCGTTGGAAATGTTACCGCGTGCGGGGATCGTGCATCGCCTCGACAAAGACACCACCGGCTTAATGGTTATCGCCAAGACCTTGGACGCGCACAGCAAACTGGTCGAACAGTTGCAAGAACGCGATGTTAGCCGCGAATACCTCGCACTGGTTTCTGCGCAAGTCGTGGCTGGCGCAACGATTGAAGGTAATATCGGGCGGCATCACATCGACCGCAAGCGCCAAGCAGTTCACGATGGCGGTAAGGAAGCGATTACGCATTACCGGGTGGAAGAGCGTTTCCCACACCATACCTTGTTGCGGGTGTCGCTGGAAACGGGGCGTACTCACCAGATTCGCGTGCATCTGAGCTGGAAGCACATGCCGATTGTGGGCGATCAAACCTATGGCGGGCGTCCGCGTGTGCCAGCGGGGGTGAAGGAGGAATTGCGCACCGCGATTCAAACGTTCCCGCGTCAAGCCTTGCACGCGACCCGTTTGGGTTTGACTCATCCGGCAACGGGTGAAGCGATGGCGTGGGAAGTGCCAGTGCCGGAGGATATGGCGGCGTTGTTGGCGTTGTTTCGCGCATCGGTAATTCCCGCATGAACCCTAACCGTACCCTGAGCGCCGCCGAAGGGTGGCTTACCCCCGCATGGTCTGCTCCTCCCAATATCCGCGCCATTTGCACCACCCGTCACGGCGGCGTGAGCGTAGCCCCGTTTGATAGCCTGAACCTCGGCGATCACGTCGGCGACAACCCCTATGCCGTTGCTCGCAACCGCATGATTGTTGGCGATGCCCTGCAATTGCCCTCCGAACCGTTGTGGCTCAAGCAAGTCCACGGTGTCGATGTTTGCGGCATGGATGTAGGTGAATGCTACCCAATCGGCGATGCCTCCACCGCATTCGGCAAGGGGCACGTGTGTGTGATCATGACTGCCGATTGCTTGCCCGTGCTATTTTGCGACACAGCAGGGACACGGGTTGCTGCCGCTCATGCGGGCTGGCGCGGCTTGGAAGCAGGGGTATTGGAACGCACAGTCGAATCCTTGCAATGTCCACCCGCTGATGTCATGGCATGGCTAGGGCCTGCGATCGGGCCGACGGCGTTTGAAGTTGGCGCAGAAGTTCGCGAAGCTTTCATGCAACACGACCCCGCTGCCGCCAACGCTTTCCAGCCTTCCGGCAATGACGGCAAATGGTTGGCAGACATCTACCTGCTGGCGCGACAACGTTTGAATGCAGTCGGGGTTAACGCCATTTACGGCGGCGACCTTTGCACCTACACCGCTGCCGACCGCTTTTTCTCCTACCGCCGTGACGGGCAAACCGGGCGCATGGCTTCCTTGATCTGGATGGCAGACTGAATGACCGCGCCACAACTGGCAGTGCGCAATCTCAGCGTGCGTTTCCACCTCAAAACCGGGCAACAGTTGCAAGCACTCAACGACGTGTCATTCAGCGTGCAAGCGGGCGAAACCTTGGGGATTGTCGGCGAATCCGGCTGCGGCAAATCCACGCTTGCCCGCACCATTTTGCAACTGGTCACACCCACGCAAGGCACGGTTGAATGGCAAGGTAATACCCTGAATCCACACGATAAAGCGGGTATGAAAGCCTATCGCCGTGCGGTGCAATGCATTTTCCAAGACCCGTTGGATGCGCTGAATCCGCGCATGACTGTGGGAGAGTGTGTGCAAGAACCGCTCCTCGCCTTGCGCTCGGAATTGGGGAAAGCGGCGATTCGCCAACGTGCCACCGATTCGTTGCAAGCGGTGGGTTTGACGGCGGAAATGAGCAATCGTTACCCGCACGAGTTTTCCGGCGGACAATGCCAGCGGATTGGGATTGCACGGGCGTTGAGTGTGGAGCCGCAATTAATCGTGTGCGATGAGCCGGTAAGTGCGCTGGATGTGTCGATTCAGGGGCAAGTCGTGAAGTTGCTGGCGGATTTGCAGCGTGATCATCACCTGACCTTGTTGTTTATTTCGCACGATTTACGGGTAGTAAAAACCTTGAGTCAGCGTGTGCTGGTGCTGTATGTGGGGCGGATTATGGAAATCGCGGATACGGCGCGTTTGTATGCCGAGCCGTTACACCCGTATACGCGCCTATTGCTGGCAGCCATTCCATTGACTGACCCGCAGCAGGAGCGAGTGCGGTTGGCACAGATTCGCGTGGGGGCAGGGGAATTGCCTTCGCCACTGAATCCGCCATCAGGGTGTGTCTTTCATACGCGCTGCCCACAGGCTGAGGCAAGGTGTCGGGCGCAAGTGCCTGCGTTGCGGGAGGTAGCAGGAGGCAGATGGGTGGCGTGTCATTTTCAGGATTCCGACCAATAGCATAGTCACTCGTCAGAAGTTGGCTGTCTCAGTAAATGCGCTGTGGCAAAGTCTATGGGTTGAGTTTATCAACACAATAACCTGTAAAAATTTATTAATAAAAAGAGACTAACCATGAAAAAAACACTAGCCATTGCATCTTTGCTGCTTTCCCTTTTCGTATCACCAGTGGTGCTGGCAGAAACCGTGAATATCAATACCGCCGATGTTGCTGCATTGGATGCACTCGACGGTATTGGTGAGAAAAAAGCCGAAGCCATTGTGGCTTACCGCACTGAAAACGGTGAATTCAAGACCTTGGAAGACCTGAAGGAAGTCTCTGGCATTGGCGACAAACTCTTCGACAAAATCAAAGATCAGATTGCGTTGACGGATGCAGCCAAAACTGATGCGCCAAAAGCTGACAAAGCTGAAGCTTCTACCGAAAAAACCGATGCTAAAGCGGATAAAGCTGCTGTTAAAGATGAAAAAGCTGAAGCTGCTGATAAAGTTTCCGATAAAGCCGCTGTAAAAGCCGATAAATCGTAAGCGATTTTTTGTTACCCTACGGCAGGCGTAAGTATTCTTTACGTCTGCCGATTAATGAGGGCGAACATGCAACAAATGACGAAACATATTTTGGTGACAGGTGGCGCGGGTTATATTGGCTCACACACTTGCATTGAATTGCTCGCTGCCGGTTTTCAGGTAGTGGTACTGGATAATCTGTGTAATAGCTCCCCCGAAGCGTTACGCCGTGCCGCAGCACTAGCTGGGGTTGAGAACATTCCGTTTTTTGAAGGTGATATTCGTGATGCGGCGTTGCTAGGGCGCATTTTTAGTGAGTATCAAATTGACAGCGTGATTCACTTTGCTGGCTTGAAAGCGGTGGGGGAATCCGTTGAAAAGCCGCTGGCGTATTACGACAATAACGTCGCAGGCACGGTAACACTGTTGCAAGCCATGCAACAATACGGCGTGAAAAACATCGTATTCAGCTCTTCCGCCACGGTGTATGGCGACCCGCGTACCGCGCCGATTCAGGAACATTTTCCGTTATCCGCCACTAACCCTTACGGGCGTTCTAAGCTGATGATTGAGGAAATCTTGGGTGATCTTTACAAGGCAGATACTGAGTGGAAAATTGGTTTACTGCGTTATTTTAACCCGGTAGGAGCGCACAGCAGTGGGCGAATTGGTGAAGACCCGCAAGGTGTTCCCAATAATCTGATGCCCTATATTGCACGGGTAGCGGTCGGTCAATACGAATACTTGTCGGTGTTCGGCGGCGATTACCCGACGCATGACGGCACTGGGGTGCGCGATTACATCCATGTGGTAGACTTGGCGAAAGGGCATGTAAAAGCCTTGGAAGCGTTCCAGCGTGGTGATGTGCCTAATTTACTGGTGGTGAATCTTGGTACTGGTCAAGGCTATTCGGTGTTGGATATGGTCAACGCCTTCAGCGCTGCCAGCGGGCGCGATGTGCCGTATCGCATTGTAGCGCGGCGAGCAGGTGATATTGCGTGTTGTTATGCTGACCCGGCGTTAGCAGAGCAATTAATTCACTGGAAGGCTGAAAAAGATCTGACGGATATGTGTCGGGATACGTGGTACTGGCAAAGCACTAACCCACATGGCTATAATTAAATCTTTTGTGTCATAAATACCGATAGCCGATGTTAATTTGCGCTATATTCCTGTTGTCTGTGGATTGCTTACGTTCATTCGGAACGGGTTAGCGTAAGCGCCGCAGGGAATTTATTGTTCGATTCGATGCTAATTAGCAAGGCTAACCCCTTAATCCCACTTAATTGTTAAAAATATTATCAGGGAGATTCCCCATGAAAATGACTTGGAAGTTATTATTTCCTTTGTTCGCAGCGGTGGCGCTTGCCGCTTGTTCCAATAATGTGCCTCAGCATACGGCGTTACCGGGTTCTACGATAAGTACAGCAGGTGCGAGCTTACCCACCGGCACGTCGGGCAGTGATCGCATTGCACCACAAGATTTGCTGGAAATTGCTGTGTTTAAAGTACCCGATTTGTCCAAAGAAGTGCGCGTCGATGATAGCGGCAATATTACCTTGGCATTGATCGGTACAGTGCGTGCGCAGGGCTTATCCGCCAGCCAATTGGAACGGCAAATTGCCGCACGTTTGGAAAAAGATTACATGCATAACCCGCAAGTGAATGTGATTGTGCGGGAATCTACTGCTAGTCGAGTAACGGTTTCCGGTGCGGTCAATCGTCCTGGTGTTTACCCGCTGGCGGGTGACACGACAGTAACGCAAGCCATTGCCTTGGCGGAAGGTGTTAGCCGGTTGGCGACCAAAGATAAGGTAACGGTTTTCCGCAATGGTAAACCTTACACCGTACCCTTGGCAGACGTGGCGTTGGGTAAAGTGCCGGATCCTATGGTGATGGCGGGCGATAGGATCGAAGTGCACACGTCCAGCACGAAAGAAGCGATTGCTGATTACGGCGGCGTGGGTGGTTTGCTGTCACCCTTCGGTTTATTGCGTTAATTTGTGCTGATTGTGTGAAAAAAGGCGACCATCATCGGGTCGCCTTTTGTTTGCTGTTAGTTTTGTGGATCTTTAGCGGTTTTGTGCAGGTAAGTGAGGATTTCTTCACGCGCTTCGGTTAATACCGAATCCCGATCCAATGATTCCAGAATGCGTTCGACGGTGAGCTTGGGACCAACTTCACCCCATGATTTGCCATTTGCCAGCCATTCTTCGGCGACACGCCCCACGACTAAGGTGCTGTACCAAGCAACTGCGCCTTGCGCCGCGCCAGTGATAACGGTAGAAATCCCACCGGTGCCTAATTTCATCGCGGAAGAAACCAAATGCACGGCCCAAACCGTACCCGCCAATAATAACATTTGCCCCAGTATGGTACGGATCAAGTCACTGGCTTCATTGCGGGAAATGGGTAAGCCGTACAGTTTCGACAAATGAATGATCATGCTGGCATCAATCGCCGCCGCAGCCAGCAAGTCTGCCACCGGAATCGGGTTGAATGCCACGGCAACGCCTTTGCCGATGCAATACAGGCGGATGGTTTTTTCGCCGAGTTCACGTTTAATAGCAAGAATGCGTTGCCCAACTTCCTTGCTGAGGTGTCCGGCGAATAAAGTAGCGTTGAGTGCGGCAAGGGTTTTGCCTTCGGCTTCGATGATGTCCCACAGGCGGGTTTTGAGAGCGCTGATATTCACGGGGCGTTCGCGGATGCCTTCGATTTCTTCGCCGTGTTCATCCACGTAAATAATGGTTTGGCGGCTGGCTTGCGCAGTGGTGAAAATCAGGTTTTCTGGGGCAATCACGCCTTGTGTACGGGTACGCATAATGCTGCGCAATTGCTGTTGCTCTTTTTCGGTGTAACGGTCGGCTTTGTTGACGACCAGCAGGGTAGGGCGATGCGAACTGGTGACGGTTTTAAGTGCTTGGAATTCCACATCGGTTAAATCGCCATCGACCACGAATAACACCAAATCGGCGCGGCTGGCGACTTCGTGTGCCATTTTTTCGCGAGATTCGCCGTCGATTTCATTAATGCCGGGGGTGTCGATGAGGAAAATACCACCATCGCTGTATTCCTGCCATTGCTGCATATTCACGCTACGGGTTTCGCCATGCAACACGCTGACGCTAAACACCGGCTGCCCCAGCAAGGCATTCAGCAAGGAGGATTTACCCACACTGACGCGCCCAAAGACGGCAATGTGGACATGCCCGTGTTCCAGTTTGTCGAGCATTCCACGCACTTGGGTGTAATCATTACGCAAGCTCTCGCGTACATCATCGGGGATGCGGGAGTCGTCGAGCAATTGCCGCAAACTTTCGGTAGCGAGTTGCAGATGGGTGTCGCCGCTACTCGGTGGCGGTGCGGCTATTATTAATGCAGTGCTGGTGTCTTCTTCCTTACTTGCCCCGATACTGTTCAATAACCAATCTGGCAAATGTTTTTGTACGTTCTTCCAGATTTCCACTGAGCATCTCCTGAAATGTTGCGGCGGCGGGCGCTGCTTTGAGTGCACCGCGTTGTTCGAGGGTGTGCGCGACGGATTTACCGAGCGCGTCAAAAATTAGCCCGTAAGCCACGGCGTGTACCAAACCGCCCGCGACAGTGCCGATACCGGGGAAGGCTTTTAAGCCATTACCAGCGACGGCGAGCAGCAACGGGACGCTCTTTCTCAATTGCCCCTGACTAAAATTCAGGAATTGGTCGATGTCGAGTTGGCTGACTGGGCTATCGTACAGTTTACAGAGTTCTTGCACCATGCGCGTGCCGATCACACCTTGAATCACCAAATCCGTACCGGGGCTGACCGAAGCTAATGCGCCTAGTATGGCTTTGTGGGTGTAACTGCGCACGATTTTTTCGGCTTGAGTGCGCCGGTAATCTTCACGGGTAGTGTCGAGTTTTTCCTGCACGAGATTCAGGACGCTGGAATCGCGTTGCTGTGTCAGGTTTTCCAGCCGCTGGTCGATTTCGGTTTGCAGGTGCGTAGCGAGGGCGGAAACGTCAGTTTTGCGCGGGCGTTGCACGGTTTCTTCGCGCCCATCGGGGTAAACACGCACGACTTCTTCGGTGCCGCCGGATTGGATGAACAGCACTTCCGGCGGTTCGGCTACGCTCACCGACCGTTCGTTTGTTCCCGTCCGCTGAGCGGAGTCGAAGCGGGCACGTATGCGTTGAGCAAGTTGCGCCTGTTCTTCGGCGGTGTATTGGTCGCGCTTATTGATGGCAATCAGCAAGGGTTTGCCAAATGCGGCTAATTCTTGCAAGTCCTGAAATTGGGTGCGGCTGAGGTCGGAATCGGTCACGTACACCACAATGTGCGCCCGAATCGCTTCATCGCGAGCGGCGGCATCGAGCGCGCCTTCGGCTTCGTTGCGCCCCGGTAGGTCGGTGAGCAAGAGGTGGTCGCCCGCCAGGGTTTGCCAGGTGTATTCGCGAATTTCACGGGTTGAACCGCCGCGCAGATTAATTTCTACACCGGCTTCCGGCAACAGGGCTTTGATAATGGACGATTTGCCGGTGCTAATGTCGCCGAAAAAAGCAATGTGTGCGTTTCCAGCCGTTCTACGCTCTTGTAATTCGGCGATTTCGACTTCGAGCGGCGCGGTATCCATACCTGCTGCTTTGATTTGCGCAATTTCTTGGGTAATAGTGGCTTCGGTGACGGGTTTGGGGGCAGGGCGTTTGGGGGTCGTGCTCGAACGCCCGCCGGACACTAATTTCACGATGAGCCAGCCACTGAAGACCATCACCGCTACAATCACGGTACTGTAGGTGTAAAACAGCCAAGTAGGGAGTAATTGCAACCTGTCCCATAAATCAAGGAAGTTTTTGGTGGCAAAAAACAGGAACAACAAAAACAGCAGCGTCATTAATAAGATGCCGCCTGCGAGTAGCCAGCGTAAGCGTCGGGTAATTTTCATTGGCGTTCTAATGCTTCCAATTCCTTCAGTGAGCGGGGACATTATCCATTGAATCTGTGCGTGTGGGAAATATAATGGATGACACCCCGCCACGCTAGGCAATTTACGCTAGGAGTAGCCTTTGAACCGACCGCCGATCCTCACTCTGAGCAATGTCAGCAAACGCTTTGCCGCTCAGGAAGTGCTGTCTGAATTTAACCTCACGATCCATGACGGCGAATTTTTCACGATTTTAGGCCCTTCGGGTTGCGGTAAAACCACGGTATTGCGCCTGATTGCGGGCTTTGAGCAGCCGAATGAGGGGCAAATCTTGCTGAATGACGACGATATTGCGGGAGTGCCAGCGGAAAAACGTCCGGTGAATACCGTTTTTCAGAGTTACGCGCTGTTTCCGCATTTAAGTGTGTTCGACAATGTGGCGTTTGGTTTGAAAATGGCAGGCGTGAACCCGCAGGAGATGGCGGTGCGCGTCGCCGATGCACTAGCGATTGTGCGCTTATCCGATTTTGCGACGCGCAAACCGCATCAGCTTTCCGGTGGACAAAAGCAGCGCGTAGCGATTGCACGTGCGGTGGTGAATCGCCCGAAAATTTTATTGCTGGATGAATCGCTTAGCGCACTCGATTACAAGTTGCGCCAACAAATGCAATTGGAACTGAAGCAATTGCAACGCCAGTTGGGGATTACCTTTGTGTATGTGACCCACGATCAGGAAGAGGCGTTGTCGATGTCTGATCGAATTTTGGTCATGCACAACGGTCAGGCGCAGCAGGTTGGTACACCTCGTGAAATTTACGAAGCCCCGCGTAATTTGTTCGTGGCGCAATTCATCGGTGAAATCAATGTGTTTGACGGTGAAATTACCCATGCCTTGGGCGAATACCAATACCAAGCCATGATTAACGGTATGGAACGCGAAATTCGATGTGACCACCGGTTTGCGGTGGGGGATAAGGTGCATGTGATGTTGCGCCCGGAAGATTTACGCATTGACTGCCGCTCGGATGTGGCTGAACGCAAAGGTTTCCAAGGTGTGGTGCTGGAGCGCAATTACACCGGACAAACCTTGAATTCGCATATTCGACTTGAAAATGGGCAAACGGTGATGGCGCATGAGTTTTTCGACGAAGATGACCCCGACTTTGATTACAGCATTAACCAAAAAGTGGGGGTGGACTGGGTGCCGGGCTGGGAGCATGTGGTCCCAGCGGAAAGGGTGGGTAAGGCATGAATCTGTTGAATTTCCGGCGGTTTGCCATTGTGTTAACGCTGGTATGGCTGGGTTTGTTTGTGCTGGTTCCGCACTTTTTGGTGTTATTGACCAGCGTGATGTCGCCGGATGCACAACATTTGGCGGTGTGGCCGTTGACTTTGAATTCGTGGGAACGTTTATTCGAGCCGGTGTATGCGGAAGTGTTTTGGCGCAGTTTGTGGCTGTCGGCATTGACGACGTTGATTTGCTTGGGGTTGGGGTATCCGTTTGCGTATGTGTTGGCGAAATTGCCGACGGTGTGGCGTGGGGTGTTGCTGTTTTTGATGATTGTGCCGTTTTGGACGAATAGTCTGATTCGGACTTACGCGATCAAGTTGATTTTAGGCAATAAAGGCATTGTGAACAGCACGTTGATGAGCGTAGGGCTGATTGATGAGCCGTTGCAATTATTGTACACGCCGTTTGCGGTGGTGTTTGGCTTGGTGTACGTGTTGTTGCCGTTTATGGTGTTGCCGTTGGTGTCGAGTTTTGGCAAGTTGGATGGAACTTTGTTGGAGGCGGCGCAAGATCTAGGGGCGAGTTTTTGGGCGCGGTTTCGGTTGATTATTGTACCGCTGACCATGCCGGGGATTATTGCGGGGAGTTTGATGGTGTTTTTACCGGCAATGGGGATGTTTTACGTCGCGGATTTGCTGGGCGGTGCGAAAAATTTATTATTGGGTAATATCATTAAAAACCAGTTTTTGGTGGTGCGTGACTGGCCGTTTGGCGCGGCGTTTAGCGTGGCGTTGATTGTGATGATGGCGGGGTTGCTGTGGTTGTATGTGTTGGCAAATCGGCGCATTAATCGGCAAGGGGGCTTGGATGATGAAGGTCTTTAAGTGGAGTTTTATTGCGGCGATTTTCATCTATCTCTATTTGCCGATTGCGATTCTGGTCATCAACTCCTTCAACGCCTCCAAATACGGTTACGAGTGGCAAGGTTTTACTTGGAAGTGGTATGAAAAACTATTTAGTAAT
>CAYNNA010000034.1:0-24016 GCA_964398375.1 uncultured Thiothrix sp.
GTAATGCCTTTAACTCATTGAACCGTGAATCAAAGGGCTAGGCTCTGAATCGCTGACTAACACTATCATAGACGTGACGGTGCTCCTTGGGTATGATGCACTCTGTGCAACGCACCCGTAGCTCAGGGGATAGAGTATCGGCCTCCGAAGCCGAGGGTCACTGGTTCGATTCCAGTCGGGTGCGCCAATACTTTCATAAGCATTCTCCTACCAATGTTAGGCATCACACCCCACCGTTTGCCGCTCCGCCCCCGACAAACGCCGTTGATCCAATTGAAAAATAGCCTCGCCAGCACTTCCGCCTTGCAAACCAGCCAACACCTCCAGCGCCCACTGCGGCAATTCAGAATGTAAGCGGTAATACACCCACAGCCCTGCTTTCCTATCCTGCAACACCCCTGTTTCGCGTAAAATCGCCAAATGCCGAGAAATCTTCGGTTGCGCCAGCTCCAGCGCTTGGGTGAGTTCGCACACGCACAACTCACGTCCATTGGCTAATAATAGCAATAGACGTAAGCGGGTTTGATCAGCAAGGGCTTTGGTAAAGGTTTCCAATAACATAGAGTCGGGCAAATCCTAAAAAACAAGGCTAAGTATAACGCGGATACACGCGCTTTAGCAGGCACACGCCCACATGAAGTTTTTGTGACAGGGGTTTAGTTATATTCGCCTTGACGTATATAATCCCGCCACTGTGTAACAAATGAGAGAACCGCGATGGCAACGATTGGTATCAATGGCTTCGGGCGCATGGGGCGCTTGGGCATTCGCGCCGCATGGGAAAACCCAGCGTTTACGTTCACGCAAGTCAATGAAATTGCAGGCAATGCCGCCACTTCCGCACACTTGTTAAAATTCGATTCCATTCACGGCATTTGGTCGCCAGAATGCGACGCGGATGAGAGCAATATGATCGTTGACGGACAAACGATTGCCTACACCTCCAACAAAGCCCTCGAAGATACCGACTGGTCAGGTTGCGACATCGTGCTGGAATGCAGCGGTAAATTCCGCAAAATCGAGCAATTGCAGGCATATTTTGATCAAGGCGTGAAAAAAGTCATCGTTGCCGCCCCCGTTGAAGGCGCATTAAACATCGTTTACGGCGTGAATGACGACTGGTACAAACCGGATGAGCATCACTTGATCACTGCGGCATCTTGCACCACCAACTGTTTAGCACCCGTGGTCAAAGTCATGCACGAAAAAGTCGGCATTAAGCACGGCTGCATGACCACCCTGCACAATATTACCAACACCCAAACCATTATTGACAAGGGGCATAAAGATTTGCGCCGCGCACGCGCCTGTGGTGAATCCATGATCCCCACCACCACGGGTTCTGCCAAAGCCATCACCAAAATCTTCCCCGAACTCGCTGGAAAATTGAACGGTCACGCGGTACGGATTCCGTTGCTGAACGCCTCTCTCACCGATTTCGTATTTGAAGCCGAGCGCGAAGTCACCGCCGCCGAGCTGAACGGCTATTTCAAGGAAGCCTCAGAAACTTACCTGAAGGGCATTTTGGGTTACGAGGAACGCCCCTTGGTGTCAGTGGATTACAAACATGATCAGTGTTCGTCCATCATTGATGCACCGTCCACAATGGTTATCGACGGTACTCAGGTAAAAATCTATGCCTGGTATGATAACGAGTGGGGCTACATGAATCGCATGATGGAACTGGCGGCGAAAGTCGTGGCGAACCTGTAATGACCGCTGACCTGCGCAATTACCTTACCGTCACGTTCGGCTACCGGGCATTCACCCTCACCGATGGTGCTATCCGTATGCTGGTGGTGCTGTATTTCCACCAATTGGGTTATTCGCCGTTTCAGGTGGCAATGCTGTTTTTGTTCTACGAATTTTTCGGCATTGTGACCAATCTGGTTGGTGGCTGGCTGGCGGCACGGCTGGGGTTGAATGTGACCATGCACGTGGGGATGGTATTGCAGATTGTAGCATTAGGAATGCTCGTTCCCACCCATTTGCTGTCTGTGCCTTATGTAATGGCGGCGCAAGCGCTGTCCGGCATTGCCAAAGACTTAAACAAAATGTCAGCAAAAGCTAGCGTCAAAACCCTCGTACCCAAGGATGCGAACGCAACATTGTTCAAGTGGGTTGCCATTCTCACTGGCTCGAAGAATGCTTTGAAGGGCGCTGGCTTTTTCCTCGGTGCAGTCTTGTTGCAAGTGGTTGGTTTTCAATACGCACTACTGACTCTGGCGAGCAGTTTGTTTGCAGTGACGTTGGTAACACTGTTGTTATTGCCGGATGATTTGGGCAAATCCAAAGCTAAGCCTAAGTTTTCGCAAGTGTTTTCCAATAATGCGGCGATTAACTGGTTGTCGGCGGCACGCTTTTTCCTGTTCGGGGCGCGGGATGTGTGGTTTGTGGTCGCCGTACCCGTGTTTATGGTGGGCGTATTGAACTGGAGTCCTATGCAGGTCGGCACATTCATGGCGGTGTGGGTCATTGGTTACGGGGTGGTGCAAGCCAGTGCGCCCGCGTTATTGCGGCTGAAAGAGCACTCGCTGGGTGCGGGGTCGGCGCAATTCTGGGCATTGGTATTGCTGGTGATTCCGGCGGGTATTGCTATCGCACTCGCGCAAGGCTGGGATTTTATTACATGGCAAATGCCGGTGGGCGCTTAATAGGCACGGTATTATCCGGCTGGAGTTATCAACAGTATGGGCTGGAAGGCTGTTTATGGTTTTCTACCGTGTTTGTATGCGCCGCCTTATTGCTCTCATTGTCGCTGACACAACGCCGCGTGCTTGGTAAGAAAACGGTCTAACTGGTTCGCAAACGCCTGTCGGTCACTCAAGCTCAAGGTCGCAGGCCCGCCGGTCATTACCCCGCTGTTACGCATTTCTTCCATCGCATTACGAATCCGCAGCCGTTCGCGGATATTTTCCGGGGTGTAAAACTGCCCGCGTGGGTTGAGCGCGTGTCCCTTTTTTTCGATCACCTCCGCCGCCAGAGGAATATCAGCGGTAATCACTAAATCGCCTGCCTCCAAATCCTGCACAATGCGGTTATCCGCCACATCGAAACCCGCCTGCACTTGAATGGTTTTGATGTACAACGACGGCGGGATGCGTAAAGCTTGGTTGGCGACCAAAGTGGTGCGGATTTGCAGCCGTTCAGCCGCACGGAACAGGATTTCCTTGATAACATTGGGGCAGGCATCGGCATCGACCCAGATTTGCATGGTGGTTTCCTTAGTGACAGTATTGTCCATAGTATTGACACCAGTATAACCAACGTCAATACTATCCGTAGCATTTGCCCTATTTAAACAGGTGTCACCATGTCAACCAGTATCAAAACAGCCATTTCCATTCAGCAAGACTTGTTTGATGCCATCAACCAACTGGCGCAAGAACTGCACATTTCCCGCAGCAAACTGTTCATGCTGGCGGTGGAGGACTTCATTGCCAAGAACAAAAATCGTCAATTACTGGCACAAATCAACGCCGCTTACGACGATGCCGCGCCGGATGCCGAAGAAGCACAAGTACAAACCGCAATGAAACAAAAACAAGCTCGCCGTGTTGAGACAGAAGCATGGTAATCAAGCAAGGTGAGATTTATTGGGTGGATTTAGGCGAACCCACGGGTTCAGAACCGGGCTACCGCCACCCGCATTTAGTGCTGCAAAATGACGTATTCAATGCCAGCCTGATTAGTACGGTGGTCATTTGTTCTCTCACCTCCAATCTCAAACGGGCGCAATCCCCCGGCAACGTATTGCTGAATAAAGGTGAAGCAAATCTCTCCAAAGCCAGTGTGGTAAACATTTCCCAAATCTACACCGTCAACAAGGACGAGCTGACCGAAAAAATCGGCAACGTGTCAGCAGAACGGATGCAGGAAATCATTGCAGGCGTGCAACTATTGATCGAACGACGGATATTATAAATGCCAAATAAAATCATTAGCCTTTTTTCGGGAGCAGGTGGCATGGACATAGGTTTCCACCAAGCCGGGTTCATCACTGCTGTAGCTATCGAACAAGACAGTTCATGTTGCGCTACGTTGCGCAAAAATATGCCAGATACCCCCATTATCGAAGGCGATATTACAACACTACCCACTCATACGATTCTGACTACAGCAGGTTTACAACCCTTGGAACCTGCTTTAGTAGTTGGTGGTCCCCCTTGCCAAAGTTTTAGTTTAGCGGGTAAACGCATGGGCTTAGATGACCCTAGAGGTCGTTTGGTTTTAGAATTTCTGCGCGTGGTACGCGAAGCATTACCCGTTGCCTTTGTGATGGAAAATGTTAAGGGCATGATGAATTGGGAAGGAGGGAAAGCACTAAAAGCTATTTTAGATGAAGCCTCACAACCCATTACTTATCAAAATCAAATTTATCAATACCAAGTATCCTATCAAGTATTGGATGCTGTTGATTTTGGCGCACCTCAATTCAGGGAGCGTATTTTTATTATCGGTAATCGCATAGGAAAAAGCTTTACGTTTCCTAAACCAACGCACACAGCCCCTGCCAATCACCAAGCAGACCTATTTACTAAGCACCATCAAACATGGCAATCGGTTTGGGATGGCATTGGTTCGTTACCAAACGCCGACGAACCCTCCGACACGGCGATGAAAGTAGCGGGAACAATAAAAGGAAGGATTGCCCGACATGGTTATTAAAAATCACCAAAAAACGGCACACGCGCCAACGACGTTGGAAAAGATTAAAATTGTCCCTATGGGTGGCAAGCTCAGCCAGATCAAACAAACGTTTGGCTCCACTTATAGGAGGCTTGATCCTGCGAAACCTTCACCAACTGTAACCCGTAGCGGTTATCGTGATTTCATCCATCCGTATGAAGATCGAATGCTGACGGTGCGCGAATTAGCTTGCTTACAAACGTTTCCCCTTAATTGGGAATTCATCGGTACACGTTTAGATTCATACAGTAGCAAACGCATTGTCACGATGACGCAATTCGGGCAGGTCGGTAACGCAGTTCCCCCCGTGCTCGCCAAGGCGATTGGTCTTGCGATCAAGACACAAATTTTCGAGGAAAACTTAGGTGAATAACATTCATATCACCGCCGCTACTGATTTGGTGACAACACCTGCGGCTCGTCGCAGTGGTTTTTTGGAATATGCATTACGTCGAAACAAGGAGTCGATTCCTTTTATTGACCGCGCTAAATCCCTCAAAGCGGTATTGGAAGTCCATACGCAGTCGCCTAATGATTTATTAACACTCACCAATATTCGGGAGAGTTTATTAGAAGCTTCTGGCATTTCCGTCAAGGCAAAAGCGCACCTGACCGAATCAGATAAACTGGGACTGCTCAATGACTTTATCGAAAAAATCCTATTGCCCAGTGGCAAAGCTTATATTGATGAAGTCGTTTACCGTTATCTCCTGACTTCTGGCGATGCTTTGGGTGGCAAAATGCGTAATATTGTTGGCTCTATCGCCAAAGAAAAATTAACACGCTTTATCATCTCTCAATTGCAAATAGCTGATACTCAATTTTCCTACTTAGACAAAAAACTCAGTTCCACACCCGGAAAACAACTTAGCATTGAAGATATTGATATTATTAAAGCTATTCGTTGGTCTAATAAAAATAACCAGAAGCGAATCTTAATTTTTGATACCAATGTTCCTCCTGTTAAAAAGAATATTGATATTGTATTACTCAATGATTTCATCGCAACCGATGCACCTAAAACTCAGGACTTAAAAAAATTATTGGAAACAACTGGTCATTATTTGGCTATTGGTGAACTAAAAGGCGGTATTGACCCAGCAGGGGCAGACGAACACTGGAAAACAGCCAATAGTGCGTTAGGTCGAGCCAGAACCGCATTTGCCGGGAAACTGCCTTTATTGTTTGTGGGTGCTGCTATTGAACAAGCAATGGCAGAAGAAATCTTTACACAATACCAGACGGGCGAGTTAGCGAATTGCGCCAACTTGACCAGCGATGACCAATTAGCCGCTTTATGCGAATGGTTGGTGAGATTATGAATATGAATACCCAATCCCCCATCCTCGCCCCCCTAAACCCGCAGCAACAACTCGCCGTTGCCGCGCCGCCCAAATCCGTCCTCGTCCTCGCAGGCGCAGGCAGCGGCAAAACCCGCGTGCTGGTACACCGCATTGCGTGGCTAATCGAAGTCGAAAACGTTTCGCCCCTAAGCATTCTCGCCGTGACCTTCACCAACAAAGCAGCAGCAGAAATGCGCGGGCGTATCCAAGACCTGCTACAACTACCCAGCGGTGGCATGTGGGTCGGTACATTCCACGGCATTTCTCACCGCTTACTACGCCTGCACTGGCAGCAAGCCAAATTGCCGCAAACGTTCCAAATCTTGGACTCCGAAGACCAGATTCGCATGGTCAAGCGCATCCTCAAGTCATTAGAACTCGATGAAACCCGCTTCCCGCCGCGTCAAGTCGCCGGTTTCATCAATGCGCGTAAAGACGAAGGTTCGCGCCCGCATCACATTGAAGACAAAGGCGATTTCAACCAACGGCAAATGGTGCAAATTTACAGTGCCTACGAAGTTGCCTGCCAACGCAACGGCGTGGTCGATTTCGCCGAGTTGCTGCTACGCTCGCTGGAATTGCTGCGCGATAATCCCGATCTGCAACAGCATTACCGCAACCGGTTCCGCCACATTTTAGTGGACGAATTCCAAGACACCAACGCGCTGCAATACGCCTGGTTACGCCTGTTGGCGGGGGATAAAAATCCGGTGTTTGCGGTGGGCGATGACGACCAGTCGATTTACGGTTGGCGCGGCGCAAAGATCGAAAACATCCGCAATTTCACCAAACATTTCCCCGACTGCGAAACCGTGCGGCTGGAACAAAACTACCGTTCCACGGCGAATATCCTCAATGCTGCCAACACTTTGATCAGCAACAACAAAGGGCGTTTGGGCAAAAACTTGTGGACGGATGGTAAGGATGGCGAACGCCTGCACCTCTACGCCGCCTTCAACGAAATTGATGAGGCTCGTTTTGTAGCCGGGCGCATAACCAAGTGGGTAGATCAAGGCGGAATGCGCCGCGAAGTCGCGATTTTGTACCGATCCAACGCACAATCGCGGGTATTTGAAAGCACGTTTAACGAAAATCGCATTCCCTACCGCGTCTACGGCGGTTTACGCTTCTTTGAACGCGCCGAAATCAAGGACGCGCTGGCGTATTTGCGCCTCACCGTGAATCACCAAGACGATGCCTCGTTTGAACGCATCGTCAACCACCCGCCACGCGGCATTGGCGAACGTACCGTTGACATTTTGCGCAGCCACGCCCGCGCCACCAACCTGTCCCTGTGGGAAGCCGCCGCGCAAGCCGCTGACATTGGCGATTTCACCCCGCGTGCCAGCAATGGCGTACTCGGTTTCGTACAACTGATCAAACGCATGGCAAGCGATATTCACGAACAAGTCGAAATCGTCATCGACCTTGCCGGACTCAAACCGCATTTCCTCGCCAAAGAAAAAGGCGAAGCGGGGCAAGGGCGCGTCGACAACCTCAATGAATTAGTCACTGCCGCGCAGGGTTACACCTACGTGCAGATCGTTCCCGACAGCTCCCTGAGCGAAGTCGAAGGGAACGATGGCTTCGACTTCGCTCAGCCAACGGATGAGCTGTCCGCCTTCCTTTCCCACGCCGCGTTGGAGGCAGGTGAAGGTCAAGGCGAAGCGGGTGAAGATTGTGTGCAAATGATGACGCTGCACTCCGCCAAAGGCTTGGAATTCCCGTTGGTGTTTTTGTGCGGCTTGGAAGAAGGCTTATTCCCGCATCAAATGTCCGCCGATGACCCGGCACGGTTGGAAGAAGAACGCCGCCTGTGTTACGTCGGCATTACCCGTGCGGAAAAAGAGCTGGTGATGAGTTACGCCGAACAGCGCATGTTGCACGGGCGTACCCAATTCAATCCGCCGTCACGTTTCTTGCGCGAATTACCGCCGGAATTGGTGGAAGAAGTGCGCCCGAAAGTGAAAACCTATTCCACCGGTTTTGGCGGCAACAACCAGTTCCGTGCTCCTGCCAATGCCCCCAAACCCGTAACGCGCACCACCAATTTCAATGAAACCGGCTACCACGTCGGGCAGCGGGTACGTCATGCCAAATTTGGCGATGGCGTAATTACCGATTCCGAAGGCGCGGGCGCACATTCGCGGGTACAGGTGAACTTTAAAGGGGTAGGGGTCAAATGGCTGGTGTTGGGTTATGCCAATTTGGAAAAAATATGATGCATTACGCCTGAGTACTCGGTTGCATCATCAGCAGGGCATTCAACGCGGCGGCGGCTAACACCCCGCCGCCGCGTGTGCCGTCCACTACAATACATTCCACGCCCAATTCCCGATGCTGCTTCCATAACAGTTTCTTCGCTTCGGCGGCATTCACAAAGCCACGCGGGCAAGCAATCACCAAAGCGGGCGGGCGTACCCCCTCTTGTAATATTTCGATGAGGTGCAGCAATGCCGTTGCCGATTGCCCTATCAACACAATCCCACCCGACATATACGGTTTCCAGCAATCCACTGCCGTCATTGCACGGGTTTGCTTAGTATTTTTCGCTTGGGAAATTACCGATGCTCGCCCCATAAACCCCAGTGGTTCTTGATACAATAACGACTCTTTTAGCGCGTGTTTCACCAAATCAGCATCGTACAACAGATTATTACGCTGCTTGATGACCTTGCGAGCAACGCTTAACGCATTGTCACTAAAACGAATGTACTTAACCAGTTCAGGGTCGCCATACGCCAACACCATTTGGATAACCACGGGCTGTTGCTCTGGCGTAAACGCACTCAAATCGACCTGTTCCAGCAAACGGGCGTAATTCTGCTCATGGATGCGCTCTGGGTCACGTAAATAGTCGATCATCGCGCCAACGCTGCCAGCAAACTGCTATCCGGTATCAGCGCATTGATCTCATCATACGCAACGGTAAATTCTGTCGGCCCCATTGCATACGGGGCGACTTCATACGGGTTAAAGTTAAACACCAAACCATTGCCCGACACCCCCACATTGGTATTGACCTTAAAAATACCGTTAGCAAACCAGAAACCGGCTTCTTCCAAACTTATCTTGGTATCCAGCCCGCGCTCCTGACGGAAAGCCTGTTCACCTGCTGCATTCAGACGCTCTTCATAGCCTGCCACCAGCAAATCACTGAGCGTCAATTGCTTGCCAGTGTTCACATCAAACACCGCGTAACGTTGCCCGCTGAAAGGATGCGCCCCCCCGGTATAACCCGACTCATGGATCTTCAGGGTAGCCAAATGCTCAGAGGCAAAACTCACTTCCACCTCGCGCACCATTTCCCATAAGCCTGCCGCTTCCGGCACGTCGTTGTAATCCGCCACAAACATGCTGGCAAGTTCCTCCGGGGTTGCGGGTGGCTTGCCTTCAGCATCACTGTATTCCAGCAATTGCTCTTGCACATACTGATTAATTGCCGCAGCAGCAGCGGGTGTGCCAGCCGCCACAATCTTGGGGTAAATCAGCCGCAAACTGGCACAGCGAATGTTTTCCTGCGTTGTACCCGCGACATCGGGGCACTGAGGCCCGCCGAACCGCTCAAACGTCACGGTTTCCAGCGTTAATGACCCGCTGATGCGGCTTCCACCGAGGTTCGGCAGTTCCAATTTACAGCCCGTTACCAACAGCAGGCTGGCGACTAACAGCATTGATTTTGCTAACATCATCTATCCTTACCACAACCAACGGCGCACTTGCGCTTTTATAGTCACGATACGCGCCGCCAAAGGTTTGTTCCAGAATTTTTTCCTCATGGTGCTAACCTCGCAATTTCCCAACCATCAGCTTGACGACGGTATTCAAAACGATCATGCAAACGACTGGGGCGACCTTGCCAAAACTCGATAGTATCCGGCACGATGCGGTAGCCACCCCAAAAATCCGGCAGCGGAATGTCGCCTGCGCTGAATTTACGCTTCATTTCATCCAGCTTGATTTCCAACAAGGTACGCGAGGTAATCACCGAACTCTGAGCAGATACCCATGCACCCAACTGACTCCCACGCGGGCGCGTCACAAAGTAACGCAATGATTCTAGGGGCGGAATTTTTTCGGCACGCCCGGTAATTTCTACCTGACGCTCCAACTCTTTCCAAAACAGCAATAATGCCACTTGCGGGTTCTCTGCGATTTGTTGGGCTTTTTGGCTGTGGTAATTGGTGAAAAACACAAAGCCATTGGCATCGAAGGATTTCAGCAGCACCGTGCGCAGTGTTGGTTTACCTGTTGCGGATACAGTCGCAATCTGCATCGCGGTAGGTTCAAGCACCTCACCGTCTATCGCCTGCTTTAACCACAGACTGAACTGTTGGTAAGGGTCGGGGTCTAGTGTTTGGCGGCTTAGGCCTGCTTGGGTGTAATCATTGCGTAGTGAAGCAATATCCATTCTCGCACTCCTAGATGGTTTGCGCGGATTCTACCTGAGTTATCAGCAAACATAAAAAAGCCAGACCCAAAAATAGTAGGTCTGGCCAAAAAGACACAAAGGAAGGGCTAAGACCTTTGCGTCAAAGTGGAGTCCGCGTTGGACTCCAGGGGCTAACAAATAGGGTTTATAGCATACAATATTATTGGAGTGAGTAATATTGCGAGATAAATTTTGTTTCTTGCTCCAAAATAGGGCGTGAAACCTGCAACAGAGACGCCGAGATGGTGTCTAACGGGTTATTGAATGCCGGGCGATACGGCATGACAGCACTCATAAACGGGCTAGCAGGGGCAGCGGCTGGTACTTGCATTCCGTAAGCACCGTAGGCACGTTGTTCCCACATGCTGTATAAATTATTCTCTTTTACGGTCGTGCAGCCGGGCAATACAGCCACTGCTAACAGCGTCCACAACACACTGGCTATTCTTGTTTTCATCGCGTTGTTTTAGGGTTTGGGTTTGTGATGTGGCTATCATGCCCAAAATCAGCAGGCATGTATATTTATTATTGATGAATGGATTAAATTTATAGATTATTGGCAAGACTAAGCGCTAAGCCACTGTTTTTGTTGATCAATTGCCCACTGAATATGCTCTTTAACCAACACACTGTCTAATGCCGTATATTTGTGCATTAATAGGTTCAGTGTACTCAAACTCGCCGGAGCATTTCCCAATGCCACCGCAATATTGCGTAACCAACGCTCGTAACCAATCCGGCGAATCGGCGAACCCTCCAACCTGTGCATAAACTCGGCTTCGCTCCACTGGAATAATTCGCTCAATCGCGCACTATCCAAGCCATTGCGTACAGCGAAATCCGCTTCAGGCGAGGTTTGTGCGAACCGATTCCAAGGGCAAATGAGCTGGCAATCATCACAGCCATAAATACGGTTGCCCATGAGCGGGCGCAATTCCAATGGGATACTGCCTTGGTATTCAATCGTGAGGTAGGAAATGCAACGCCGCGCATCCAACACATAGGGCGCGAGAATCGCTTGCGTGGGGCAAACGTCAATACACGCCGTGCATTGCCCGCAATGTTCAGAAACGCTGCCCGTCTCTTCCAAGGGCAAATCGGTGTAAATCTCACCCAGAAAAAACCACGAACCCGCATCACGGCTAAGAATATTGGTGTGTTTGCCCATCCACCCCAAGCCCGCTTTCACGGCAATGGGCTTTTCCAATACCGGAGCGCTATCGGTGAATACGCGGTAGCCGAATGCACCCATTTCAGCCTGCAACTGTTGCGCAAACTTCTCCAACCGCTGCCGGATCACCTTATGATAATCACGCCCCAGTGCATAGCGCGAAATGTACGCACGTTCGGGGTGATTCAATACCATCACCGCATCCAAGCTATCCGGCGGCAAATAGTCCATGCGCACGCTGATGACGCTTAATGTGCCGGAAACCAGTTCGTCAGGGCGGCTGCGTTTCGTGCCGTGGTGTGCCATCCAAGTCATGTCGCCCTGATAGCCTTGCGCCAGCCAATCCAGCAGGCGTTGCTCGGCAAACGACAAGTCGATATTGCTGACGCCGACGGCATTGAAGCCGAGTGCCGCTCCGATGGCTTGAATCTGCGCAATCTGCATGTGGCTGCGTCCTGTTCTAGTGGTTCAAGGTTGTGACTTACACACCCATTTTGCGGTAGCATACAGCAACCCAACCAAGGATGTGACTATGCTACTGATTCCCGCGATTGATTTGAAAGATGGCCAATGCGTGCGCCTGCGCCAGGGTCGTATGGATGACACCACCGTGTTTGCCAGCAACCCTGTTGATGTTGCCCAACGCTGGGTCGATGCAGGTGCACGCCGTCTGCATTTGGTCGATTTAAACGGTGCATTTGCAGGCAAACCGGTGAATGGCGACGTGGTTCGCGCTGTTGCGGCTCGTTTCCCCAACGTTCCGGTACAAATCGGCGGCGGTATCCGTGATGCAGAGACAGTCGCGGCATATCTGGAAGCAGGGGTGCAATATTGCATAATCGGCACAAAAGCGGTGCAAGAGCCGCAATTTGTGATCGACCTGTGCCAGCAATTCCCCGGTCACATTATCGTTGGCATTGATGCCAAAAACGGCATGGTGGCAACCGACGGCTGGGCAGAAGTGTCTTCCGTTTCCGCGATTGAGCTTGCCAAGCAGTTTGAGCAAGTCGGTGTCAGCGCGATTGTTTACACCGACATTGCCCGCGATGGCATGATGAAAGGCGTGAACGTGGAAGAAACCGCGAAACTTGCCGCCAGCATCAACATTCCCGTCGTCGCTTCCGGTGGCGTGACCAATATGGATGACATCAAAGCCCTGTGCGCGGTGGAAGACCAAGGCATTATGGGCGCAATTCTTGGGCGCTCGATCTACGAAGGCACGATTGATCTGGCAGCCGCGCAACACTACGTCGATACTAACGGAAACACCTAATGTCGCAAGAACGGGGATTCAGTGACTACCAAAATGAAGCGGCGGCGTGGATTACGCTGGCAACGGGCGATTACTATCCAGACATTTTGAATGATGCCTGCCGTTTGTATGAACCCGTGCTGGTTGAATTTGGTCAATTACTGCAACGCGCCCATTCTGCCGAATTCCTGTTTAAATCCATTGCCGAAACGCCTAATCAATGGATGCGTATTCAACTTTGCCGTGTTTTCAAAAAATATGTCAGCCCACAAATCCCCGTTGAAATGCTCAAGGTTAAAAACAAAGCCACTCAAATATGTGAACAGTTTGGCGCGGGCTTTCGCCACATTGCCGAAGTCCAGCAACATTTCAATCAACGTCCTATGCCTGATGAAACGTTATGTGCCTTGCTGTGGGAATACAAAGACCGAGGCAAAAAAGGTTACGACCTCACTGAGCGGGCATTCGATTTACTGCGTAGCCAACACCCCGATTGCACCTTGATTGGCCCGGAACGTGCTGGCAAAGACGTGTTGCTAGGCAGCATTTTTGATGATTATCCCAAACCGGATCGCCCGGTAGATTTTGTCATTAGTGAAGGGCAACGTATCCTCGCGATTGGTCTGGCACGTTACGATTCTGACCGGGGAGGCGCACAAGAAGACGACCGCACTGGGCAGTACCGTGAAGTGGCACAAGAAATTATCAGCTACGCTGATGCGCACGGCATGTCACATATCAAGATTGTGTACATCAACGATGGCCCCGGATTACTGCTAGGCTCCATGTGGCGCGACTACGCTTATCTGGAAACCCATTGGACGGGGCGGGTAAAAGTAGTCACTTTACGCATGATCCCTGAACGTATCACCGCTGCATGGTTGAGGAGCTGAGATGGCTGTTGGTATTCCGAAACGCTTGTACCCACTGCAACCACACCAAACGGGAGAAAGCTTACCCGGCGGCTTTCGCCTTGAATACGCTGGAAAAAAACATCCCATTGAGATTCTTGCGACACCAGCAGGCCATTACCAAACCAGCCATGAATATTGCGGTGGGGATAATCGCCTGTACCATGCTGACAATTTAGGGGCATTGGCAGAATTGGCTCATGACCCTGCATTGGCGGGAAAAATCCGTTTAGTGTATATCGATCCACCCTTTGCCACAGATTCTGCATTTGAATCACGCCAACAACAACACGCTTACGATGACCACTTAACGGGCACTACTTTTGTGGAAGCATTGCGTGAACGTCTGATTCTCATTCATCGCTTGTTAGCAGATGATGGCTCATTGTATTTACATCTGGATAGTCGCATGGTCTTCCATATGCGATTGATTCTGGACGAAATATTTGGCGAACAACAGTTCCGCAACTGCATTACCCGCAAAAAATGTAACCCCAAAAACTACACACGCAAAACCTACGGCACAACCGCCGATTACATTCTGTTCTATACCAAAACCGACCAGTATGTATGGAATCGTGCCTTAGAACCGTGGGATGAAGCCCGCATTCTCAAAGAATACCCGTGTAGCGATGAACGAGGACGGCGTTATAAAAAAGTCCCTGTTCACGCACCCGGTGTGCGCAACGGTGAAACTGGCAAATTATGGCGCGGTATGTCGCCGCCTCCCGGCAAGCACTGGCAATACACCCCCGATAAACTGGATGAAATGGATGCGCGTGGTGAAATTTACTGGTCGCCAACCGGCAACCCTCGCCGTAAAGTTTACCTAGAAAACAGTGCAGGTATTCCTGTGCAAGACATCTGGCTGAACATGAAAGATGCCCACAATCAGAATATCCAGATTACCGGTTATCCAACCGAAAAAAACCTTGCTATGCTGGAGCGGATTATTGAAGCATCTTCTAACCCCGGTGACTGGGTGCTTGATTGTTATGCCGGTTCTGGTACAACACTCGCCGCCGCTGCCAGCCTGAACCGACAATGGATTGGCATTGACCGCAGCGATGAAGCCATCAAGACCATCTTGCACCGCTTCGAGAACGGCACAAAACGCATGGGAGACTTTGTGAATACACCAGCCATCAATACATTGCCGCTATTCAATACCAGCAATACCGACTTTACGCTTTTTGTGGAGCAGCAATAATGGGACTCGCCAAACGCATTATCCCCTGCCTTGATGTGAACAACGGTCGTGTTGTCAAAGGCGTGAATTTCGTCGACATCCGTGACGCAGGCGACCCGGTGGAAATCGCCGCCCGTTACAACCGCGAAGGCGCGGACGAAATCACCTTCCTCGACATTACCGCCAGTTCCGACAACCGCGATACCATCGTCCACATGGTAGAAGCCGTGGCTTCGCAGGTTTTCATTCCGCTCACCGTCGGCGGCGGCATCCGCAAGCCCGAAGACGTGCGCCGGATGCTCAATGCAGGCGCGGATAAAGTCGGGATTAACACCGCTGCGATTACCAACCCCGATTTGGTACGCGAATGCACCGACTATTTCGGCTCGCAATGCATCGTGGTGGCAATTGATGCCAAGCGCGTCAATGAACCGGGCGAACCGGATCGCTGGGAAGTCTTCACCCACGGCGGGCGCAATCGCACCGGCATTGATGCGGTCGCATGGGCAGAAAAAATGGCACAATACGGCGCGGGTGAATTGCTGGTCACAAGCATGGATCGCGATGGCACGAAAGTTGGCTTCGACCTCGGCTTAACCCGTGCGATTACTGACCGCGTAAACATTCCCCTAATCGCTTCCGGTGGGGTGGGCAATTTGCAGCATTTAGCCGATGGCGTACTCAAAGGTGGGGCGGATGCGGTACTCGCCGCGAGTATTTTCCACTTTGGCGAATATACCGTAGGCGACGCCAAACGCTACATGGCAGCCCAAGGTATTGAAATGAGGCTGTAGGAGAGTTTTACGATTATGGCAGCACCGGCACAAATCCAAATTCGCTACATTCAGGAAGAAGACCGTATCCTGATGCGTATCAATACCGTGGCTAACGAAGAATTTCGCTTCTGGCTTACCCGACGGTTTCTGGTGCGTCTCTGGCCGGTGTTACAGGAGTCGCTAATGTCCTCGCCTGCGGTGAAACAGCACAGCGATTACAGCTCCCGCCAAGCCATCGTCGCGTTTGAACACGAACGAGCACAAAGCAACGCCGCGTTTAACAACCCCTTCCGCGAAGTCGACAACCTGCCACTAGGCAAAGACCCGTTGCTGGTGGTAAAAGCAGGTTTTCGCCACCAAGCAAACGGCGCATTGCAAATTGCTTTCAAAGACAACCACGACAAGGGTGTCGATCTCAACTTAAGCAATGAGATATTGCACCTACTTTGCAAACTATTGGACGATGCGGCTCAACAATCCGACTGGAAAATGACGGCATTGTTACCAAACATTACCGAAACACAATCACCAGTCGCCGCACACCAATTGAATTAGGTATACTCCAGCCCCATGATGAATGATAACGTTCTTGCACAACTCGCCGAGGTTCTGGAAAGCCGTAAACAAGCTGAGCCAGACAATTCCTATGTTGCCAAACTCTACACCAAGGGGCTGGATGCGATCTTAAAAAAGATTGGCGAAGAAGCCACCGAAACTGTGATGGCGGCAAAAGACGGGAACCAAGATAAAATTGTGTATGAAATTGCCGACCTGTGGTTTCATACCTTGGTATTACTGGCACAACAGGGCTTACACCCTGATGCCGTGCTGGCAGAATTAGCCCGGCGCTCTGGCGTCTCTGGTCTGGTCGAAAAAGCCAGCCGTACAAATTAACCTTAAGGAGAAACGAAATGGGTTTTGGTAGTATTAGCCCTTGGTCATTGTTACTGATTCTGGTCATTATTCTGTTATTGTTTGGGACTAAGCGCCTGCGCAATATGGGTAGTGACCTCGGTGAAACCTTCAAAAACTTCAAAAAATCCATGAAAGATGGGCAGGAAGAAACGTCAGAACAAGTTTCACAACAAGCACCGAACAATATCCCGCCAAACAATATCCCCGGCGGGCGCGTGATCGACGCGGAAGCCAAAGAAAAAGACAAGGTTTAAGCCCGATACTCATACTAGGGTCATACCATGTTTGAAGCCAGCTTCTTTGAAATGCTCGTTGTCGGGGTCATTGCCTTATTGGTGATTGGTCCTGAACGTTTGCCCGGTCTGGCTCGAAAAGCCGGACGTTTGCTGGGCAAAGCCCGTGCATTTATTGCGACTACCCGCACGGATATTGAGCGCGAGTTACGCACTGAAGAAATGCGCAGCATGTTGAGCAAACAGGAAGAAGAAATCCGTTCTTTGCGTGACCTGATGCAACAAAACACCGCCGACGTGCGCCACAGTATTGAAGACGCCACCAAGCCACATGACGAAAAACCCTAACACACCGCCCCCCGAAGGCGAGGAACTCGGTTTCCTGCAACACTTGCTGGAATTACGTGATCGTCTGTTGCGCATGGTGCTGGCGATTGGCATTGTGTTTTTGATTCTGATGCCCTTTGCGCAGGAGTTATACAACCTATTATCCGATCCATTGGTGAGGCACCTACCGGAAGGGCAAAAACTGATTGCTGTCGGTGTGGCTTCACCCTTCTTTATTCCCTACAAGCTCGCGCTCATGGTGGCGTTCGTGCTGGCGTTGCCTTATGTGTTGCATCAAGTATGGGGTTTTATTGCTCCCGGCTTATATCAACACGAAAAGAAAATTATCACGCCGCTATTACTCTCCAGCGTGGCACTGTTTTATGTTGGCATGGCATTTGCCTATTTCTTCGTACTGCCGATGATGTTTAGCATCCTACCGGGTTTTGCGCCAACGAACGTGGATGTGACCCCGGATATTGCCGAATACCTCGATTTCGTCATGATGATGTTCTTGGCATTCGGAATTGGTTTTGAGATGCCGGTAGCGACCATCTTATTAATCACCACCGGTATTGCCAGCCGTGAAGCGTTGGAACAGTCCCGCCCCTACGTAATTGTCGGGGCATTTATCTTTGGGATGCTACTAACACCGCCCGATGTCTTATCGCAAGTCATGTTAGCCATTCCCATGTGGTTATTGTTTGAAGTGGGCTTACTGGCGAGTCGCCTGTTCGACCAACACATCGAGAAAACGAGTGCTGAACGGGAAGCCCGCGAAAAACTCGAAGACCAGCGTGAAATCAAACCACCGGCTGCACCTGCCACTACAGCAGCCACCGGTGCTGCGGTAGCCACTACTGCGTGGGAAAATGACCAATACATTTTCGAGGAAACCGTGCCAGTACAATCCACTGACGATGACGCTTTCCGCCCCCTGACCGATGAAGAAATGGAAGCGGAACTGCAACGCATGGATGAAGAATTCAAACGCATGGAAGAAAACTTCCGTAAACAAGAAGACGAGAAAAAATCGTGAAATCAAGACACCCCAACGTGCCACGCCGCAAAACCATTCTGGTCATTCTCGATGGTTTTGGGGTCAACCCCAGCAAGCGTTTTAATGCGGTTCATGAAGCGGATACGCCCAATTTTGACCGTTATTTCGGCAGCCACCCGCACACCACGCTGCAAGCCTCTGGGCGTGCTGTCGGGCTACCGGATGGGCAAATGGGTAACTCTGAAGTCGGGCACATGACCATTGGCTGTGGCACGATTTTGCGCCAGGATTTGGTGCGTATAGAGGATGCAATTGAAGACCGCAGCTTCTACAAAAACCACTCCCTATTGAATGCGTTAAGCAGTGCCAAAGCCGACAAACGCCCGCTGCATTTACTCGGTTTGGTGTCGGATGGTGGCGTACACAGCCACATGACCCACATTATCGCCCTGCTGAAAGCCTGCATGGAACACAATGTAAAGCCCGTATTGCATGTCATTGCTGACGGGCGCGACACCGCACCGAAGATTGCCAAGCAATTTATTCAGCAAATCCAAAACGTGATGGAAATGACCGGCGGTGAAATTGCGACCGTTACCGGGCGCTTTTACGCAATGGATCGGGATAACCGCTGGGAACGCACCAAACTGGCGTGGGATGCAATGGTACAAGGCATCGGCACGCCCGCCAGCAGTGCCTTACAAGCAGTCGATGATGCGTATGCCGCTGGTGAAACCGACGAATTTATCAAGCCGCGTATTATGCCGAATGCGGAACGCATCCAAAGCAATGACACTGTGCTGTTTTTCAACTTCCGCAATGACCGCCCGCGTCAAATGGCAAAAGCCTTGGCTGACCCGGACTTTGCCGATTTTGATCGGGGTGATTTTGAGCCGGTTTCGCTCACCACCATGACGGAATACGACAAACGCCTGCTTGCCCCCGTGATTTTTTCGCCCGAACGCCCCGCCACTAATTTGGCACAAACCATTAGTTTAGCGGGATTGAAGCAACTGCATTGTGCGGAAACCGAAAAATACGCCCATGTCACGTTTTTCTTCAATGGCGGGCGCGAACGCACTTACGCGGGCGAAGAACGTATCGTCATCCCCTCCCCCAAAGTGGAAACTTACGACGCTCAGCCCGAAATGAGCGCGAAAGAAGTCGCCGATACCATTATCAGTGCCATCAAGCAGGATAAATATTGCTTCATCGTGGTGAATTTCGCCAACGGTGACATGGTAGGTCACACCGCTGTCCCCGGTGCGGTGATTAAAGCGGTGGAAGCACTGGATCGTGAAGTCGGGCGTTTATTAGATAGCGCTGTCGCTCACAATTACTCAGTGATTTTGACCGCTGACCACGGCAACTGCGACGAATACATTGACCCACTGACCGGTGAACCGAATACCCAGCACACCGTTTACCCCGTGCCATGCCTAGTTATAGACAAATCCAACTGGCGGTTGTCGACCGAAGGCGGCTTGAGTAACCTTGCACCAACAGTATTACACTTAATGGGGCTGCCCAAACCGGATGGCATGAAAAGCAAATCGTTATTGCTGGAAGAATTCCCCAAAGGTCAAAGTATTGAGGGAGTGTATCAGTGATGGAAATACTCGTGAATGGCACGCCGCACACGATCGCAACCGACACCACAGCGGCACAATTGCTGGTGATTTTAGACTTACAAGGCAAACGCCTCGCGCTCGAAATCAATCAAACGCTCGTGCCGCGCAGTCAATTTGACAGCTTCGTCCTGCAACCCCATGATACGGTTGAAATCGTCCACGCCATCGGTGGCGGCTAAAACAAGGAATTTACAATGCAACACGATACCCTCACCATTGCAGGCAAGGCATATTCATCACGTCTGCTGGTTGGCACTGGCAAATACAAAGACTTAGCAGAAACCCAAGCCGCCACCGAAGCCAGCGGTGCACAAATCATTACCGTCGCCATTCGCCGCACCAATATCGGTCAGAATAAAGACGAACCTAACCTGCTGGATGTGATTTCCTTGGATAAATACACCCTGCTGCCGAATACCGCAGGCTGTTACAACGTCGATGATGCCGTGCGCACGTGCCGCCTAGCGCGTGAATTACTGGATGGTCACAAGCTGGTCAAATTGGAAGTGCTAGGCGATGCCAAAACCCTTTACCCCGACACCATGCAAACCCTGAAAGCCGCTGAAATTCTGGTGAAAGATGGCTTTGATGTCATGGTATACACCAGCGATGACCCGCTGATTGCGCGTCAATTGGAAGAAATCGGCTGTGTGGCTGTCATGCCGCTGGCAGCGCCGATTGGCTCAGGTTTAGGCATTCGCAACCCGTACAACATCCTCGAAATCATTGAAAACGCTAACGTTCCGATTATTGTGGATGCCGGTGTTGGCACAGCCTCTGACGCGGCGATTGCGATGGAAATGGGCTGTGACGGCGTGTTGATGAATACCGCAATCGCGGGCGCGAAAAACCCCGTGTTGATGGCGTCTGCCATGAAAAAAGCCATTGAAGCTGGGCGTGAAGCCTTCCTCGCCGGGCGGATGCCACGTAAACGTTACGCCTCCGCCTCCTCACCGCTGGAAGGCACGTTCTTCTAAACACTGGCAGAGTCATGGACACAACAGCAGCAGCACCGCATCGCGCCATTAAAAGTTTCGTCTTGCGTCAAGGTCGCGTCACCAAAGCGCAGGAAGAAGCGTTAACGAACCTATGGCCGGTTTTCGGCATCGAACCCAGTGACACGCCGCTCGACTTCCCTACCCTATTTGGGCGTGTTGCTCCGGTCACACTGGAAATCGGCTTTGGCAATGGCGATTCACTCGCACAAATGGCAGCCGCCGCGCCGGAACGTGATTTCATCGGCATTGAAGTACATACCCCCGGTGTGGGGCACTTGCTCAAACTGATCGGTGATATGGGGCTACAGAATGTGCGGGTGATGAACACCGATGCGGTCGAAATCTTGCGACAACGCATCCCCGCGCATTCGCTGGATCGGGTGCAATTGTTTTTCCCTGACCCTTGGCACAAGAAAAAGCACCACAAACGCCGTATCGTGCAATTGCCGTTTGTGAGCCTGTTAGCCTCACGCTTGCAAACCGGTGGTGTGTTCCACATGGTCACTGATTGGGAAAATTACGCCGAATACATGGCTGAGGTTATGCAAACCAGCCCGGACTTCGTTAATCTTGCACCCCAACCACCCTATTCACCACGCCCAGACACGCGCCCACTCACCAAATTTGAAAACCGTGGGTTAAAACTGGGGCATGGCGTTTGGGATTTGCTCTACCAAAAAAATTAACGAGTTATGACAACCGAAGCCAATTACATCCTCACTGTCACCTGCCCAGCCAAAACGGGGATTGTCGCTGCTATCACCGGCTTTCTGGCAGAATCGCAATGTTACATTACCGAGATGGCGCAATATGATGACGAAATGACCCAGAAATTTTTCTGCCGCATTATGTTTCGCCGCGATAGTCAGTTATCCCCTGCGATTGACACACTCCGCCAGCAATTTGCGGTGATTGCCGGGCATTTCGAGATGCAATGGGGCATCACCAATGCCACTCGCGCTACCCGCGTGGTACTCATGGTTTCTAAAGCCGATCACTGTCTTGTGGACTTACTGTACCGCAAGAATAAAGGCGATTTGAACATGAACGTCGTCTGCGTGGTATCCAATCACATGGAGTTACGTTCTTTGGTGGAACGCGAAGGCATCCGTTTTGTGTGCCTACCCGTCGATAAAACCAATAAAGCCGAACAAGAAGCGCGAATGTTGGAAATTGTCGCCGATACCCAAGCCGAACTGGTTGTATTGGCGCGTTACATGCAAATCCTTTCCGATGAGACCTGCCGCAAATTAGCAGGCATGTGCATCAATATTCACCACTCGTTCCTGCCCGGATTCAAAGGCGCACGCCCTTATCACCAAGCCTACGACCGTGGGGTAAAGCTGATTGGAGCTACCGCGCATTACGTTACCTCAGACTTGGATGAAGGCCCGATTATTGAGCAATCGGTAGAGCGCGTTGATCACACCTACCAACCCGAAGCCCTCGCCGCATTGGGACGTGACCTCGAAAACAATGCCCTCGCCAAAGCCGTGCGGCTGCACATTGAGCGGCGCGTGTTTATGGACGGCAATAAAACCGTGGTATTCAAATAAGCAACGTGTTGACGATAGTTCGTCGTGTTCTATTAAGACTATTTGCCAGAACCGGTAAACTTACGCAGTCTGGCTTTGCCGTCGTGCATCTCGGTCTCAAATTCCTCGGTTTCAATCTCAATGCCATCCGTTTTCGCACTGATGATCAGCTTTTTTCCAAGGTAAAGCGATGAATGCCCCAGCCCGCCATCGGTAGGGAAACAAATAATGTCCCCTACTTCCGGTTGTGCGTTTGCATCAGGTCGTCCACGAAGTACTCTGGCATTGGTGAGACTTCTCAGATTGCGTTCTGGTCTGGCGAGTTCATTGGCTTGCGGTGCCCATAAATAACAGGTGTTACCACCGCACGAATGCGTTGCCGGATAGCCATCACCTTTGGTTTTTACGCCGCCTAAACTCTTGCCTATACTTAAACCGGCAGCCGCACCCACGGCATAAGCATCCGCAACCAGCTTATTGCATTTCCAATCGTATGCGTTGTAAGTGCTCACCCGAACCTTGGTGGGATCGAAGGTATTCGCCTCCAATTGACCCAGTGTCAGAATAGTGCCAAGGCTTTTTATCTCAAACGCATACGTGACGCGGTAATCCTCGTTAATGTACATGCGCAATACCCATGTCAATGCTTTAAGGCGTGGCGGCAGGTTCGCTTCGTGACGTTGCATGAGATCACGGTATTGATCCATTGCGGGAGTAAGGCGTTGTTTTATATTGGTTCCAAAGGGGTAGTCTTCAGCGTTGCCTTGGGTCAGTTCTTGGCTGCGTTTACTGAACTTCTCAAGAACTTTTTGAATGAGTGTATCTATTTCCATGATCAGCCTCCGGTGCTACAGACAGACGGTAGTAGTTGTTAATTTGCGTACAATAACCCAATCAGGGCAGAATGGGCGAATCGTATTTTCAGGAGTTTTACCATGCGAATCCTTCACACCATGCTGCGCGTCGGCGATCTGGAACGCTCGATTGCGTTTTACACCAATGTCCTCGGTATGGAATTGTTGCGCCGCAAAGACTACCCAGCGGGGAAATTCACCCTCGCGTTCATCGGCTATGGCGACGAAACGGAAAATACCGTGCTGGAGCTGACCTACAACTGGGGCGTGGACAAGTACGAACTCGGTACGGCGTTCGGGCATATCGCGCTGGAAGTGCCGGATGTGTACGCCGCTTGCGAGAAAATGCGGGCAGCGGGCGGCAAAATCATCCGCGAAGCCGGGCCGATGAATGCGGGGACGACTATCATCGCCTTCCTCGAAGACCCGGATGGTTATCAGATTGAATTGATTGGCGAAAAGCACCAGCGCATTTAAATCAACACCATGCAATTGCCCGAACGGGAACACTACCGCTATCAGTCTCGCTACTGCGAAGAGAACATCTGGCATCTGTGTCAGCAGCCAGAATTCCGGCACAGCGATGTGGTGGTGATCGCATCGACAGGTGGTTTTTTTCCGATTCTCTGCCAGCGCGGGGCGAATGCACCGACTGAACCGCTGCTATGGGATTACCACGTTGTGTTGCTGTGGAACGCCGCGCCGGATGGGTGCTGATTCTGAATAATGTCAGAATTTAGAGTAAACTGATTGATTTCAC
>CAYNNA010000035.1:0-23625 GCA_964398375.1 uncultured Thiothrix sp.
TTGGATGCTTACAAACTTACGGTTTTCAGCGCCTTTTTGCTTGAAAACCACTACGCCGTCTGCTTTGGCGAACAAGGTATGGTCTTTACCGATACCTACGTTTTCACCAGCGTGGAAGCGTGTGCCACGCTGGCGAACCAGAATGTTACCAGCCAGAACGAATTGACCACCAAAGCGTTTTACGCCAAGTCGTTTCGATTCTGAATCGCGACCGTTGCGGGTACTACCGCCTGCCTTTTTGTGTGCCATTGCTGTCTCCCCTTACGCTGCTGAAATGCCAGTGATTTCGATTTGTGTCAGGTACTGGCGATGACCAGTACATTTCTGATGGTGCTTACGGCGGCGGAATTTCATGATCCGCACTTTCTCGCCGCGAGTCTGGGCCACAACGTTTGCAGTGACTTTCGCGCCTGCAACGTAAGGTGCGCCGATTTGCACGGTGTCACCTTCCCCGACCATCAGGACATTATCGAAATCAATGTCTGCGCCTTCTTCCACATCCAGTTTTTCAACGAAGATGCTGTCGCCTTGAGCGACGCGGTACTGTTTACCGCCCGTTACGATGACCGCATACATGATTCGATTCTCCAAAAAATGTCCTGTTAAAGAGCCGCAGGATGATACTGTTTTTGCCCTTCTAGGTCAAATACGAAATAAAATATTCAAGGAGTTGCGCGTATCGCTTGACATAGCAAGGGGGGCTTCCTAGCATTCGGGGCTTTACCGCAGCCTGCATACTCATGGATTTCAATACAATTCGCCAACTTGCCGATGCTGACATGCAGGCAGTCAATGCTTTAATCCAGCGTCGTCTGCATTCTGATGTCGTGCTTATCAACCAACTCAGCCACTATATCATTGGCAGCGGGGGTAAACGCTTGCGCCCATTACTGGCATTGCTGGTGGCGCGTGCCTGTGGGTATCAGGGTGAGAAACACGTTGATATTGCGGCGATTGTGGAATTTATTCACACTGCCACCCTGTTGCATGACGACGTAGTAGACGAGTCCGACATGCGCCGGGGCAAGGAAACCGCCAACAACGTGTGGGGCAATCAAGCCGCCGTGCTGGTCGGCGATTTCCTGTATTCGCGCTCATTTGAAATGATGGTGGATGTAGGCAGTATGCGCGTGATGGAAATTCTTTCCACCACCACCAACGTGATTGCCGAAGGCGAAGTGTTGCAGTTGCTCAACTGCCACGACCCTGACACGTCCGAAGAGCGTTACATGGAAGTGATTCATTCCAAAACCGCGAAATTGTTTGAAGCCGCGTGTCAGTTGGGGGCAGTGCTGACAGGCTTGAGCGCGGAACAGGAGCAAGCGATGGCAAAATACGGGATGCATTTAGGCACGGCGTTCCAATTGGTCGATGATGTGCTGGATTACACCGCTGATGCCGAGGAAATGGGCAAAAACGTGGGTGATGATTTAGCCGAAGGTAAACCGACTTTACCGCTGATTATTGCGATACAACGCAGTGATGCAGCGACGGCTGCCATTCTCCGCAGTGCGATTGAGCAGGGCGGCTTGGATAAAATTGATGCCATTATGCAAGCCATTACCGACACCCAGGCGATTGATTACACGCTGGAACGGGCGAGAGGCGAAACCGAAGCGGCGATTGCCGGCCTGCAATGCCTGCCAGATAGCGATTATCGGCAGGCACTGGAATCACTGGCTTGGTTTGCGATTAACCGCAGTCATTAACCCAAATCCGCCGCAAGCGAAGCCCGTGACGCTTCGCCCAAGGTCACGGTATGCGCATAATTCGGATGCTCAATCCCCATCTGAATCGCCGCACCTTCTTTCACCGAAGCCACCATAATCGGGGTCAACTCAAAGCGCGTAAAATGCACCGCCGAGGTTTTATCCGCCGTTTCGCGCTCCAAATCCTCATTGGCAATCGCATAAACCTTATCGAACCCCGCTACCTGCACCCAAGTGTTACGTTCGATGCCGATCAAACGCCCCAATTGCACCTTGCGTTCCTCAATGTCAGGAAACTCGACCATAAAAGTCGCTTTCCAGTTAGTGCCATCGGGAATGAGCGGGTTATACGCCTCCAGCTCTTCATTAATACCCTCAGACTCGAAAATCTTCTCGATCCGCAGCATTTCCTGAATCTGGTATTGCATGGTCAGGCGGTCTTCAAAATACAGCGTCGCATTCGGGCCGATGTGTATTTTGCGGTCAGCCTTATGCGCAATCACCTTCTCGCGGAAAGCTTTACGCTCGCTGGAATACTGTTCCAGACTCATCAAATCAGCACGGGTCAACTTTTCCATATTCCTCTCCTTACAAACCGTAAGCAATCCGCAACATGGTCAGCGGGTGGGTGGGTTCTGGCATTCCGTCATTCAAACCGTTCTCGATTTGATGACCTGCCATTGGGCAGTCACTGCCGTAATAATCAGGCTTAGACTGGTTTACTTTGTTGAAAATCGGGCGGCAAATTTTCATTGAGGTGTCATGAAATTCGCTTTTCACCGCATACGTACCGTCATGCCCCGAACATCGCTCCAGCAATTCCAGCTTGGTATCGGGGATTAGCTCCAACAATTCACGGGTCTTGTAACCGATGTTTTGCACACGCAAATGGCAAGCGGTGTGATAACTGACCTTGCCCAATGGCTTCTTGAAGTTGGTGTTCAACTTGGCTTCTTTGTGGCGCAACATCAGGTACTCGAACGGGTCAAAAATCCGCCCTTTCACCGTTTGCACATCGGCATCATCGGGGAACATCAGCGGCAATTCTTGCTTGAACATCAGCACACACGACGGCACAGGGCCGACAATATCCCAGCCCTCATTGATGAGTTGCATCATCGCCGGAATATTAACGTCTTTAGCCGCCGCGACCGCATCGAGATCACCCAATTCCAACTTAGGCATCCCGCAGCATTGTTCTTTATTCAACAAGGTGACAGGAATGCCGTTATGTTCAAACACTTTACGCAAGTCTTCGACGATATGCGGCTCGTTGTAATTGCCGTAGCAGGTCGCAAAAATCGCCACTTTGCCGGTGGTACGCCCTGCGGCTACCGCTTTGGATTCGTCTACATTTTTGTGGCGTGCCACGCGATCACGCCCTTTATCGCTGTGATACGACGGGATCTTCGCGTTCGGATGCACCCCCAACACCTTGTCGAGTTGCTTGCGGAATGCCGGGTTCTGATTCATCTTATTGACCACACCCGCGACCACCGGAATGCCCGCCAACTTGCCGACCATATCGGTAGAACTCAGCACTTTATCGCGGAATTTGGTATCGCCCTTCTTAAACTTCACCGCTTTGGCGCGTAGCATCAGGTGCGGGAAGTCGATATTCCATTCGTGCGGCGGAATGTAGGGGCATTTGGTCATGTAACACAAGTCGCACAGGTAGCAATGATCCACGACCTTCCAATAATCTTTTTTAGCCACGCCATCCACTTCCATCGTGGAAGACTCATCCACCAAATCGAATAAGGTGGGGAAGGAATTACACAAGCTGACGCAACGGCGACAACCGTGACAGAGGTCGAAGACGCGCTCCATTTCGTGCATGACCGCATCTTCGTTATAAAATTCGGGGTTTTTCCAGTCCAGGGCGTGACGGGTGGGGGCTTCAAGGCTGCCTTCGCGTTTCGGGGTTGCCATGTTGTTGTTCTCCGGTTGGGGTGTAGGGGCGACGTGATTTCGCCCCTACCAAGACCTTAAGCGTCCAGATTATCCAGTGCTTTCTGGAAACGGTTCGCGTGAGAGCGTTCCGCTTTTGCCAGTGTCTCAAACCAATCGGCGATTTCGTCGAAACCTTCTTCACGTGCGTCTTTTGCCATGCCAGGGTACATGTCAGTGTACTCGTGAGTCTCACCTGCAATCGCTGACTTCAGGTTGTCTGCTGTCGCACCAATCGGTAAGCCAGTTGCCGGGTCGCCAGAGGCTTCCAAGTATTCCAAGTGACCGTGGGCGTGACCAGTTTCACCTTCCGCAGTGGAGCGGAATACAGTCGCCACGTCGTTGTAGCCTTCAACGTCGGCTTTAGCTGCGAAATAGAGGTAACGGCGGTTGGCTTGAGATTCACCAGCGAAGGCATCTTTCAGATGCTGTTCTGTCTTACTACCCTTCAGTTCCATGTGTGGACTCCTCGGTTGTATGGTTGATTAAACTTCTTGGAGCATTATACTCTAAGTGAAAGTATCGCCGACTTCCAATCGTATATTGTGAATGTTTCATTCGATTTAACCAAACGTTGACCCGCCGAGGAGATGAGGAACATGAAAGTTGCCGCAGCCGTTTATACGCTTGCCTCCGTTGTGGTATTGACCTTAATGGTCATGCGCCCCGCCGTGAATATTACCAGTCCAGCTCAAGAGGCAGCCAACGCGCCTGCGGCTGCGGATGTAGCCATGCCCGTAACCATGCCAGCCGTCGCCCCCACTGCGGACACCGCATTAACCAGTACACCTCCAGCGCCGACGGTGGCACCTGCGCCAATGGTTGAACCCGCACCGGCGGCGGCTATAGCACCGCCCCCAGCAGCAGCACCGATGCCTGCTGCACCAACAGCGCCCGTTCCTGCACCTTCCGAGCAAAATCCTTTGGAAGAAAAAAAAAATGATATAGCGCCACCCGCCCACGGCGCGAACAAACCAATACCAGATGCTAACGCCACGCCTGATTACGCCCGTGAGCAACGCCTTGCGAGTGAAATCACCGATACAATTATGGATGGCGAGGTGATTAGCCTGAATGATGGCGCTCAGAATTTCATGGGCATTCTCATGGCAGCGGAACAACCACGTGGGGCTGTTATTATTTTGCATGGGCGCGGCTACCACGCAGATTGGGAAGATGTCGTGCACCCCTTACGCGTAGGCTTGGTGGCAAAAGGCTGGACAACACTATCCTTGCAAATGCCAGTGCTGGAAAAAGAAGCCAAGTACTACGATTACGTCCCGTTATTTGCCAATGCGGACAAACGCATCAACGCGGGTATAGCCCTGCTAAAACAGCAAGGCATTACCAACATCGTATTAGTGGCTCACAGTTGCGGCGCACACATGGCCATGAACTGGGTAGAGACAACTGGCGGAAAGGATATTGCCGCTTATGTGGGGCTAGGGATGGGAGCAACCGATTACCAACAGGAACTGCTACACCCCTTCCCGCTGGATAAATTAACCGCACCTGTATTGGATGTGTATGGTGAGAAAGACTTCCCGCAAGTACTCAGCCTTGCACCGGAACGTCAAGCACTCATGCAGAAAGCAGGCAATACGCATTCCAAACAAATGGTGTTACCTGATGCCGACCATTATTACAAAGACAAAGGCGACGCGCTCACGGCGGTGGTTGCTAACTGGTTAAACAGCTTACCGTGATCCGTGCTACCCCACAAATGAAAAAGGTCGCCCTTAGTGCGACCTTTTTGAGAGGGACAATTTAGGAGTAAGCAGGCTTACAAGCGCCCGGAACACGCCCGAACCCCACCAGCCGATCAGCCCAATAGCCTTCCAGCTTATCGGTGGTAATGGCTTTACCGGTACGCGGTGCATGGACAAATTTCTCATCACCTAAGTAAATGCCAACATGACTGATGCGCTTGCCACTGGTTTTGAAGAAAACCAAGTCGCCTTTGCTGGCTTCATGCTTAGGGATTTTAACCGATGCTGCGTATTGATCAGCCGACGTGCGCGGCAGGGAAATACCAGCACCTTGCTCAAAAGCAAATCGCGTCAAACCACTGCAATCAAAACCCGTTTTAGGGCTTTCACCGCCAAAGCGATACATTTTGCCTTTTTGCTTTTCAGCGTTCCACACCACACGGTCTAACAGGGTGGTATCACGTGAAGCTTGAACAGGTATTTTCGTCACAGTTGCCGAGGTATTTGAAGTATTCTTGGAATGGGCAAACTGCGCGGTATACACCTTGGCTTGTTCTGCATCCGCAGTTTTAACAGTTTCAGAATTACAGCCAGCCAGTAACAATGCCACCATCCCTACACTCAATAGGGATAACGGCTTCACACTAACACTACTCATAATCTCTTGTATAACCTTTCTTGCGTTCTTTCGTATAGAACAATAGTTTTGTTTGTGATGCTTTTACACACTATAAAACATCACAGAACGAACGTTAGCAGAGTCTATACACAAGAAACAACCATAGTGGTCAATATTAGCTCAGATATACTATTGAATGTTTCAATTGTTTGGAATCTGCCAATATGTTGTTGAATTACAACACATTGGCATTAAATGATAATAACAATCAATTAAAATTCAAGCAAAGGATGGAGTAGCGCTGACACACTTACGCCGCAATCGCTGTGATAGCCATCACAAACTGCCAGTGTTTCTACCGTAAAAAATTTCCTTCATTTCCTTACGTAATTGCATTTCAATCTGCTTGATGTCTTTTTCAAAATAATCATTTTTACCCAGACCAAACAAGTAGTTATCCAATTCAAACTCCTTCAGCATCATCTTGGTGTGAAAGATATTCTCTTGGTAAACGTTAACGTCCAGCATGGAGTAATTACGTTTTGTTTCGGGTGACAAGAAATTTTGGATGGAATTAATCTTATGGTCGATGAAGTGCTTTTTACCTTTCACATCACGGGTAAAACCCCGCACCCGATAGTCCATAATGACAATATCAGACTCCAAACTATGTATTAAGTAATTCAATGCTTTCAACGGTGAGATACGCCCACATGTGGAAACATCAATGTCAGCACGAAAAGTACTGATGCCGTTATCCGGGTGACTTTCCGGGTAGGTATGCACCGTCAGATGACTTTTATCCAGATGTGCCACCACATCTTCCGGGTAGGGGCCGGGACGTGCTGACGCTGATGCATGAATTTTCTCTTCTGACAAGACTGGTTCTTCCGATACCAGAATCGTGACGCTTGCGCCTTGGGGATCGTAATCCTGACGTGCTACGTTTAGAATATTAGCACCAATAATGTCTGCCACATCCGTGAGGATTTTGGTCAAACGGTCGGCATTGTATTCTTCATCAATGTACGCGAGGTATTCTTCACGGTGAGCCGGACTCCTTGCGTAGCAGATGTCGTAAATGTTAAAACTTAAGGTTTTAGTCAGGTTATTAAACCCGTGCAGGCGAATCTGCTTTTGATGACGCTCAACCAATTCTGATCATCCTCTTTGTCAGGCGTAGCATAAAAAAATCAACCGGTTGACCGACAACCGGTACGGGAGTGAACTATGCAAAACTATGCCCCGGTGTGCAAGTGAAATAAATGCTTCACGGTGCTTCGTGCAACTCAAAATCGTGGGTAATCTCAGCCGTTTTGCCCAACATAATCGAAGCGGAACAGTATTTTTCGGCAGATAACTTAACAGCCCGCTCGACTTTATCGGTAGCGAGGTTGCGACCGCTGACCACGAAGTGCAGGTGGATACGGGTGAAAACTTTGGGATCTTTGTCTGCCCGCTCAGCGTCGATCTGCACTTCACAATCCAGCACTTGCTGTTTGGATTTTTGCAGGATCAGCACCACATCGAAAGACGAACAACCGCCCAAACCCAGCAACAGCATTTCCATCGGGCGCATTCCAAGGTTACGCCCCCCAAATTCGGGTGCGCCATCCATCACCACGGAATGCCCACTGCCGGACTCACCGACAAAACTCATATTATCCAACCATTTGACTCTGGCTTTCACGCTAGGCTCCTGTTATGTGCAAAAGCAAATTCTAGCACACTCCAGAATTTGACTTAACTCACACTCCCCACCCCGATATTGTGATAGTCTGAAGCGGAAACCTAATGAATAAAGGAGCGTAACGAATGTTTGGAGAATCTCACGATCTTGCCACCGAATTTCCCGAATACAAAGAGCAGATTCATCACCTGAAAATGAATGATCGGCGCTTTGCCCGCCTGTTTGACGAGTACCATGAGGTGGACTCGCAACTTCATCGCATTGAGCAAGAAATCGAAGTCCATGCTGACGATTTTGTGGAAAGCCTCAAATTGCGCCGCCTACACCTAAAAGACGACCTGTACGGCATGTTGAAGCAAACGGCTTAAGCGTCATTTGCCAGCCTGCGCTCAACCGCATCCCATAGCAGGCTGGCAATATTAGCAGTATAAATAGCATCCAATTCACGAATACACGTCGGGCTAGTGACATTAATCTCCGTCACATAATCCCCGATCACATCCAGCCCCACGAATAGCAAACCCATTTCCCACAATACCGGTGCAATGCCTGCACAGATGGCGAATTCACGCTCCGTCAGATCCACACCAACACCCTTACCGCCTGCCGCCAAATTCGCCCGCCCCTCACCTTCTGCCGGAATCCTAGCCAATGCATGAGGGAACGGCTCACCGTCGATCAGCAAAATGCGCTTATCGCCCTGTTTGTATTCGGGTAAAAAGCGCTGTGCCATCACCGTGCGTGTGCCGTGCGCGGTAATCGCCTCCAGAATCACATTCGTATTCGGGTCGCCCTGTTCAATCTGAAAAATCATCGCACCACCCATGCCATCCAAAGGCTTCACCACAATATGTTGCTGTTGCGCCAGAAATTCGCGGAGTCGTGCCATATCGCGGGTCACACGCGTTGGCGGGCAATATTCAGGAAACCACGCCGCAAATAATTTTTCATTGGCACTGCGGATACTCGCTGGGCGATTCACCACCAGCGTGCCACGTTTTTGTACCAATTCCAGCAAATACGTGCTGTAAATGTATTCCATATCAAACGGCGGGTCTTTGCGCATCAACACCACTGGCAATTCATGCAGCGGCTTAATCAGCGCTTCACCGAACGCAAACCAAGCGCCGGGATCATCTGTTACCGTCACCGGATTCATCTTGGCAAACACCACACCATCATCCATAAACAAGTCGCCTTGCAAAATATGGAACAAGGGGCAACCACGGCGCTGGGCTTCCAACATCATGGCAAAGGTACTGTCTTTTTTAATGTTAATGCTGCTGATCGGATCCATCACAATACCGATAGCGTAGGCAGGAACGGTGCTCATGCATGAACTCCCGACAAATAAAGGCTCAGATAAAGGCTCAGAATTCCGCTTTCAGATCACGGGAAAGCAGCTCGTTTACCGCTTGCTTAGGCGGCAAGTGTTCGTAAAGGATACGGTAAACCTGTTGGCAAATCGGCATTTCCACCCCGGCACGCTCGGCTAGTTTGCCGATGGAAAGTGCTGATTTCGCGCCTTCTACCGATTTCCGCGATAGCTGCATCCCGACTTTTGCCTTGACCAAGCGCCAAGCCCAAACGCCGGTTGCGCGACTGGTTATCGGTGCAAGTCAGCACTAAATCACCGACACCGGCTAATCCCATCAACGTTTCGGGTTGTGCACCAAGCTTTGTACCCAAACGCATAATTTCCGCCAAGCCACGGGTCACGATCGCCACCCGCGCATTCGCCCCAAAACCCAAACCGTCGGAAATGCCCGCCGCAATCGCCAAGACGTTTTTCACCGCCCCGCCCAATTCCACACCTAACACATCATTACTGATGTAAGCGCGGTAATTCGCTGCACTAAACGCGGTAACAACGGCTTGCGCCAAGGTAGGCTGATTGGCTGCCACGGTCATCGCCGTCGGCAGACCACGCGCCACTTCAGCCGCAAAGGTGGGACCAGACACCACGCCATAAGCGCGGCATTGCGGCAACTCCTCTTCCAACACCTGATGCAATAACTTGCCGGTTTTCAGCTCCAAACCTTTAGTCGCCCACAGAATCGCATCATCAGCATTCAATAAAGGGGAAAGTTTTCGCAACATGTCACGGAACACATGGCTGGGTACAACCACCAAATGGTCATCCGCAAACGCCGCCACCGTCGGCAAATCAGCAGAACACTGGAGTTTGTCAGGAAAAGCAATACCCGGCAGGTAATACGCATTTTCACGTTGCCGATTAAGGTTATCAACGTGCTCAGGATTAATATCCCACAGCAACACATCCAGACCATTACGCGCCAATTGCAGCGCTAATGCGGTTCCCCAAGAACCCGCGCCGTAAACCGCGATGGACTGGATACGCTTACTCATGCCGCGCCAGCTTTCGCTTGCTCTTCTTGTAAACGGCGAGCATACAAGGCATCGAAGTTGATCGGTGACAAGTGCAGTTCCGGGAAGCTGCCTTTTGACACCATCCCCGCAATCACTTCACGCGCATACGGGAACAGGATGTTAGGGCAATACGCCGCCAACAAATGATTGAGTTGTTCCTGCCCATAGCCTTGAATGAAGAACACCCCAGCCTGTTTGACTTCTACCAAAAATGCGGTTTTGTCATCACTTTTGACGGTAATGGTAATGAACAACTCCACTTCGTAGTTGTCATTAGCTAGGGTATTGACCTTGGTATTCAAATCCAGATTGGTATTAGGGTTCCACTCTTGGGTAAAAACAGCCGGTGAGTTAGGTGCTTCAAACGAAACATCCTTGATATAAATACGCTGAATAATAAATTGTTGTTCTTGTGGTTGAGCATCGCTCATAGCATACCCCTCTAATGGATTTAAGGTTCAAACAGCAAGGCGTCAAGCTTGCCAGCACGGTCTAAAGCCGCCATGTCATCATAGCCACCGATGGATAAATCACCGATGAATATTTGCGGCACCGTGTCACGTTGACTGAGACGCTCCATCTCCGACCACAGCTCAGCATCATTGGCAACACTGATTTCTTCGTACTTGATACCCTTACGTTTGAGCAGCATCCGCGCACGTAAGCAATAGGGGCAGAACAGGGTGGCATACATGCGTACCGGACGTTGCGTCATCGTTTACTCACCGGAAGATTGGCGGACTCCCATGCCATGATACCACCCGCTAGGTTACTGACATTCTCAAAACCTTCTTTGGTCATGACACCGCAAGCATGGGAAGAACGGCTACCACTGCGACAATACACCAAAACAGGTTTGTTTTTGGCATACTCCAATTCAACCAAGCGTTTTTTCAATTGCCCCAAGGGAATGTGCTTCGCGCCTTTGATTTTTCCGGCGCTAACTTCTCCATCTTCACGGACATCAACCACAACCGAACCATCCTGATTGAGGATCTGCACCGCCTGAGTCGCGTTAACTTGTTTATATTTGCGGGTGAGGCGACTGAACTCTGTCCAGACGATCATGCCGATGATAGCCACCAACCCCATCATTAACAGGGGATGATTACGGGCGAAAACGATATACTCTTCCACATTAAACCCTTCAGCAACGAACAGTGGCTAAAGATATACATCACAAAGAACTAGGTAAACCCCTAAACACCGATTTTTTGGTAATAGTCAGGCAGATATTCAGTGTGGGGCAGTGCAAAAAACTTCCTGCATCATGCTAATCAGGCGCAGCGTGCGGTAATCACCCACGCGGTAATAGACACGATTAGCATCTTTACGTGAAGCCAAAATGCCTTTATCCCGCAAAATAGCAAGGTGCTGGGAAATATTGCTTTGGGATGTACCAACGCTATCCACAATATCTTGCACACTCACCTCTTTGTCACCCAGCACACATAGAATTTTTAAACGCAATGGATGTGAAATAGCTTTCAAAGAACGGGAAGCACGGTCAATGTCCTCTTCTTTGATTAACATATCTTCAATCGTGAAGTCACACTTATTGTTGAGAGCAATGCTACCCATAGATTTCCTCATCGAAAATGGTATTTTTTAAGTTTCCGTCACTCAAGCAACACTAACAATAAGACAGAAGACTCGGTATATTAGTATAGATAAATACGATAATATACGCTATTACATTCCGTGTCATCTCTTTCCTATGATAGACTATTGCCGACTATTAACAGCTTAGAACAATTGACACACGGTGAAAGTTTACCTCCCCCTGCTCGTACTGCTATTCGTCTCATGGACTCATGCGAATGCTGCTGCCCCCCAAAAACAGCAGCAACTACAGCGTGATATCCGGGAGCTATCCAAAGAGCTCAGCTCGCAACAAGACGAATCACGTGACTTGCAGAGTGAAGTGACCAAGCTGGAAAAAAAACTGGGGGAAATTTCAGACAAACACCACCAAACTGAAAAAAAAATTGAAGCCACACTCAGCAAATTGGAAGATTCCGTTCGTAAACAACAAAAGCTCGATACCGAGTTGCAGGCTCAAAAATCCGGCTTAGCACAGCAATTACAGGCACTGTATACCGCTGGCGAACAATCCCATCTGCGCTTGCTGTTACGTCAGGACGAACCCTCTGACATTAGCCGCACTGTCCGTTACTTTGAGTACTTGAACGAAAACCGTGTCACCCGCATTCAGGGCATCCAAAAAACCTTAAATGACATTGAGGCTGTGCGTACTACCATCGAAAAAGACAATAGTTACTTACAGGAACTCAATAAAACCCTTGAACAACAAAAAGTCGACATTCAAGGCACATTGAAAGCCCGTTCACTCGCACTGGACACCATAAAAGGCGACATTCGCTCTGCTGAAAAAAAGCTTAGCAAACTAAAAACCGAAGAAGCTAACTTACAAGCTGTACTTGACCGTATTGCCGCCAATAAAGCCAAAGAAAAACAACAAACCAGTGCAACAATGGAAACAGAAGAGCCGCCAACAGCCAAACCAAGCAGCACCGAAACAACCACCAAACCCGCAAAAACAACCGAGGCAGAAGCAGTCACTAACGCCTCCTCAGCAGCACTGAACAGCGGCAAAGCGTTTTCCAAGCTACGCGGTCAATTGCCTTGGCCCGTGAGCGGAAAAATCATTCACAGTTACGGTTCAGCGCGAAATGAAAAACAACGCTGGCGCGGCGTGGTACTTGCAGCCCCCGGTGGGAGCAAGGTCAAAGCCATTGCCAAAGGTCGGGTTGCGTTTTCCGGCTGGATGGATGGTTACGGGCATTTAATCATCATCGAACATGACAATAACTACATGAGCCTTTACGGCTATAATCGGGCAGTATATAAAAAGGAGGGGGCAACAGTGAGCGCCAATGAAACGATTGCTGCCGTCGGCAACTCCAGCGGACAAAGCCAAGACGCCCTGTATTTTGAAATCAGGAGCGGCACAACCCCACAGAATCCAGCGCGTTGGTGTCGCTGAAACTTGTATTAGGTACGCCACCACACTCAATGAATACGTTACAATTGCACCATTTTTACAACAACTAAAGTGCATTTCTGCCACACAGTGGTAAACTGGCGGGGTTTTGCAACCAGTAATGCCACCACAAAACCATTCTGCTGACAAGGACGTGAGCAGCTAAAACATTGGAGAGATACGATTATGCATACACGTTACCGCGTTCTGGCTGGCACTATGGCTGGCGTACTGATTGGTGTCACCACCAGCATCAGCCTCAATGTGTTCGCCTTCCGGCAAACGGTTGAAAACACCCCGCCACTGGATGAGCTGCAACAATTTTCCGAGGTCTACTCACGCATCAAGGAAAACTACGTTGAGGATGTCAAAGACAAAGACCTGATGACCAATGCCATTCGGGGAATGCTCAGCAACCTTGACCCGCATTCCGCTTACTTGGATGAAGAAGAATTCAAGGAATTGCAAGTTGGCACTAGCGGTGAGTTCGGTGGCTTGGGTATCGAGGTCGGCATGGAAGACGGCTTCGTTAAAGTGATCTCTCCTATTGACGATACCCCTGCTCAAAAAGCGGGTTTACAATCGGGCGACTTGATCATTCGTCTCGATGAAACTCCCGTGAAAGGCATGACCCTAAACGATGCCGTCAAACTGATGCGCGGCAAACCGGGTAGTAAAATTGACCTCATGATCGTCCGTGAGGGCAAAGACAAACCCTTCAAGGTAAGCATTAAGCGTGACATTATTCAGGTCAGAAGCGTCAAACAACGCATCCTAGAGCCGGGTTATGGTTATGTACGTATCACCAGCTTCCAAGCCAAAACCACTGAAGCACTGATGGAAGGCATCGAAGCCCTCAAAAAAGAAAACAAGGATAAGCTGCGTGGCTTAATCCTTGACCTACGCAACAATCCTGGCGGGGTTTTGAATGCAGCCGTCGGTGTCTCGGACGCATTCCTAGAGTCCGGTAAAATTGTTTACACCGAAGGGCGGGTTGAAGACGCCAAAATGGAATACAGTGCTCAAAAAGGTGATGCCATTGACAATGCCCCGATTGTGGTACTGGTTAACCAAGGCTCAGCATCCGCTTCCGAAATCGTCGCAGGCGCACTCAAAGACCACAAACGCGCACTGATTGTCGGTCAGAAAACGTTTGGGAAAGGCTCCGTACAAACCGTCTTGCAGCTAAACGACAAGACAGCGGTCAAACTCACGACCGCGCGTTACTTCACCCCTTCTGGACTCTCCATTCAGGCGGAAGGCATTACACCCGACATTGAACTCAAATCCCTAAAAGTCAAAGGTGAAGATGACACTGATGACATGCTTGACCCAGTATCAGAAGCCAATTTGAGCAAACACCTCAGCAACCCTAACGGTAATGGCAAAACCGAAAGCAAGCCTGCTGAAGAAAAAACCGAAGAAACTCCTGCCAACACCGAAGAAAAAACCGAGAAAAAAATCGAAGGGAAAACCGAGGAAAAAACAGACAAAGCCATTGACGCTGATAAAGCTAAATCATCGCTGGCTGAAGACGATTACCAGCTCTTTGAAGCCCTGAATATCCTCAAGGGTATGGATTTGGTGCAAACCCGCCTCAAACCAGAGCCGAAGACCACGGAAGCCAACAGTGGTAAGGTTATGTAATGCAGAGCACTGCAATGGATGGACAACTGACCCATTTCAATGCTCAAGGTCAGGCACACATGGTTGATGTCGGTGACAAAGATTTCACTCACCGCATCGCCATTGCCGAAGGGTTTATTACGATGCAACCCCACACCTTGGAAAAAATCCTGCAAGGCGACCATAAAAAGGGCGATGTGCTGGGCATCGCCCGCATCGCAGGCATTATGGCAGCCAAAAAAACTGCCGACTTAATCCCACTGTGTCATCCGCTGGCACTGACCAAAGTTGACATCGCATTAACCCCACAAACTGAAACGGCTTGCGTCCATTGTCGTGTCAGCGTCGAAACACGTGGGCAAACCGGTGTTGAGATGGAAGCCCTAACCGCTGTGAATATTACCCTGCTAACCATCTACGATATGTGCAAAGCCATTGATAAAGGCATGTCAATGGAAGGCATCCGCCTGCTCCTGAAATCCGGTGGAAAATCCGGCGAATGGATCCGAACCTAATGTATTAAAACTCTCTACCTAGTGAGACTACTTGGTTACACACGTTAAAACCCTAGTGCAACTGCTTAAAAATTGCATTACACTACTTCCAGTGGAAATTTTTTATACCCTGCATTAGTATTTTATAGCAACAACTTAACCGCTTATTTTCTAGGAAGTGTCATATGTTTTCGCGCTCCCGTCTTGCCTCCCCTGGCATAACCGCAATCAGCGCTGTTACTATCGGAACTATTCTCATGGTGATGGCAGGCTCAGCATCTGCCAATCGAGTAACACTGGTCGCAACCATCAATAACCAATCCATACTAGAACCCGTTTCTTGGGCGGTATTCAAGCTTGATGGCACAAACACCTCCTCAAAACCCGTCGCAGAACTCGAACGACGCCATAGCGGCACTGTATATTTGGATGCCGGACGTTATCGGGCTACCGTGACACAAGAACACATCCGCAAAGAAGCCCTCTTCAAAGTCGAAGCCGATGTTGACAAAACCATCACCATTGCCTTGGACTAACTCATAAAAAAGGTCACATAACGTGACCTTTTTGTAGCGGCTGCGCTGTCTTATTACGCGGGCATATAATGCTTGAATGGCTCGATGTCTATAGCATCACCGAACTGCTCTTTCGCATAATTGATCGCATGTTTACGCTCGCGGAAGAAACGTTCTTCACCAATGTGCTTTGCCAAACCAGAACGCTGGAATGCTTCGTATACCCGCAACTTTGTCCGCGCAATATAGAACTCAATACCCGCAAACTTGAGGCGGTCTGCCAACTTCTCTAACATTTCCTCCCCGGTGGAATCCACTTGGTCGATAGACTCCATGTCCAGAATCAGGACTTTCAAATTAGGTTTTTGCGCAACGTTATTCAGCAACTTACCTTCCAAATAACCGGTATTTACAAAATACAAATCCCCGTCAAAACGGTAAACTGCTACGGTATCACTGGTTTTCAAACCATGCGCAGCAGCACCACGCATTGTGCCGTCCGCATCACGTGCAACCTCCACCAAGGCAGGACTCATCGTGCGGTACAAGAATAAGCCTAATGACAATATCACACCTAACAAGATACCCTTATCCAAATGTGGCGCAAATGCCAACGTTGCAAAGAAAGTAACAACAGCCACCATGCCGTCATGCGGCTCGACTTTCCAAGCGTGCTTAATCGGGGCAATCTTAATCAAATTAACTACCGCCATAATAATCACCGCTGCCAAGGTCGCTTGCGGCAAGTGATACAGCAACGGCGTCAAGAACAACAAGGTCAACGCCACCAGCAAACCCGTCACCACCGAGGAGAATCCCGTCATTGCACCTGACGCAAAGTTCACCGCAGAACGTGAGAACGACCCAGATACCGTATAGCCACTGAAAACGCCGGAGGTAATATTCGCCAAACCTTGACCAACCAATTCCTGATTCGCCGACAAACGCTGACGAGTTTGCGAAGCCATCGCTTTAGCAATCGAAATGGCTTCGACGAAACCAATCAACCCAATCACTGCCGCAGTCGTGGCTAACGACACAAAGTTTTGGAAACTCATTTCCACAATCGGCAAGGAGAACGGCGGCAAGCCCTCAGGAATACTCCCAACCACACTACCCCCCATACCTTTGTAATCCACAGCCCATGATAAAACTGTGGTAATCAACACCGTAATCAACACCCCCGGCAAGCGTGGCGCATACTTTTTCAATACCATTAAGATGGTCAGCGCAAAAGCCCCTAGTGCGAATGTTGTCGCATGGGTATTCCCCAAGGATGTGAGGGTTGCCCACCAAAACTCATACGAATGCTCAAACTGATCGGCTTTAACATTCAATCCAAACAGTTTCGGCACTTGCGAAGTCGCAATAATCAACGCGCCCGCATTGGTGAAACCCACCACGACCGGATGCGACAAAAAGTCTACCAGCACCCCCATGCGCAATAAGCCGAGCGACAACTGAAATACCCCGATCATCAATGCCAATAGTGCGGAATACACCACGATGGTTTCAATGGGCAAGCCTTGCGCGGCATAAGGTTGCATCGCCGCCGCCGACATTAGGGAAACGACTGCCACCGGCCCTGTACCCAACTGGCGTGAAGAACCAAAAATTGCGGCGACCATGACCGGTAAGAAGGCAGCATACAAACCAATATAGGGCGGCAATCCCGCCAATTGCGCATACGCCATTGACTGAGGAACCAACACCAAGGCAACCGTCAGCCCCGCCATCGCATCGGCTTTCAATACCGCCGGATTCTTTAATTCACCGATCCAAGCCATGTAGGGCGTGAAACGATCCTTCCAATCGCTTAACAGCGACACTAGCCAGCTACCCATTGTGATGCTTACCTCCACCGTGATTCATATGCGTTACCTTACCTAAAAAGAAACCAGCGACACTGCCGCTGGCTCATTAGAATATAAGATTGTACTAAAGTTACCACAAAATTCATAACGAAGGGATTCAATACTGAACAGTCATTACTATAGGTTTTCTCAATACTATTCGACAGTCACGGATTTCGCCAAATTGCGCGGCTTGTCCACATCCGTGCCTTTCAACACTGCAACGTGGTAGGACAGCAATTGCAACGGAATCGTGTACACAATCGGTGCCAGCATTTCAGGGACGTGAGGCATTTCCAGCACATGCAAATTATCCGCCGCCACAATATGCGCATCGCGGTCAGCAAATACATACAACTCGCCACCCCGCGAACGCACCTCTTCCAAGTTGGACTTGAGTTTTTCCAACAAAGCCGTGTTAGGCGCCACCGTGACAATCGGCATTTCGCTGTCAACCAACGCCAACGGGCCATGCTTGAGTTCACCAGCAGGATAGGCTTCAGCATGGATGTAAGAAATTTCCTTGAGCTTTAGCGCCCCTTCCATCGCAATCGGGTAGAGTTCGCCACGCCCCAAAAACAGCGCGTGATTTTTCTCGATAAAGTGTTCTGCCAACTTTTCAATTTGGGTATTCAGATCTAGTGCTTGCTCGATCAAGGCAGGCAATTTGCGCAAATCTGCCACCATTTGCTCGACTTTGGCTGTATCCGCCCCCTTGGCTTGCATCAGCAATACCATCAGCAATTGCAACGCCACTAATTGCGTCGTAAACGCTTTGGTCGATGCCACGCCAATTTCCGGCCCCGCCATTGTCATCAGCGCCATATCGGATTCGCGGGTTAAGGAACTTTCTGCCACGTTACAAATGGTCAGTGTTGCCAATGCGCCGTGATTTTCCTTGATCTTTTCCAGCGCTGCTAAGGTATCAGCGGTTTCGCCCGATTGCGAAATGGTCACAAACAGCATGTTCTTGCGCGGCGGCTGACGGCGGTAGCGGTATTCACTCGCTACTTCCACGTTGCACGGAATATCGGTATTCGCCTCAATCCAATAACGCCCGACCAAACCCGCGTGGTAGCTCGTGCCACACGCCAGAATCTGAATTTCCTCCACTTGCGCCAAGCGTTCCAACGCATCCGGGACACCCAGTAATGCAGGCAACACATGATCGCCCGCCAAACGGTTTTCCAACGTCCCGGTCACGGATTGCGGCTGCTCGAAGATTTCTTTCAACATGAAGTGGCGGTAATCGCCCAATTCCGCCGAACACATCGACGCATTCGATTCACGCACCGGACGTTCCACGCGCTCGCCATTTAGATCAAAAATGTCGATCTTTTTGCGCGTAATCCGCGCCACATCACCATTTTCCAAATAAATAAAGCGGCTGGTCACAGGTAACAGCGCTTGAATGTCTGAACCAATGAAATTTTCACCAATTCCCAAGCCCAGCACCAGCGGGCTGCCTTGGCGTGCCACGATCAATGTATCCGGCTCATCCGGCGAAATCACCGCCAGCGCATACGCCCCGTGCAATTCGCACCGTGCTGCCATCACCGCATCCAACATACTCACCCCCTGACGGCGGAAGATGTCGATCAAATGCGCAATCACTTCGGTATCGGTATCCGAATCGAAACGGTAGCCATCGTCTTGCAAACGTTTCCGCAATTCGACATGGTTTTCGATAATGCCGTTATGCACCAAACCGACCCATTCGCCGCTGAAATGCGGGTGTGCATTGCGTTCGGCTGGCACACCGTGGGTTGCCCAGCGGGTGTGTGCAATGCCCAATTTACCGTCAATGGGTTCGCCTTCCAGACGCTCCATCAGTGCTGCCACTTTGCCTACCGCACGGCTACGCACCAAATCCCCTTCGGCACGGACTACCGCGACCCCAGCAGAGTCATACCCACGGTATTCCAGACGGCGTAAGCCTTCCAATAAAATTTCCACCACCGGACGTTGCGCAACTGCGCCGACAATACCACACATTATTTTTTCTCCTTCACTGGACGCTGCCAGCCCTTCAAGGTCATTTGTTTAGCGCGGGACAAGGTGAGTTCACCTGCCGGTGCTGCTTTGGTAATGGTTGAACCAGCGCCAATCGTAGCGCCGTCACCAATGCTGACGGGGGCAACCAATTGGGAGCAAGAACCAACGAATACCCCATCACCAATCACAGTTTTGTGTTTGTTTGCACCGTCGTAGTTACACGTAATCGTGCCTGCACCAATATTCACGTTATCGCCCATCTCGGTATCACCGATATAGCTCAGGTGATTCACCTTGCTACCTTTACCGATGATGGCTTTTTTGGTTTCGACGAAATTGCCGATCTTGGCTTTTGCAGCAAGAACTGTGCCGGGGCGCAACCGCGCAAACGGGCCAATGTCGCAATTTTCCGCAATCAGTGCTGATTCGATCACCGAATGCGCTTTGATATGCGTATTGTCGCCAATTTCAGCATCCTGAATCACGCAACCGGCTTCCACCGTGACGTTATTGCCGAGCTTGACCTTGCCGATCAACACCACATTCACATCCAAGAAGACATCTTGTCCGGCTTCGACCGTGCCGCGAATATCCAAGCGGGCGGGATCCGCGACGGTCACGCCTTCCAGCATCAGCTTTTCCACTTGACGTTGTTGGCAAGCGCGTTCCAAACGCGCCAATTGCACCCGATTGTTCGCGCCCTCGACCTCAACCGGATCAGCACACAGTACCGTATTAATGCTGCCGCCTTCGGCTACCGCCAAGCTGACGCAATCGGTGAGGTAATATTCGCCTTGTGCATTTTGCGGAGTCAATTGCTGCAACCAACGCTTCATATCCGCCCCACGTGCGGCAATGAAACCGGTATTCACCTCGCGAATCTGGCGCTGCGCATCACTGGCGTCTTTTTCCTCGACAATCGCTTGCACCAAGCCATCGGCATTGCGCACAATCCGCCCATAGCCTTTCGGATCAGCAAGCTGCGTGGTTAGAACGCACAATGCAGCATCGCCCAACCCTTGCGCCAAGGCTTGCAAGGTTACAGAACGAATCAGCGGCACATCACCATAGGCAATCAATACCACGTCGTCATTGTCCACTAAATGGATGGCTTGACTGACCGCATGACCCGTGCCTTTTTGCAGCGATTGCAGCGCCCAGTTGAGGTTTTCGCCTTGAATGTGTTCACGCACCAATTCGCCGCCATGCCCATAAACAATAGCCATGTGGCACGCCACGTTACGGTTTTGCAGGGCAGCACATGCTTCCACCACATGTTGTAACATCGGTTTACCCGCAATCGGGTGCAGAACTTTTGGCAAAGAAGAGCGCATCCGAGTGCCTTGACCCGCAGCGAGGATAATCGGGAAAATATTCATTGGGGAATGCCCGTCAGTAAATTGGTTGTCATAAATAATAGTCAGATTACCAAGACAGCCTATGTGATACTCATCACATCCAGCTCATCAAAGTTTTTTACCCAGCGGTGTTGCAACGCATTGGTTGGCTGATCTTCGCGCACTACGCAACAGGTTTTTAACCCCGCTTGTGCTGCCGCATCCAACTCTTCCGCAATATCCGATAGGAATAAAATCTCAGCGGCGGGCAATCCCAGCGCGGCAACAATTGCCTGATACGATGTAGCCTCACGCTTATGCCCTACCGTCGTATCAAAATAGCCACTGAACAGCGGGGTTAAATCACCGGCATCAGAATACCCGAACAACAGCTTCTGCGCATACACCGAACCCGACGAATAGACATACAATTTCAGACCAAGCTCATGCCAGTGCAGTAAATGGCGCACCGCATCCTCATACACATGCCCGGTGAAATCGCCGTTGCGGTAGCCTTCTTCCCACATCAAGCCCTGAATTGCCTTCAGCGGCGTAATTTTTTTGTCTTCCGCAATCCACTGCCGCAATTGTGCAATCGCCCCCGCCAACGACAGCACCGCATTGCCGGTTTCCAAGCGCACGTCATCAATCAGTTGGGCAACTGCTGGGTCTTGACGATGCTTCACCACAAACGCTTCCATTTGCTGGTCGGCGTAAGGGAACAACACGTCTTTCACGAATGACAAACTGGTGGTCGTGCCTTCAATGTCGGTGAGTATGGCTTTAATACTCATCAGTTCTCCAGGCGCGGAAACAGTGCCGCAATTTCGCTACCGGTAAAATTCGCCACCCAACCTTCAGGATTGGTGAACAAGCGAATCGCCTTGAAACGTGGATTCGGCCCCATATCAAACCAATGCGTTGTCCCCGCTGGCACGCTGATTAAATCGCCTTTTTCACACAGTACCGTGTATACCTTGTCGCCCAGATGCAGGTAAAACAACCCCTGCCCATCCACAAAAAAGCGCACCTCGTATTCGGAATGGGTATGTTCGTTTAAAAATTTCTGGCGAAATAGCGCCTTGTCGGGGTGATCAGGCGTTAAACTGACGACATCCACGCTCTGAAAGCCATTTTCTGCCATTAAACGCTCAATATCCGCACGATATGCCGCAATCACTTCCTCTTGCGTTGCCGCATCCACCAAGGGCGCATTAGCTTCCCAACGCTCAAAACGCACGCCCTGCGCTTGCAATAAAGCACTGATGGTCGCGTAATCGGTATAGGTTTCAGCCTGTTGCGGATTGTTATCCGCGTAAATCTTCAATTCACTCATGGTTTTACCTATCTAATAGCATTTGTCGATAAACACATTCAAACAAAAATTCTAACGCCTCAATATGCCGCTGGGTATCCGTCACCGTCGCCCCCCACGTATACAAGCCATGCCCGCGAATCAAATAGCCGACAGTCTGCGGGTTTGCATCCAAATAAGCATCAACGACTGCCGCCAGCGCGGGAATATCTTGGCTATTCGGAAACACCGGAATCACCACACGACTGTCATGCGTGGTCACACCGGGAAATGCCTTTTGCACCTCATAACCCTCAAATACCACCTGCTCCAAACGCATCGACAGCACCGTGGCATTCACCGAATGCGTGTGCAGCACACAACCCAGTGCCGGATCACGCCGGTACATCACGGTATGCAAGCCGGTTTCAGCCGAAGGGCGCTTGCCAACATCCAAGGCATTGCCCTGCAAATCCGCACGCAAAAACCCCTGCTCATCCAGCCGCCCTTTATGCTGACCGGAACTGGTAATGAGTATCTCCTCAGCACCCAAACGCGCCGAAAAATTGCTGCTAGTCGCTGGAACCCAGCCCCTAACATGAAAAAACTGCCCTGCGGCGATTAACTCAGCACGCAAGCGCAATAATGTCTCAGACATAACATCACTCATGGCATAAAGCTTAGCATTTTCGCAGCATTGCACCCGTTTGTCAGACGATTTGCAAAAAGTCATCCAAAACGTAAAAAATCGCTTTACATTAGAAACTTCTAATATTAGAATTCTCTCATACTGAACTTACACACAAATTTGCTAGGAAACTTAAACATGAAATTACAAGCTATTATCTTCTCTGCTCTGATCGCTCTGTCTGGCGCTGCTTCCGCTGAATTCTTTGACAGCTTCGACAACGGTTCTGCAACTGGCAACACTGCTGGTCAAGGCACTGCTTCTACTGCTGGTAACGGCACTGGCTATGGCAAAGGCAACGGCGATGCCAACGGCTGGGGTCGTGGTAAAGGCGACGCTGACGGTGAAGTTGATTTCAGCATCACTTTCAAAGGCAAAGGTCGTACTAACATGGATACCGACATGGCTGCTAACGGCAAAGGCAATGGCGACTGGTACGGCGCGGGCAATGGTTACGGCTACGGTGATGGCAACGGCAATGCTTATGGCACTGGCAACTCTTCCAAAGCTGGCTACGGCGCTCCTGTAATGGCTCCTGCTATGCCAACGGCTGCTCCTACTGCACCAGCAGTGGCTCCTGTTGCACCTGCGAAATAATACTTAAGGCGGGTATACCTGCTCACAGTCCTAGCAAGGGGATTATCTTTAGGGGTAGTCCTCTTGCTTTCGTTTTTGTGTAAAAAAGCCCGGATTAACCGTAATGCCAGTCAGTTAAGCTGATTGGCATTTTTGTTTTTAACGTTTGGGTACT
>CAYNNA010000036.1:0-4760 GCA_964398375.1 uncultured Thiothrix sp.
CGCGAAGTCTTCCACATGGCGTTGAAAAAGAATGGCTTTTCTACCAATTCCACTAATCCCGATGAAATCAAAATCGCTTACGAAGACTTGCAAAAACTCATGCCGAATGTGTTGGTCTTCAATGCGGATGCACCCCGTGAACCGTTTCTGGCGGGCGATGTGAATCTCGGCATGATCTGGAGCGGCGAAGTCAAAATGGCGCAGCAGGAAAACCCTGATATTGAATACATTTTTCCCAAGGAAGGCGCGGGTTTTTGGGTGGATAGCTTTGTGATTCCGGCGGGTGCAAGCAATGTCGATAATGCCCACAAATTTATCGACTACATGTTACGCCCGGAAGTTGGGCAGCAAGTGGTCGAAGAGTTAGGCTATAGCACCCCGAATATGGCTGTAAAAGAATTGCTGGATGAAGACACCAGTAGCAATCCGGTGATTTTCCCTTCAGCAGCAGACGTTGCCAAAGGCGAATTCCAAAACGACATCGGTGACGCAATGAAGCTGTATGACGGGTACTGGGAAAAATTGAAGACTGGGAAGTAATGGAGGGGTAGGGGCGGTTCATGAACCGCCCCTACTAATTCTCGACCGCTTTAAACGCCGCATCCAGCGTCTGCCAAGTATTCACGAAATGGCAAAATAAATCCGCTGTCTTTTCAGCATCATACACGGCCGAATGCGCCGAATCAGCATCCCAACCCATGCCAGCAGCTTGCGCCAAACGTGCTAACACCGTCTGCCCATACATCACTGCTCCCAATGAAACCGTGTCCAGCGTGCTAAACGGGTGGAACGGGTTGCGGGTAGCTTTAATCCGGTCAGACGCGGCATGGACAAAGTTTAAGTCAAACGGCGCATTGTGCCCGACCAAAATGGCGCGGTTACAGCGGTTAAGCTTCACTTCTTTGCGGATTACTTTGAAAAATTCTTCCATTGCTTTTGGTTCTGGCACTGCCATGCGCAGTGGGCTGAAGGGCTTGATACCATTCACTTCCAGCGACTTAGGATCCATATTGGCATTGGGGAAGGGTTCGATGTGCCAATTGAAGGTGCGGTAGCGGGATAGCTCACCTTTTTCGTCGATGCGCAACACCACGGCTGCCAATTCTAGCAACGCATCCTTGCGGCAATCAAAGCCACCTGTTTCTACGTCTACCACTACGGGGAGGAAGCCACGGAAACGTCCGGCAATGGGGATTATATCTATATCATCTGTCATAACGAGAGCTTAACGGAACTGATAGAAAATGCCTACAAAAGATTTTAAAAATTATTTAATATCCATAAGTAATTGAAAATATAGTTTTTAATTTTTAGTTTTGATTTTTATTCAAAATCACGTTGGTTCATGTTATCCTCTCAGCCCATCTGGAGCTTCTATTCCATTTGGCTTACCAGATTTAACGCTGGAAGAGAGAGGATTGATAATGAATAAATCACCACAAGATATTGATTTTCAAGAAACTAAAGAGTGGATAGATTCACTTGAGGCGGTTATTGAAGCCGAAGGTGTGGAACGCGCCCACTTTCTATTGGAAGAACTGATTGCCACTGCCCGTCAAAACGGAGCCAATCTGCCATACTCGGCTAACACCGCCTACATCAATACAATCCCGCCACATAAAGAAACCTATACCCCCGGAAAACCGGCGATTGAAGCCCGGTTACGCTCTTATATCCGCTGGAATGCAGCGGCGATGGTAGTACGTGCTAACCGCGAAAGCCCGGAACTGGGCGGGCATATTGCTACCTTCGCCTCTGCCGCGACGTTATACGACGTGGGCATGAACCATTTCTGGCACGCGCCCTCCCCGCAACACGGCGGTGATTTGCTGTATGTCCAAGGTCACGCCGCACCGGGTATGTATGCGCGTTCCTTCCTTGAGGGGCGTTTTACCGAAGCCGAATTGGACAATTTCCGTCAGGAAGTCGATGGTGGTGGTTTATCGTCGTATCCACACCCGTGGTTGATGCCGGATTATTGGCAGTTCCCCACCGTTTCAATGGGACTAGGGCCGATCAAGTCGATTTACCAAGCACGTTTCATGAAATACCTGCAAGACCGCAAATTGGCAGAAACCGCTAACCGTAAGGTGTGGGCGTTCGTCGGCGATGGCGAAACCGATGAGCCGGAAACCCTCGGTGCGATTTCCCTCGGTGGGCGCGAAAAGCTCGACAACCTCGTGTGGGTGGTTAACTGCAACTTGCAACGTCTCGATGGTCCAGTACGCGGCAACGGCAAAATCGTGCAGGAACTCGAAGCGGTATTCCGTGGCGCAGGCTGGAATGTCATCAAAGTGTTGTGGGGTTCGTATTGGGATCCGCTGCTTGCCAAAGACAAAGACGGCTTGCTCAAAGCCCGTATGATGGAAGCGGTCGATGGCGAATACCAAAACTACAAATCCAAAGACGGCAAATACGTGCGTGAAAACTTCTTCGGTAAATACCCTGAGCTGAAAGAAATGGTCGCGAAAATGAGCGACGCGGATATTTGGCGCTTGAACCGTGGTGGTCACGATCCGCACAAGGTTTACGCGGCTTATCACGCGGCAGTCAATCATACCGGACAACCCACCGTTATCTTGGCGCATACTGTGAAAGGTTACGGCATGGGTTCAGCGGGCGAAGGTCAGAACCGTACTCACTCGCAGAAAAAGCTGTCTGGCGAAGAAATGATTGCCTACAAAAACCGCTTCAACATCCCGCTGAGTGATGAAGATGCGGCTGCGGCGAAATATTACCGTCCTGATCCAAATGGCGAAGAAATGCAGTACATGCTGGAACGCCGTAAAGCCTTGGGTGGTTTCCTGCCACAACGTCAAACGCACGCCACCCCGCTGAAAGTGCCGGATATTTCCATTTTCCAACCGCTGCTGGAAAGCACAGGGGATCGCGAAATGTCGACCACGATGGTGTTTGTGCGTTTGCTGACCTTGTTGGCGCGTGACAAAAACATGGGCAAAAACGTTGTGCCGATCGTGCCGGATGAGGCGCGTACTTTCGGGATGGAAGGCATGTTCCGCCAGATGGGGATTTATTCCTCGGTCGGGCAGTTGTACGAGCCACAGGATAAAGATCAGGTCATGTTCTACAAAGAGGACAAGACCGGGCAGATTCTGGAAGAGGGCATTAACGAAGCGGGCGCATTTTCGTCATGGATTGCAGCAGCAACGGCGTACAGCACCCACGGCGTGAACATGGTGCCGTTCTACATTTACTACTCAATGTTTGGTTTCCAACGCATTGGCGACTTGGCGTGGGCAGCGGGTGATTCCCGCGCACGAGGCTTCCTGATTGGTGGCACAGCCGGTAGAACCACGCTGGCAGGCGAAGGCTTACAGCATCAAGATGGGCATGGCTTGATTCAGGCGGGCTTGATTCCGAACTGCTTGTCTTACGACCCAACGTTCTCCTACGAACTCGCGGTTATCGTGCAGAATGGCCTGAAACGCATGTATCAGGATCAAGAGGATGTGTATTACTACATCACCACGATGAACGAAAATTACACTCACCCTGCGACGCCAGCCGGATGCGAAGATGGCATTGTGAAAGGCATGTACTTGTTCAGTGGCGGCGGCAAAAAGCGCAAAAAAGTGCAACTGATGGGTTCAGGCACGATCTTGCGCGAAGTGATTGCCGCAGCGGAAATGCTCGACAAGGAATGGGGCGTGGATGCGAATGTGTGGAGCGTCACCAGTTTCAACGAACTGGCAAGGGAAGCACGCGATTGTGACCGCTGGAATATGTTGCACCCACTGGATGACGCAAAAGTGCCGTATGTCACCCAAGCCTTGAAAGGGCAACGCGGGCCTGCAATTGCTGCTACCGACTACATCCGCCAATACCCTGACCAGATTCGTGCATGGCTACCGATGCCATACACCGTGCTGGGTACAGACGGTTTTGGGCGTAGCGATACCCGTGCGCAATTGCGTAAACATTTCGAGGTAAACCGTCATTACATCGTGATTGCTGCATTGAAAGCGTTGGTGGATGAAAAATCCCTGCCCGCCGCCGATCTGGTGAAAGCGATGGAAAAATACGGCATTAACCCTGAAAAACCTAACCCACGTCTGGCATAAGGAGCGCGATCATGGCAATCCAAGAAGTTTTAGTGCCAGACATTGGCAGCTTTAAAGATGTTGAAATCATTGAAGTATTGGTGAGTGTTGGCGATACCATAGCGGTGGAAGATTCGCTGATCACGATTGAATCCGACAAATCGTCGATGGAAATTCCATCGCCTGTAGCGGGTGTCATCAAAGAGCTTAAGGTGAAGGTAGGGGATCGGGTGTCGGAAGGGAGTTTGGTGGTGATGATGGAGGTGGCGGGGGAAACCCCTCACCCCAACCCCTCTCCCTCAAGGGGCGAGGGGCTTCAAGAAGTACCTGCACCTAAACCTGTTGTTGCTCCTGTTGCTCCCGTCTTGTCCCCCTCTCCCCTTGAGGGAGAGGGGCTAGGGGTGAGGGGTTCTTCTTCTGACTTCAGCAAAGCCTACGCCACGCCATCGGTACGCAAGTTCGCTCGCGAACTCGGTGCTGATCTCAACAAGGTGACAGGTTCAGGGCGTAAAGGGCGCATTACCCAAGATGACGTGAAAGCGTACATCAAAGACGTGATGAGCTTAGGCGGTGTGCCGGGTAGAAGTGCAGCGGCAGGCAATACATTGGGTGTTGCACCGATGCCGGAGATTGATTTCAGCCAATGGGGTGCGATCGAAACCGTGCCGTTGTCGCGCATCAATAAGCTGACCGGCGAAT
>CAYNNA010000036.1:4782-6966 GCA_964398375.1 uncultured Thiothrix sp.
GTTTGATCAAGCTGACATCACCGATTTGGAGGCATTCCGCAAGCAGTTGAATGAGGAAAACGCCAAGTCTGGGCTGAAAATCACCCCGCTGGTATTCATTATGAAAGCGGTAGTGGCTGGCTTGAAGGCTTTCCCACGCTTCAATTCCTCGCTGGATGCGAAGGGCGAAAACCTGATTCGCAAAAGCTATTACCACATTGGGGTAGCAGTGGATACGCCGGATGGCTTGGTCGTTCCGGTAATTCGTGATGTGGACAAAAAGTCGATCATGCAATTGTCCGAAGAGCTGAAGGAAATGTCGGCGAAGGCGCGTGACAAGAAGCTGAAACCGGCGGATATGCAGGGCGGTTGCTTCTCGATTTCCAGCCTCGGCGGCATCGGTGGCACGAAATTTACTCCGATTGTGAATGCGCCGGAAGTGGCGATTTTGGGGGTTTCCAAGTCCGACATTCAGCCCATCTGGAACGGCAAGGAATTTGCGCCGCGCTTAATGTTACCACTGTCACTCTCCTACGACCATCGCGTGATTGATGGCGCGGATGGCGCACGTTTCACCACTTACCTTACGAAAATGCTGGGTGACATTCGGAGGTTGCTGGTATGAGCCAATTAATCGAAGTCAAAGTCCCTGACATTGGCAGCTTCAAAGACGTGGAAATCATTGAAGTGTTGGTCGACGCTGGTTTCCAGATTGAGGTGGAAGATTCGCTGATTACTATCGAGTCTGACAAATCGTCGATGGAAATCCCTAGCCCGGTCGCAGGCAAGATCAAGCAGATGTTGGTGAAGGTCGGGGATCGGGTGTCGGAAGGGTCGGCGTTGCTGTTGTTGGAAATTGAAGATGCCCTCACCCCAACCCCTCTCCCAGAGGTAGAGGTGCTAAAGAGTGAAGAACCTTCTTCCTCCCCCTCTACCGCTTTGCGGGAGAGGGGGGCGGGGGGTGAGGGTCTTTCGCCTGATCTTGAAACCGAACTCGTTGTCCTAGGCTCTGGCCCAGGCGGTTACACCGCTGCGTTCCGCGCTGCTGACCTTGGCAAAAAAGTGGTGCTGATCGAGCGTTTCCCCAATATCGGCGGTGTATGTCTCAACGTCGGTTGCATCCCTTCCAAGGCATTGCTGCACACGGCGGAAGTGATTAACGAAGCCAAGGAATTTGCCAAGCACGGGGTAAAATTTGGCGAGCCGGACATCGACCTTGATGCAGTGCGAGCGCATAAAAGCGATGTGGTCGGCAAGTTGACCACGGGGCTGAAAGGGCTGGCGAAGCAGCGTAAAGTGCAAATTGTACATGGCTACGGACGTTTCACTTCACCCAATACCATCGAAGTGGAAGCAGCGAATGGCAGCAAGCAAACCGTGAAATTTGCCAACTGCATTATTGCGGCGGGTTCGCGGGTGACGAAATTGCCGTTTATTCCGTGGGATGATCCACGGGTAATGGATTCCACCGATGCGCTGGAATTGCAAGAAATCCCTAAGCGGCTGTTGGTGGTGGGCGGTGGGATTATCGGGTTGGAAATGGCGACGGTTTACCACGCGCTCGGTGCAAAAATTACCGTGGTGGAACTCTCCCCCGGTCTGATGCCCGGTGCGGATCGTGACATCGTAAAGCCCTTGCACAACCAGATTAAGGGGATGTACGAGAACATCTACTTGAACACCAAAGTCACTGCGATTACGCCGACTCCAGAAGGGTTGGTGTGTGCGTTTGAGGGCAAAGGTGCGCCTGCGACCGATACGTTTGATCGGGTGTTGGTGGCGATTGGGCGTTCGCCGAATGGTGGGCTGATTGACGCGGGGAAAGCGGGTGTGTTTGCGGATACACGCGGCTTTATTCCGGTGGATAAGCAGATGCGTACCAATGTGCCGCACATTTTTGCGATTGGCGACATTGTGGGGCAGCCTATGTTGGCGCACAAAGCCACGCACGAGGGCAAGGTCGCGGCGGAAGTGATTGCAGGGCATAAAGCTTATTTCGACGCAAAAACCATTCCGTCGGTCGCTTACACCAGCCCGGAAGTGGTGTGGATGGGCAAGACCGAAGAGCAGTGCAAGACGGAAGGGATTGCGTATGAAAAAGGCGCGTTCCCTTGGGCGGCGAGTGGGCGGGCGTTGTCGATGGATGCCAGCAACGGGATTACCAAAGTGCTGTTTGATAAGGCAACGGGACAACTGATTGGCGCG
>CAYNNA010000036.1:7047-22862 GCA_964398375.1 uncultured Thiothrix sp.
GGGCGGATGCGCATGACATCGGCTTGACAATCCACCCGCATCCGACGCTTTCCGAAACGCTGAACTTTGCGGCGGAAGTGGCAGAGGGGACTTGCACGGATATTTACGCGCCGAAGAAATGATTTTTTGAGTTTGACTCCTCACGTTAAGTGAGAAACCGGTTGGCGGCTCGCGTGAACAACGAGCCGCTTTTTTTTGCTTAAATTAGTTGGATGCGTCATGCTTGTGAGCCGCTAAGCCCTTTCAAATCGGAGTTGCCTGATGCTAAGTGTTGCCCCTTTTGCCATCGCCCGCCTGCCGCGTATCGAGTTCGGCGCAGGTGCTATCCGTAAGCTGCCTGCGATTGCCGCGCAATACGGTAAACGTTTGCTGATCATCACCGGTGCTGGTTCCTTCACCGATTCCGCTGTTGCCGAGGTATTGTTTCACGACCTGCAAGCGGCTGGTTTTAGTTGGGAAATTCGGCGGGTGACACAAGAACCTTCCCCGCAATGGGTGGACAACACTGTGACCGCTTGCAATGCCTTGCCGGATATGAGTTTTGATGCGGTCATTGGGATTGGCGGTGGTAGCCCGTTGGATGCTGCTAAAGCGGTGGCGGGGCTGCTCAAACCGGGCAATTCCGTGATGGATCATCTTGAGGGTGTTGGCCCTGAATTGCCCTACAAAGGCCCTACTACGCCGTTCATCGCTGTGCCTACCACCGCAGGTACGGGTTCAGAAGCCACTAAAAACGCAGTACTGTCAGTACAGGGTGAACACGGTTTCAAGAAATCGTTTCGGGATGATCGTTTGGTCGCTGAATACGCCATTATTGACCCTGATTTGCTGGCAACGTGCCCACCCTCGCAAATTGCTGCCAATGGCATGGATGCATTCACCCAGTTGATGGAAGCTTACGTGTCTACCCGCGCGAATCCGCTGACCGATGCGCTGGCTTTGTCGGGCATGGAAGCGGTGCGCGATAGCTTGCTGGCTTTTTATAATGACCCAAGCGATAGCATCGCTCGCGGTAAAATGGCTTACGCTTCGTTGTTATCCGGCATTTGTTTGGCGCAAACGGGGTTGGGGGCTGTGCACGGTGTGGTTGCGCCGCTAGGTGCGTTTCACCCGATTGGTCACGGGATAGGCTGTGGCATGTTGGTTACGGAAGCCACACGCTTGAACATTGATCTGATGGAGGCCAATGAACCCGATAATCCCGCACTGGAGAAATATACGACGATTGGTAAGTTGTTTCGGGGGCGTAGCCATGTTGAACCGGTCGGCGCACGGGTGTTTTTGGTGCATACCCTGAGCACTTGGGCGCATAAACTGCAATTGCCGCGTTTGGCGGATTTCGGAGTTACGGAAGCCGATATTCCGAAAATTGTGGCGAACTCACGCGGTTCCAGCATGAAAACTAATCCGATTGTGCTGACCGATACCGAGATTGCGCACTTAATCAGGATTTGTCTGTAGCATTATTAGATACTGAAAGCTGAGAGTAAGCCGCTTTTCCCTAAGGTGTAAACGGTGTTGCCATCGTTAACGGGCGCGACGGTATAGCCAGTTTTATCGCCTTGAGTGCGTGCTGCGATTTGCCCGTTGCTGGTATTGACCCAGTGCAAATAGCCTTGGTAATCACCGATGACAAGGTATTGACCGAGTAGCGCGGGGGCAGTGGGTTGGCGACGTTGTAGGTCATCCATTTTCCAGACCGGGTTGCCGGAAAGCGGTTCCAGTTTCCACAGATCGCCCGCGTCACTGCTGGTATACAAGCCATTCGGGTCAGCATCCACGCCGGTATAGCTAGAGTAGGGTGCTGCCCAAGCGACACTGCCGTCACGCATATTGATGCCTGCAATTCGCCCGTTGTAACTCGCGGCAAACAGCGCTTCGCCCAAGGCTTTCATTTCGCCATCCACGTCCGTCATGCGGTCAAGGTCACTGCTGCCGCGTGGCACGGACAGGGTAACTTCCCATAGTCCTTTGCCGTTTTGCATGTCGAAAGCCGTGACCACGCCGTTATCGAAACCGGCGATGACCATGCCGCCCACGACAATCGGAGTGCTGGCACCACGCAGGGAAAGCGTCGGGCTTTTGCGCCCATCTTGCCAGAGAATTTGCCCACTTTGCGTGGAAAGACCGTGCAAACCGCCATTGCTGGTGCGGAATACCACGACACCGTTATTAGGTGCTGATGCTGCCAATACTTCGCTGCCCAAGGATGTGGACCACAGAATTTTGCCGGTCTGCCGCTCTAAGGCAATGGCATTGCCATTACCAGTGCCGAGGAATACGTTGCCTGAGCCGCTGCTGATTCCGCCGGTTACGTCGCCATCAAGGTTGGTTTGCCAAATGCGCCCACCGTTGGTTTTGCTCCAGGCACTTGCCGAACGCCCGCCCGCCACTAATACCGCGCTATCATCTACCGAGGGATGGATGCGCACATAATCTTTGCCGCTGCTACTACCCGTATTGACCTGCCACAAGGTGCGCACGGAGGCACTGGCTGTGATTTCCTTTAATGCCTTGGGCGGGTTTTCCGTTTTAGCAGGAATAACCGCTGTCGTCATTTGCGACAAGATGCCACAACCGGATAAGGCAGCAGCAATGAGTAGGGCGACGGTAATGTGTTTCATAATGTCCTTGTTATGTTCCCTCACCGAGGTTGTCACGTTTCAGCTTGATGAATTCGCCGGAACCGCCTGCTGCGCCGAGCATGGCTTTGTCATAAGCCGCACGCGCTTCGGTGAGTTTGTTTTGGGCAACGTAAATATCGCCTTTCAGCTCTTCGATCAGTGCCTGATACGCCTCAGGGTAGGTTTGGGTAATGAGTGTTTGCGCTTCGTCCACTTTTTTCATGGCAAGCAAGACGCGTGCGAGGCGGATATTGGCAAGATGCTTGAAGTCCGCTTCCTTGCTATTGTCGACGACCCAGCGTAATGCGGTGGCTGCCGGTTCGTACTCGCCTTTTTCAGCGTATTGCTGTGCGGCTTTCATACTGGCAATCGCGGCATACGGCGTGGAGGCATAGCCGCTTTGTAAGGCTTGAATGTCTGGCTGTGCTTGTTCCAATGAAGTTTCACTGGCTTTTTCGACTTTAGCGTACAGCGCCGATGCTTCCGCTGCCGTGGTTTCTTGGTAGTCTTTCCAATACTGCCAGCCGAATAAACCGCCAATTGCCAATGCGATACCGGCTATGATGGATGTGCCATTGTCTTTCCACCAGGCTTTGAGTTCTTCGACTTTTTCATCATCGGTTTTGTAATCAGACATCAGTTTGCCCCTGAATGATTGAGTTAAGTTAACATTTATTGTGTTTTTTCAAGCAAAACGGCAAGGTGTTGCGCCACTTGGCTGAGTGGGAGCGTAATCTGCTCACCGCCGTCACGCAAGGGTTTGATGCCGATTTCGCCACGCTCCACTTCATTTTCCCCCAGAATCAGCGCAAAACTGGCGGAAGATTTGTCAGCTCGCTTCATTTGGGTTTTGAAACTGCCTTCGCCACCATTGCTGATCAGACGTAAATCGGGGAGGGCATCACGCAAGGTTTCTGCCAGTGTCAACCCGGTTTGAATCGCGGCTTTGCCTGCCATGATCAAATAAACATCGGGGGTGGTGACGGGTGGGGCAATGCCTTGCGTTTCCAACAAGAGAATCAGGCGTTCCAAGCCCATGCCGAAGCCCACGCCGGGGGTGGGTTTGCCGCCTAATTGTTCCACCAAGCCATCGTAACGCCCACCGGCACAGACCGTGCTTTGTGCGCCGAGATCATCTGTCACCCATTCAAATACCATGTGGGTGTAGTAATCCAGCCCGCGTACCAAGCGTGGATTGACTTCGTAGGCAATGCCCATGCTATCCAGTAAGGAGCGCAGGGTCGTAAAGTGTTCGCGCGAAACCGTATCCAGATGATCGTGTAAGCTGGGTGCTGCGGCTACGATTTCCTTCAACTCAGGATTTTTGGTATCCAAAATCCGCAAGGGGTTGGTGTGCAGACGGCGTTTGGAATCCTCATCGAGTGTGTCGTGATGCGCAGTGAAGTATTCCACCAGTAATTTACGGTAGGTGTGACGGCATTCGGGTGTACCCAGCGTGTTCAATTCCAGACGCAGGTTACGTAAGCCAAGGGTTTTCCATAGCCGTGCAGTGATGGCGATGAGTTCGGCGTCAATATCTGGTCCCGGCATTCCGAAAGCTTCCACGCCAATTTGGTGAAATTGGCGGTAACGGCCTTTTTGAGGACGCTCGTGACGAAACATCGGACCGGTATACCACAGGCGTTGTTGCTGATTATGCAGCAGCCCGTGTTGGATTCCGGCACGAATACAGCCAGCAGTGCCTTCAGGGCGTAAGCTTAGGCTGTCATTGTTACGGTCGTTAAAGGTATACATTTCCTTTTCGACAATATCGGTCACTTCGCCAACAGCACGTGAAAACAAATCCGTTTGCTCAAGGATCGGCATACGGATCTCGCTGTAGCCGTACCGATTCAGAAGGGTGCGGGCAATGCTTTCAATATACTGCCATGCGGGGGTAGCATCCGGGAGAATGTCATTCATTCCCCGGATAGATTGGATATTTTTGCTCATGCTTACTCGACTCGGAAACGGGCAACGCTGCCTTTAGTGTGTGCAGTCAAATCAAACGGCTGGCCATTAACGAAAATTTTAACGCCTGGCGCATTACCGACTTTGACATTCAGTGGCGGTGTTGCTTTGAACTCTTTGATATTGCCAGCCGTGTTCAGGGACTCGAACAGGGTCTTTTTGTCATCACCTTTGATTTGCATCCAGACTTCTTCGGTGAACTCCATTTTGATGCTGATTTCACCAGCGACGGGCGGAGTAGTGGCATCCGTTGAGGTCGCTTCGGTATCGGTTGGTGTTGCTGGTGGCGTAGCGGCTGTTTCTGAACTGGCAACCGTAGGCGTTTCTGTGGGGGTTGGTGCCGGTGCTACAGGGGCTGTTGCCGGAGCAGGCGTTATTGCGGTTGTTTCAGTCGCTGCGGTATCTTGGGTGCTAGTGGCTGCGGCTTCAGGTGTAGGTGTTGCGGGCGTAGCAGTGTTCTGACTGGTTTGATCGCTTGGCGTGGTTGCTGCTACTCCAGGTGCTGGTGCGTTGGATGTTGGTGCGCTGGATGTTGGTGCGCTGGATGCCAGTGTTGCCGCTTGCTGGGCTTGTTGTTCGGCAGCCGCTTTTTCACGCTCTAGGGCTTCTTTTTGTGCAACGTAAGCTTCCATCGCAGACGGAGGGCGTTGTTGTACATCAGTTTGGTCGGTCTGTGCCGAGAACGATGACCACGTATGGTTTGCCCAATCGCGCACGCCTGGAATCATGGAAAACAGCCCTAATAATAGTACCAATCCCCCAAACCCGATGAATTTCAGGGTAGAGTTTGACATCACGGGCTGAGCCACTTTATTGAGCGGTCTGGCGGGTGCGAAATGATGGGCAATTTCATCAGGTTTAGCACCACGCAGGGCTTCATAAGTGCGAATCAGTTCCTTGGCGTCAATATCCGCCAGTTTGGAATAGCCGCGCAAATAGCCACGGACATAAGGTGGTTCCGGTAGGTGAGCAAAGTCTTCCCTCTCTAATGCTTTAACAATATGGGCGGACAGGTGCAACTCTTCCGCTGCTTGTTCGAGATCAAGACCCGCTTTTTCGCGGCATTCCACGAGCATGGCGGTCAGGTCGCCGGGTTGCACCGCAGAAGATGTCCTTTCTTCGACTGAGTGGGCTGTCTCTGTCACGTGTCCTCCAGTTTAATCAATCAATTTGGCTGGCAGCGCTGCTATCCGGGAATTTTTCCCGCAATGTGGTGGCACAGGCTTCTGCTTTGTCTGGTTCATTTAAATTTGTTTGCACTTGATAACACAGCAGCAAACTGTCCGGCGTTGCCGGTGCTACTTCATTATAGCGGTAAATAAATGCTTCTGCTTTGGCTGGTTCACCTTTTTCATGGTGCAATCTGGCCATCTGGTAGAGCGCTTCCGAGAAACGGCGGTTTTTTTCCAGTGCTCGGCGGAAATACGTTTCCGCTTGTGTGGCATTGCCTGCTTTTTTGGTGCAAATGCCCGCGTTAGTATAAGCAAACTCCGGGGTTTTATAGAGCGGATCACTGAGCGCTTTGAGAAAAGCTGTTTCCGCAGCGGCATACTGTTGCGTGTGGCACAAGTGCGAGCCATAGTTGTTCAGCAGGTCAGAATCGTTGGGCGTAATGTCGAGAGCTTTACGGAAGTGCTTGTTCGCCTTTGCATTGTTCTTTAAGCGTTCCTGAAGCAAGGCGTAATAATGATGAGCCGGTGCCGAGCCGGAATCTTGCGCTAGAGCTTTTTCGAGATTCAGGCTGGCTAAATCCAAACGCCCCTTCTGTAAGTAACCAACACCTAGTTGGGTGTAATAGCTACCGGTCTTTTCGTCTGTGCTGGATGTTGTGTTGGAGCAGGCGCTCATGCTGCTAACCAACATTGCAAACAATGCATATTTTATTGTTTTCATTGCTCTTTTATGACCGTTCGATGCGTGCGAAATGTATCTCTCGGCGACTTTTGTCATTGACTTGACCTGCAAGTTGCCCGCAAGCGGCGTCAATGTCATCACCCCGTGTTTTTCTGGTGATGACAGTATAACCTGCTTCTGCCAAAATATCACGGAAACGGTGTATGCGATTGTTACTAGAGCGTTTATAGCGCGTTTCGGGGAACGGGTTGAAGGGAATTAGGTTGATTTTTGAGGGAATGCCCTTGAGTATTTTGGCGAGTTGAACAGCATGTTCGTCGCGATCATTGATGCCATCCAACATCACGTATTCCCACGTAATGTGATTGCGTTCGGTGGTCTTTTTCTCCAAGAACTGGCGGCACATGGCGAGCAAGTCCTTGATCGGGTATTTGCGGTTCAATGGAACCAGTTGATCACGTAATGCGTCATTCGGTGCGTGCAGGGATACCGCCAGCGAGACATCCAGCGTATCAGCTAAGCGATCCAACGCAGGCAATACACCAGAGGTGCTCAAGGTAACGCGGCGTTTGCTTAGACCGTAAGCATTATCATCCATCATCAGGCGCAAGGCATTGATGACATTATCAAAATTCAGTAGCGGTTCGCCCATGCCCATCATGACGACATTGCTGACGACACGAGCGCCTTTGGGGTCAGCTTGCAAGGTGCGTTTGGCGACCCACAATTGTCCAATGATTTCCGCAGTCGTTAAATTGCGGTTGAAACCTTGGCGGGCGGTAGAGCAGAAAGTGCAATCCAGCGCACAACCGACTTGCGAGGAAATGCATAGCGTTCCCCTATCATCTTCAGGGATGAATACCGTTTCAATGGCATTGCCATCTTCCAGCCGTAGCAACCACTTGTGGGTTCCGTCGGCGGATTGTTGATCCATCACGATTTCCGGTGCGCGAATCACGGCATTATCCGTGAGAAACTGGCGCAACGGTTTGCTGATATTGGTCATCTGGTCAACACTGTCGACATTGAGCTGGTGTAGCCATTTGATGATTTGTGTGGCGCGAAATGGCTTTTCACCAATGGAGGTGAAATACGTTTTCAGCCCTTCATGGCTAAAATCCAGCAGATTGACTTTTTTAACAGTGTCAGACAATGTGATCATTTCCCCCTCCCAACCCTCCCCCGCAAGGGGTGAGGGCAAAGAGATATATTAGCGAGTGCGTGGGCACAGACCTTCTTCACCGAAGAAGTAAGCGATTTCAATCGCAGCATTTTCTGCGCTGTCAGAACCGTGAACGGCATTTTCGTCAATGGAATCAGCGAAGTCTGCACGGATTGTACCAGCGTCGGCATTCTTAGGGTTAGTAGCACCCATCAATTCGCGGTTTTTAGTGACAGCGTTTTCGCCTTCCAATACTTGTACCATTACCGGGCCAGAGGTCATGAACGCCACCAGATCACCAAAGAAAGGGCGCTCTTTGTGTACCGCGTAGAAACCTTCAGCACGCTCTTTGCTCAGGTGAACCATTTTTGCAGCAACGATTTTCAGGCCAGCATTTTCAAAACGGCTGTAGATTTGACCGATGACGTTTTTAGCAACTGCGTCAGGTTTGATAATGGAAATGGTTTGTTCGATTGCCATGCGGGATACTCCAGTAAAAGGTTAAGGCTATAATGAGGGCGCAATTGTAATGGGTGTGCATCATGCAGGCAAAGCATATTCGTCGCATCGAGTGCAAACCCCGTGCTAGACTTCGTTACAAACGGTAAATCACAAGCAATAATCGACGAAAAGGACTTAATATGCTGGCGAAACTGACCCGATTGGTGATTATGGGTGGCGTGTTGTCACTGGGAATAACTGGCTGTGGTGCTACCACTGGCGGTAACGCTATGACAACGGGTTCTACTTCCTTGTCTGCGGCAAAAAGCGCATTTTCCACAAGTAACTCGGCTTCTCCATTGGGTACAAATACCAATGAGATTATGGAAAGTGACGCCAGTATGCCTTTTATTGACCTGATGCGAGCGGCAATGCCTTTCCCTGAAGCCAGCCTGTGGTTGACCAAAGGTAATATTACTTATGATGCGAACGGTTGGTCTGCCAATCTGAATGGTGGGCAGGCGGGGACACGTTTTCTCTCCAATTTACCCGCAGCGGTTATTCCTGAAGGTACGTATACCGTAATATATGACGGCGAAGGCGAGATTCAGTACATGAATGATGCCACCTTGCTGCAACGCAATGCGGGTTACGACACTATCACGATTGCCGCCGGTAATGATGGTATGTTGAATGCTTCGTTATTGATTTTGCGTAGCAATCCGCAGAATTATTTACGCAATATCCGTATTTTGCCACCGGGTGGTATTTGTGCGAGTAATCCTTTCCAGCGCGTGGCTTCCGCTGCTGCGTGTGGTGATTTCAAGTCGTTTGTGGAACATGCAGACAGCATTATTTTTAACCCCGATTTTATGGCATTCATGAAGGATTTCCGCGCAATCCGCTTTATGAATATGAGTGGTGTCACCCGTAGCACTGACCGCAGTTGGTCAGATCGCAATACCTTGGGCAAAGCCACGTGGGGTGGCAAAGAGGGTTCACGCGGTGCGCCCTTGGAAATTCAGGTTGAACTTGCCAATCGTTTAAATGCTGATCCGTGGTTTACCTTGCCACATGCCGCTGATGACAATTATGTGCGCGAATTTGCCACTTATGTAAAACAACATTTGAATGGAAATTTGAAGCCACACATCGAATACAGCAACGAAACCTGGAATACCATTTTCACCCAAGGCAACCACATGATTGATATGGGGTTGAAACTGGGACTGGATTCGCACGCTCACCGTGCTGGCTGGCGGTATTATTCACAGCGTTCGGTAGAAATTTTCAATATCTGGGAAAGCGTTTTTGGTGGTTCGCAGCGTTTGGTGCGAATTCTGTCGGGTTGGACAGTGAACGATAAACTGACCGAGATTGTCTTGAGCCACAAGGATGCTTACAAACACGCGGATGCGTTTGCGATTGGCCCGTATGTCTTTGGCGGACACGCCGAAGTGCGTACCATTAAAAGTGTGGATGATGCGCTCGGTTTGATTACTAACCCGGTATACCGTTATTCACACGATAAAGTGATGGGCTATATTCGGATGCAAAAAGCCATTACCGATAAATACGGTCTTGAATTAATGGCGTATGAAGCAGGGCAAGGTTTGGTGGATTTCCACACCAAAACGGATGATGAGTTCCCTAATCCGTTGTTGTTTGCAGCCAATCGTGACCCTCGGATGCGTGGCATTTATGATCAATTCTTAAATGGCTGGAAAACTGAAGGCGGCACGTTGATGATGCATTACACTGCGCCACGTACTTTCAATAAGCACGGGCCGTGGGGCACGAAAGAATACATCACCCAACCGACCAGCCAGACACCGAAATACCAAGCATTACTGAACTTTATCAACAGTACGCCGTGCTGGTGGGATGGGTGTAAGCGTTAAGAATCAGGGGGAAGTTCATGTTTACACACGAAAAACCGGTACATTCGGTGGCGATTTACCCGTTGCTGCCAACAGCGTGGGAGGCGTTTTGCGCCTCTCTGCCTGAGGCGGAACGGCAATGGGCAAAATTGCATGATTTTAAGGCGAATACTGGGCAGCTTTGTTTGGTTCCAGACGGGCAGGGTGGCATTAGTAAAGCGTTGGTGGGCTATAGCACTGAGGCTGGAATACGTTGGGCGCTGGCGGCATTGCCTAACAAATTGCCACGCGGTCATTACCATCTGGTGTGCGACTGGTCGGAAGAGGAGCGCTTGCAAGCCAGCATTGGTTGGGGTTTGGGCTATTACCGCTTTGAGTATTACACCAAGCCGGATAATAAAGCCCGCCCGGTATTGTTCGTGGAAGATCAGCAAGCGCGCGCCAAAGCCTTTGTGCAAGCGGTGGCGTTGGTGCGGGATTTGGTGAATCAACCCGCGAATCACATGATGCCTGAGCATTTATCCGCTGCTGTCGCGCAATTGGCGCGTACTTTTGAGGCGGATTTCAGTGAGATTGTTGGTGATGATTTGCTGAAGCAGAATTACCCCGCTATCCACGCAGTGGGGCATGCCAGCGCTCATGCACCGCGTTTGCTGAAGTTGCAATGGGGTAAACCGGAGCATCCGTCAGTGACCTTGGTGGGTAAGGGCGTGTGTTTTGATACCGGCGGATTGGACATTAAGCCGTCGCAATACATGCGCTTGATGAAAAAAGATATGGGCGGTGCTGCGCATGTGTTGGGTTTGGCGCGATTGATTATGCAATTGCAGCTTCCTGTGCAGTTACGGGTGCTGATACCGGCAGTGGATAATGCCATTGGCGGGGATGCGTTCCGCCCCGGTGATATTCTGGCAACTCGTGCGGGCAAGTCAGTGGAAGTGGATAACACGGATGCTGAAGGACGTTTGGTCTTGTGCGATGCGTTGGCGGATGCGGTGAGTCACAAACCGGATTTGCTGCTGGATTTTGCTACCTTAACCGGTGCGGCACGGGTGGCATTGGGGACGGAAATTCCAGTGTTTTTTAGCAATAATAAGGCATTGGCAGCTAAACTTCAGACGGTATCGGCGGCGGCTGAGGAATTGATTTGGAATCTGCCGTTACATCGCCCGTATTTCGATCAGTTGAAAAGTGGGTGCGCCGATTTCACCAACAGTGGTGGGAGCTATGGTGGTGCAATCACGGCGGCATTATTCCTGAATGAGTTTGTGCCGGAATCGACGTCTTGGGCGCATTTTGATGTGATGGCTTGGAATATCCGTGAGCGTGCTGGTCGTCCGGTGGGTGGGGAGGCGATGGGCTTATTCGCCGTCTATCACTACTTGGAAACCACTTATCGCGGTGAGTGAACTTTATTGCGCTCTTTGATTCAGTTTCAATTCATTTTTCTTATTCTGGTCTATAATCAAAATATTCGAGTGTTAGATTAGGTTGGAAATATTATGCAACGAGGGTACGCGGCGCAGCGTAATATCACCCGGCATTTTGCGTTAGGGATTGCTTTAACAGGGTTGATGCTGACGTTTTTAGCAGCAGCCCTGTTGGTGTTCCCGTACAAGCTGGCAGCGAACCCTGAGGTGTCGGGTGAGCTGCTGTATGATTTGCTGGGAAATTTGGAATATCATGACGCAGGGCATTTCAGTCCGGTTGATGACCCCGTGATGCAACAGAACTTAAAAACGCTAATAACCCAAAAGCGTTTGAATGGGCGTGAGGGCGTGGCGTATATTCTGAATGTGGCGGAAGGCACTTTGGCTTGGCAGTCAGCCCCTTTACGTTTGGCATTGGGTGGCGTGGCAGCGGATGACACTTACACCATGCAATTCAAGCAAACCGCCACCCATCAGTTGGCAGTGCAAAATTTTTGGCTAAAAGCGGCAGCTAATCCCCGTCTGGAATTCAGGATGGTGGTAGCATTACCGAACCGTTGAATTAGCTTAGTGCAGGAAGCCTGTTGTTATGGTCGATTTTTACGACGAACTTGCTTACGAAACCAATCCTTTCCCTGAAACCCACCCCGGTAATCTGGCGACGTTGGGGCGTTTATTCGGGATTCCCACCGCTTCACCGCAACAATGCCGCGTATTGGAATTGGGGTCGGCAACTGGCGGCAATCTGCTCCCGATGGCTTGGCATTTGCCCCACAGCGAATTTGTAGGGGTGGAGTTATCGGGGGCGCAAGTGGCGATTGGGCAGCGCATTGCCGAGCAATTACCGCTGCAAAATATTCGTCTTGAGGTGGGCGATATTCTGGAGATTGATCCCGCCGCGTTTGGGCAGTTTGATTACATTATTGCGCATGGCGTTTATTCTTGGGTTCCTGCGGTAGTCCGTGAAAAAATTTTGACGGTGGCGCGAGACTGCCTGACACCTCATGGGTTGGCTTACATCAGTTATAACTTACTCCCCGGTTGGCGGATGCGAGGCAGTTTACGTGATTTGTTATTGCACGCGACCCGCCATGTGACGGGGGCAGCGGCTAAATACCATGCCGCGATTGCTGCTTTAGAGCGTTTGCAACGTGCATTGGTGGGGGCTGAAGCGGATAGTCAGCGTTATGTGCAAAAAGAAATCACCTATTTGCTCGGTTCGCATCCCAGTTATTTATTGCACGAATATTTGGCGGGCGAAAACAACGCTTTTTTGTTTAGCGAGTTTCTTGCTGATGCTCAGCGGCATGAATTGCAATACGTGTGCGAAACCGATTTGCACACCTTGTTCGACACCACCTTGAGCGGTGCAGCGCAAGCCGCCTTGGGGGATATTGAAGACCCGTTGCAGCACGAACAATGGATGGATTTTGTGCGAATGCGGGCTTTCCGCAAAAGCGTGTTATGCCGTGCCGATGTAGCATTGGAACGCGCCGTGGATGTAGATGTGTTCACCGGATTTTTTTACAGTGCGGATTTGCGGCTTAAGGGTAAGGTAAATCTGAGTAATACCAAACCGGTGGCATTTTTGACCCCGGATAATACCGAATTGACCGTGACGCACCCGTTGAGCAAAGCCGCCTTGCTGTATTTGCAGGAAGTACACCCTTACACACCGGATTTCACCGAATTATACACGCGTGCCGCTGAACGGGTACGTGATGCTGGAGGCAAACAATTTGCGAATGCTCGCAGTGAATTGGTGAGTGAATGGTTCAGCTTGTACAGTTATCGTGCGGTGTATGGGCATTTGCATCCCTGTTTAATCAAGCCCGAATGGTCGGAACGCCCTGAAGTCAGCGCTTTGGCACGTTTGCAAGCGGCTGAAGGTTGGCAAAGCGTTGCCAGTATTCGCCACCAGGCCTTGAGTCTCGATGACTTTTCCAGCCGTTTATTGCAAGTATTGGATGGTACGTACACGGTTCCCGACATTACCCAGCGTTTGTGTGAGGAAGTAATGGCGGGGGCGCTACAAATTCCCGGCGGTAAACAGGCACAAACCAGCGGCAAAGGCTTGGAAAAAGAAATTGCGTCGAATGTTAAGCACCTGCTGACTGTATTTGCGCGGCATGGTCTGTTGGTTTGACGTTACGGCGTGCTCGCCAGTAGGCTATTCACCAGCCATGAGGGGGCGGGAATATCCGTAATCGGCTGAAAAATACCGTCAAGTTTTGCAGGCATAGCAGGTATTTTGCGGGCACCGCTCCACTGCTTGCCCCAGTCATTACTGCTGTATTGATACCACTGCTTGCGCTCATTCGCGCCATCCGGTAAGTAGGCGGCGGTGATCAGCGTGCCACGCCCTTGCGTATCCATATTGAAATCGTGCAAGCCAGGGTAACGGTTGCTCCAATCCGGGCGATTTAACTCGGCGGGTAAATGTACGGTGGTGCAACTGAATTCGCGTAACTGGTTTTTGCCTTGTAGGACGAGATAATCATTGCCGGGACCTTCGCGCCCCCAGGTAACAAACAAGGTTAGGCGGTTGAACGCGGGCGTGCTGTAAGCCGCGAGTACCGCGCTGTCATCAGCAATCGGGTAGGCGTGCCAAGCATTATCCCGTTTAGCGAACAAAATAGCGCCTGACTCCAGCGGATTTTGCCCGATCAATAACGGCAGGGTCACACCCTTTAACGCATAACCGTGTAATGCATTTTTCTTAATCAATGAATTGAGGAAAGCACGACTGACGGGGCTGGCTTGCCCGCATTGCCACCCCGGCTGCCATAATGACGCAAATTCATTCGTGGGTTTGGTTAACGGTTGTTGCTTCATCGGGGTTGTTCCCGCAGCACAGCCGCTGACGGGGAATAAACCGGTGATTAGCAATAGTCCTGCTAATACGGTGTGCGATGTGATGTGCATAATGATTCCCTTGTTTGCCCTAAAGCCCAGTCTAATCCTTCAGACTGCCAGAATAAAGAAATGTTCAGTATCGGGAGGCAAGCAGTAATTCACGGGTGTAAACGTGTTGCGGTTGACCGAACATGACGTTTACGGTGCCGGTTTCCACCACTTGACCGTGACGCATGACGGCGATACGGTCACACACCCCGCCCGCCAAGGGTAAATCGTGGGTAATCAAAACCAGCGCCATTTGCCGTTGGGCGCGAATGTCACGCAACAGTGCCAGAATTTCGGACTGCACTGTGACATCTAAGGCGGTAGTGGGTTCGTCAGCAATTAGCAATTCGGGTTCGCATAGCAGCGCCATTGCAATCATCACTCGTTGGCGCATTCCGCCAGAAAGTTCGTGCGGGTAACTGTGCAAGCGACGACGGGCATCGGGGATGCGTACCTGTTCGAGCATGGTTAACGCTTGTTGTTGTGCTGCTTTCGCGCTCATGCTTTGATGCACTTCCAGCACTTCGGTGAGTTGTCGCCCGATGGTTAGTAACGGATTTAACGCCGTCATCGGGTCTTGGAAAATCATCGCCATGCGTTTTCCCCGGTATTGATTGAGCACGCGGGGTGGCTGATTTAACAATTCTGTACCCGAAAATTGCACACTACCACGTGCTTGGGCATTGCGCGGCAGCAAGCCCATAACGGCGTGAAACAGTTGGCTTTTGCCCGCGCCGGATTCGCCGACTACCGCGAGGGTTTCGCCAGCAGCAAGTTGCAAATCCACGCCGCGCACGGCTTCTACTACGCCGTCGGGGGTGTTGAAACAAAGCTGCAATTGTTCGATGGTTAACAGAGGTATCACGGCATTGGGTTTCCATTGCGCTATAATCGAAGCATCATAACCTGTGGGCAGTAATAAAATGAACACCAGTAATCGTGATGGTATGTTGGGCGGTTTTCTCCATGTCCGCCAAGAGGCTATTTCCGGCGCAACCGAACCCGCGTTGAAACGCTTGACCGAAGCCGCCAGCGGCGACGTGAAAGAAATTGCTGCGTCACAAATTGAGCTGCTGTCGCGTTTTTATGATTTGTCGTTGTCACAAGCGGGGCGCAGTTTTCGGTGGGCATTAATTGCCAGTGTGGTGGGCTTGTTATTTTTCCTTGCTGCGATTGGCTTTATGTTGAGTCAGAGTATGGATGTTGCCATCATCAGCGTCATTGGCGGAGCAATGGTGCAATTCATTGCTGGGGTGAATTTTTTCTTGTACGGCAAAACTTTGTCGCAACTCACCTTGTTTCAAGGGCGTTTGGAAGTGACCCAACGTTTTTTGCTTGCCAATAGCCTGTGCGAAAGTTTGGAGGGTAAGGTGAAGCACTATACTCGTGCGCGGCTGATTGGGGCGTTGGCGGGCGTGAGTGGTAGTGATTTGGCAAAAGATTGGGTGGATGTGCCTCCGGGGCAGGATATGGGTACAGGTCAGCCCCCAGTATTTGAACCGCCAGTGGAGTCAGATCTCCAGCATGATATGGCAGCGCGTCCGTTGTA
>CAYNNA010000037.1:0-22472 GCA_964398375.1 uncultured Thiothrix sp.
CTCATGGAAAATAATAACGAATAGTAGACCATGCATCACTTCCGGTCACACCCCCGTATGCCGCAGCATCCACCAGCAAACAAGCATCCGCCCGCACCGCCAACGCAATCGGCAAACGCGCCCCGCCACGCCACTGCGCTAACGCCTCAACCTTACCCGCCCCCGTCACTAACACCAATTGCTGCCGGCACGCCTGCAACGCCGTCACACTCAAACTCACCCGCTCCGGCGGTGGCTTCGGCGCATCAAACACCGCCACTGTTAACCCCGAATCAGAATCTCTTACTCCCCCTCGCCCCTTGAGGGAGAGGGGGCTGGGGGGTGAGGGGTTCCCCGGAAACAAACTCGCCGTATGCCCATCCTCACCCATCCCCAACATCACCACATCAAACGGCAACTTCTCACTAATCGTCTGCGCATAAGCCAGCGCCGCCGCTTCCGCCCCCAATTCCGCCGGAATCGGAAAGCGCCGTTCTGTCGGCAAGCTCATCCGCGAATTGCGCTCCACATGCTCAACCGGCAAACAACGCTCATCCCCCCAAAAAATCTCCCACCTATCCCAATCTTGCCGAGTCGTTGCCAGCAACGCATACGCCCGCTGTGGCGTACCGCCCCCCGCCAACACCAAGCGAAACACACCCCGTTCCCGAATCGCCACCTGCGCCGCTGCTGCAATCCACACACACGCCCGCTGCGCCACCGCCTCCGCATCCACCAACACTTGCGTATCACGGGGCAACATCACTCGACTCCATTGCACGACAAGGTGTGCCGCCAAGCTCGATCCGAATCCCCAAAAATCTTTTCCGCCGCCTTCGGTCCCCAACCACCTGCGGGGTATTGCAACGGCAATTGCTCATCGTCAGCCCAACGCTGCATCACCGGGTCAACCACCGCCCACGCCGCTTTCACTTCGTCATAACGCAAAAACAACGAACGATCGCCCTTGATCACATCCAACAACAATTCCTCATACGCTTCCGCTTTGCGCTCACCCGGCGTACTCACTGACGCATCCATCACAATCTGGCGGGTACGCATTTCCAGCCCCGGCACTTTCGCGGAAATTTCCATGCGCACCGCGTCTTCCGGCTGAATCCCAATCAGCAACCAATTCGGATGCGGCTGATACACCCCACTGCCCTTAAACAACTGCATCGGCGGCTGCTTAAAACGTACCGCCACCAACGACCGCCGTTCCTTCAAGCGCTTACCCGTGCGCAAATAAAACGGCACATCCTTCCACCGCCAATTGTCGATATACAGCTTCATTGCCGCGTAAGACTCCGTATGGCTACCCGCTGCCACCCCCGTTTCCTGCAAATAGCCGGGAACCGCATTACCCTTCACCTCGCCCGCCGCGTATTGCCCGCGTATGGCATGGGTCGCAAGCTGCTCCAAATTCACCGGACGAATGGATTGCAACACCTTGACCTTTTCATTGCGCAAAGCTTCCGCTTCCAACGACACGGGCGGTTCCATTGCCAGCAACGCCATCACTTGCAGCAAATGGCTCTGAATCATGTCGCGCACCGCACCACCGCTCTTGTCGTAATAGCTAGCACGCCCATCTACCCCCACCGTTTCCGCATGGGTAATCTGGATATGGTCAATGTGGTAACGATTCCACAACGGTTCGAGAATCAGATTGGCGAAACGCAATACCAGCAAGTTTTGCACCGCCTCCTTACCCACGTAATGGTCGATGCGGTAAATCTGCTCTTCCTTGAGGTGGTCGCTGAGGCTATGCTGCAATTGCCGCGCCGATGCCAAATCGTGACCAAACGGCTTTTCGATCACCATACGCCTGAATCCTTGTGCCTCATCCAACAATTGCGCCACCGCCAACCCTTCGGTAACAGTCACGTACAAATCTGGGCTGATCGAAAGGTAGAAAATCACATTATTGGCGCATTCGCTATCACGCTGAATCCACGCCTCCAAGGCTTGGTAAAACGTCGCCTCGGTCAAACTGCCCGCCAAATAATCCAAACGCTGGATAAAACTTTCCAACACCGCATTTTCCACCACACCGTGCGCCAGCAATTGCTGGCGCACCTCGACCCGCCATGAATCCTGCGTGAACGGGGTACGTCCGCAACCGAGGATTTCCACATCATCCGCCAAATGCCCCATGCCATGCAGTTGGTAAAGCGCTGGCAATAACTTATGCACCGCCAAATTGCCCGTCGCCCCAAAAATAACGTAAGCATGTGAAATCCCCGCGCAACCACAACTCATAACTGCTCCTCCGCACCCTGTGCATTGAGCGAAGTCGAAGCACCCCAATGCGTGTGGAAACGCAGCGCCGGGTCACGATCCACCCGCTGATAGCCATGCGCCCCAAAGAAATCGCGTTGTGCTTGCAGAATATTTGCCGAACCATCCGCACAACGGTAGCCGTCAAAAAATGCCAACGCCGACGACAGCGCAGGTACTGGCACACCTTGCATCACCGCCAACGCCACCGCTTTACGCCAGCCCGCATCCACCTGTTTGAGTTCCCCCGCAAAATACGGGTCTTGCAACAGACTTTGCGGCACGGGGTCACGCGCAAAACTGGCTTTAATGTCGCCAAGGAAACGGCTACGAATAATGCAACCCGCCCGCCACAGCAAGGCAATGTCACCATAAGGCAACTGCCAGCCATTTTGCGCCGCTGCGGTTTGCATCAGCATGAAACCTTGCGCATACGACACCAACTTCGCCGCATACAGCGCGTCGTGAATAGCATCGAGATAGGCTTGCCGCTGTTCTGCCGCCACAGGTGCGGCTAAACCACCCAAGATATGGGAGGCAGCGACACGTTCATCCTTACGCGCCGACAACATTCGCGCATGAACCGCTTCACCAATCAAGGTCAGTGGCACGGCATGTTCGAGCGCGTCTTGTGCCGTCCACAACCCCGTGCCTTTTTGCCCCGCACGGTCGAGAATTTTGGTGACAAGCGGGCTACCGTCCACGTCTTTCTGGCGCAAAATCTGGCTGGTAATGTCGATCAGATACGATTCGAGTTTGCCCTGATTCCACGCAGCGAACGTGTCCGCCATTGCATCGAAATCCATTCCCAGTGCGTGTTGCATCAGGTGGCAGGCTTCAGCAATCAGTTGCATATCACCGTATTCGATGCCGTTGTGCACCATTTTGACGTAATGCCCCGCACCGCCTTCGCCCAACCATTGGCAACACGGCTCGCCATCCACTTTAGCCGCAACGGCTTGGAACATATCGCGAATGTCCGCCCAAGCTTCCACCGCACCACCCGGCATCAAAGAAGGGCCATGCCGCGCCCCCTCTTCCCCGCCAGAAACACCCATGCCGACAAAATGAATGCCCTTTGCGGTGAGTTCCTGCCAACGGCGCGTGGTGTCTTTGTAGTTGGAATTGCCACCGTCGATGATAATGTCGTTGGGGTTAAGCAGCGGGAGCAATTGTTCGATCACCGCATCCACCGCCCGCCCTGCCGTGACCATCAGCATAATAATGCAGGGCTGCGCCAGTTGGTTGACGAATTCGGGTAAGGTTTGCGCGGCTTGAATCGTGCGACCCTGTGCCTGTTGCGCCATGAATTGTTCGGTGAGGGTGTAAGTGCGGTTGTAAACGCTGAGCGAGTAGCCGTGATCATTCAAGTTTAGCGCGAGGTTTGACCCCATTACGCCAAGACCGATTAAACCGATATTGCTGGGAGTGGTATTCATAATATCCTCATCTTAATGTTATTAGGGGAGCTAATGCCGCGATTTCAACGCCAAACTCAGTAATTTCGCGGTAATGTCAACCACGGGGATCACCCGCTCATACGGCATTCGCTTGGGACCAATCACACCGAGTACGCCCAATTGCTCGCCATCGACCTCATACGGCGCAGTAACAAGGCTACATTCGTCGAATACCGCTTGACCCGATTCGCGTCCGATGAAGATTTTCACGCCATCCGCCTGCAAACACTTATCCAACAAACCCAAAATATCGCGCTTGCGAGTGAAAGCGGCAAATAATTCGCGCAGCTTGGTAATGTCCGACAAATCGTCGTAACTCATCAGGTTAGTTTCACCCGCAATCACGCAATCTTCTTCCTGCTTTTGATCGCCTAAATCCGCCACGGTCTTTTCACCAAGCTCAATAGCGGACAGCATCATGCGATTCATGTCTTCGCGGTGCTGGCGCATTTCTTCCAACAAGGCAGCGCGGGCTTGCTGCAAATCCTTGCCAATCAAACGTTCGTTGAGGAAATTAGCGGCTTGTTGCAACTCTGAGGAAGTCACATCCGTATCGAGTTGGATAATACGGTTTTGCACTTCGTTGCGGTTCATCACCAAAATGGCGAGAACTTGACGACTGGACAGACTCAAAAATTCAATCTGGCGAATCGAGGATGGGTTACGGCGCGGCAAACTCACCACGCCGGTTAGTTGGGTAATCCCCGACAATAAATTAGAGGCGGACTGGATTAACGCCCCCGGATCACGTTCGGCTTTTAACTGCCCTTGTAAAATATGAATCGCGTGCTGTTCCAGCGGCTTGATATTCACCAACGCATCCACAAACAAACGGTAGCCTTGCGAGGTGGGAATGCGCCCCGCTGACGTGTGTGGCGCACGGATGTAGCCCATGTCCTCCAAATCCGCCATTACATTGCGAATGGTGGCGGCGCTTAAATCCAAGCCACTGCTGCGGGCAAGGTTGCGCGAACCGACCGGCTGTCCGTCTTGGATATAGCTTTCCACCAACACTTTGAGGATGTGCCGAGCGCGTTCGTTCAGTTCTGGGTGTTGCTGTGTACTCATGCCATCATTTATAGGGGTAAAGCCTCACAGATACAAGCCTGTTTAACTTGCAATTTATTCCCAGCTTTGCCAGCCTTACCGCTTTACTCATGCAAGCGATGGTTATGAACCCGTTTTCTCACATCGGTCTGTTTACCAAACCCAACGACATCCGTGTCGATAAGACGCTGTTCCAGTTGTACGAATTCCTGCTGGAACGCGGTTATCAAGTCCATTGCGACCGCAATGCAGGCATTATTTTGGGATTGCCTACCCTGCCATCCGACATGCTGGCTCGCAGTATTGATCTTGCGATTGTCGTGGGTGGCGATGGTACTTTACTCGCCACTGGACGCTTACTAGCCGATCATGAAGTCCCCCTGATTGGCATCAACTTGGGGCGGCTGGGTTTTCTGGTCGATATTTCCCCTGACGAAATGCTCGCCCAATTGGAGCAAATGTTCGCTGGTCAATACAAAGAAGAGCCGCGCTTTGTACTCCACGCCGATGTCATCCGTGAAGATGAAATCATCGGTAGCGGTGAGGCACTCAACGATGTCGTGCTGCATGTACGCAATGAAGTGCGCATGATCGAATTCACCACCCGCATTGACGGTTACTTTGTGAATACTCAACGCGCTGACGGCATTATTATTACCACGCCCACCGGCTCAACCGCCTACGCACTCTCCAGCGGCGGCCCGATTCTGCACCCTGCCCTGCAAGCCATTGCGCTGGTGCCGATTTGCCCGCACACTCTGAGTGACCGCCCGCTGGTCATCAGCAACCAAAGCGTTATCGACATTCACTTGTGCGAAGACCGCGATATTCCTGCCCGCGTCTCTTTCGATGGGCATAACAATATTGAGCTGGAATCCGGCGATGCAGTGCGCATTCACACCCGCCCAGAAAAAGTGCGCCTGCTGCACCCACAAAGCTACGATTACTACCATATTTTACGTGAAAAACTGCATTGGGGAGTGCAACCGTAAACCATGCTGACACATATCCACATTCGCGATTTTGCAATTATCGACACGCTGGAACTCGAACTGCATCCCGGCATGACCGCCTTAACAGGCGAAACCGGCGCGGGCAAATCCATCCTGCTGGATGCCATTGGGCTAGTGCTTGGCGACAAAGCCGACAGCAATACCGTGCGTCACGGGGCAGACAAAGCCGAAATCACCCTGAGCGTCGATATTACCCAAACCCCTTCCGCCCGCGTGTGGCTGGAAGCCCAAGGCATGGAAGGCACGGATGACACCTGCATCCTCCGCCGCGTTATTTCCGCACAAGGCAAATCACGCGCTTGGATCAACGGCTCCCCCGCTAACCTCACCCAATTGCGCGAACTCGGCGAACAACTAGTCGACATCCACGGTCAGCACGAACACCAATCGCTGATGAAAAAAGACGCGCAACGTCAAATGCTGGATGCTTTCGCCGACAACGATACCTTGTTGGACAACACCCGCAGAGCATGGTCGACATGGAAAAAACTGCACGAACGTGTCAACTTATTAAGCAGCCAAAACCAGCAGCACCAAGAACGCATAGATTTATTGCGTTTTCAATCGCAAGAACTCGAAGCCCTCGCCTTGCAACCCAACGAAGCCGAGCAGCTTGACGACGAACTCAACCGCCTCGCCAATGCCGAACAACTCCGTAGCACTGCCGCGCAAGGTTACGCGCAACTCTACGATGACGAACCCTCGTTGTATTCCGCCTTGGGTCGCCTAATTCACGATCTTGCTCAGCAAGTGCGCGTCGATGCGCAGTTAGAACCGTCACTGGAATTGCTCACCAGTGCGCAGATTCAACTGCAAGAAGCTGCTGCACAATTGCGCGATTACGCCGAAAGCCTCGATATTGACCCCGAACGTCTGCAAGCGGTCGAAAATCGCATTGCCGATATGCGCAGCCTTGCCCGCAAATACCGCACCGAACCGGCTGAACTCCCCGCCCGTTTAGCTCAAATCCAGCAAGAACTGACACAGCTTGATAGCGACGATTACGACCTCGATGCGCTCGAACAACAGTTACAAGCAGCAACGACAAGCTACCAAGAACAAGCCAGTTTGCTGAGTCAAGCACGTCAGCAAGCCGCCCAGCAACTTTCCGCAGGTGTTTCGCAAGCCATGCAACAACTCGGAATGCAGGGCGGCAAATTCGCGATTCAAGTAGTTCACGATGCCACCAACGCCTTCCAAGCGACCGGCATGGATAGCATTGACTTCACCGTCAGCGCTAATCCCGGTCAGCCCTTGAAACCGCTGATGAAGGTCGCATCCGGTGGCGAACTGTCACGTATCAGCCTCGCCATTCAAATGATTGCCGCGCAAAAAGTTACCTTGCCTGCGTTGATTTTCGACGAAGTGGATACCGGCATTGGTGGCGGGATTGCCGAAGTGGTTGGCAAACAACTTCGCGCCCTAGGCACGAATCGGCAAGTATTGTGCGTCACGCACTTACCACAAGTCGCCTCACAAGCCCACCAACACTACAAAGTCACCAAGATCAAAGGGGCGACATATACCAGCACCGGTATTGTGCATTTGACCCACGCGCAGCGGGTGGAAGAAGTCGCTCGAATGATTGGCGGAGTAGAAATCACACCCGCGACACGGGCGCTGGCAGAGGAGATGTTAGGCTAAAATCTATTATTGAGAAATATCAAATCCACTGTTGCTTTTATACCTCACGTCGCATTATCTTATTGCGCTGTAACAAAAAATTCATCCAGAACTGTGCAGTTTTATCAACGAGGAGGAGACGTTTATGAAGCACAAGTGCTTGTTAGCAGTCACGTTAGCCGTAGGACTGGTTGGTTGTGCGACAACCGGAGGAGGCTCCGGCGAAAAACCAACCCTGAGTTCCAGTGCCAAGCCTGAAACCAAAGCGGCAATCACCGCAGCAGAAACCGCTAATAATGCAGCTAAGGCTGCTGGATTTGAATGGTTCTGGGGAACCAAATCAGCCTCTAAACATTTAGAGGATGCCATCAAAGCCGCCAATAAGGGTGATGATGCTGCCGCCGTAAAATTAGCTAAAAAAATTGAACTAGCCGGTATTGAAGGTCAGAAGCAAGCCGAAGTAGCCAAAACCGCAGGTCCTAAATTTGCCCAGTCAGCAGCAAAACCTGCCAAAACAGCCAGTAAGACAGCGGCAACGCCTACGAAATCCGGCGATAACGGCAGTAAAGTCTACAGCAGTGCTTGCGCCACTTGCCACGATGCGGGAATAGCAGGCTCACCCAAACTTGGCGACAAAGCCGCATGGGTTCCACGCATTGCAGCAGGCAAAATGTATGAAGTTGCCCTGAAAGGCAAAGGTGGAATGCCAGCCAAAGGCGGCAACCCTTCCCTGTCTGATGCAGACGTGAAAGCAGCCGTCGATTACATGGTTGCCAGTAGTAAATAACACCATTGCCTGACCAATCAGAAAAAGCTCCTGCTCAGGGGCTTTTTCTTTGCCCCAAACCCTTACAACTGGTTCCTAAGCATTAACTCTTTAGGGTGCGGGTTCAGGTAATGCTGGCGTTCAATATACGGTTGCGGATGTCGCCGGAAATGGTGCTTCAACAACGTAATCGGTACCACCAACGGCACATAGCCGTGCCGGTATTGGTGAATGGTTTCCAGCATTTCCTGCCGGTCTGCCGCATCAATACAGCCTTTCAGATAGCCCATCAAATGCATCAACACATTGGCATGTTGCCCGCGTGTCACCCGTTTTTCTAACGCCGTCATGAGTAAACGAAAATAAGCATCCGCCAGCGCGGGGAAATCCTCCACCCGCCCGACTTGGGCGACCATTTGCCCCAACTCACGGGCAATATCCTGATCGTGTGCCATGAGCACGTATTTATGATCGGAATGGAAATCAACCAAAGCACCCGGTGTTAACCCCGCCGCTAATAACTGTTGCCAACGGTGATACACAAATATGCGCCCGATAAAATTTTCCCGCAGTACCGGGTCACACAAACGCCCTTCTTCCTCAATCGGTAATAAGGGAAAGGTTGCACGTAAGGTTTGCGCAAAAATACCCACACCATCACGTTCCGGCGGCGTATTGGGTTTTGCCAGCGAATACACTTTGACCCGCTCCATGCCGCAACTGGGGGAGTTTTTTTTCAGGATATACCCATGAATCCCCTGCAATTGCGGCACAGCAGTGTCGATATAACGCGCCAACGCCTCGGTATGGTCAATATTGGCATCTTTGGTATTCACCGCACGTAATGAACCGTCGTTACGCACCAAATGCAGTGTTGGGCGCGGCACACCCAGCCCCGCGCCTACTTCCGGGCAGAGTGGCACAAACTCAAAGTACAGCCCAAGAGTACCGGTAATATAACCATCGTGCTTATGTCCGCCATCAAAGCGCACCTTCTGACCGAGTAGGCAGGCACTAATTCCGATTTTTATTTTGTCTTCATATTGCATTACGGCAAGTTCGCTTCAATTAATTTCACCAGCTTATCACTTTGCGGGGTCACAAAGCTGGAAAAACTACCGATCAACTCGCCCTTGGTGTTTAGTACGTATTTGTGGAAATTCCAGCTAGGGTGCTCACCTGCCATTTCCCCCAATACCTGATAAAGCGGTGAAGCATTCTTTTTGAGTACTTGGGTTTTCTCAAACATGGGGAATTTGACCCCGTAGGTCAGCTCGCAGAAATCCTTAATCTCTTTTTCTGAACCGGGGTCTTGTCCAGCAAAATCGTTGGAAGGGAAACCCAGCACCACCAAACCACGGTCTTTATAATCGCTGTACAACTTCTCCAACCCCTCAAACTGCGGGGTGAAGCCACACTTGCTTGCCGTATTCACCATAATGACCACTTTGCCCTTGTAGGCTTCGCACAAATTAACCGTTTTCTCCGAACCCAATTCACGCAAGGTGAAATTCAACGCCGCCGGGCAACCATTGTCGGTTGTAGGCCCTGCCACAGGTTCAGCCAGTGCATTGCTGGTGGCAAACAAACTGATTGCCAAGCCGAAAAGTTGCTTAATCATGATTATCTGCTCTCTTGATAAGGGTGAATGCAAGTATTGTCCCACCTTTGTCGCACTTTGGGTAAATAGCTACAAGCAAATAGGGGTAAAAAACCGTATTCGCCAACGTGGAATAACAGTCGCCCTTAACAAAACCGCTTTGTATAATCGCCGCTTTGCTAGCCGATGATGTGACCAAACCTAATGGAAAACCGTAACTTTCTCGCCGAATGGCATCCCCAATGGGGCGTTTTACTGGCATGGCCGCACCCGGACACCGACTGGGCAGACAATCTGGATGCTGCCGAAACTTGTTACGCCGCGATAGCCAGCGCCATTAGCCAACGCGAAAACGTGCTATTACTCTGTCACGATACAGCGCATCAGGCACATATTACAGCGGTGTTAAGCACACAACCTTACTTGCCCGAACGGGTACATTTCGTGCAAATGCATTATAACGATACATGGGCACGCGACTTTGGATTCATCACGGTGATGCGCGATGGCAAACCCTTATTACTGGATTTCACCTTCAATGCGTGGGGCGGCAAATTCGGCGCGGTGCAAGACAATGCGGTTAATCAGCAACTCGCCGCGCTCCCCTTGCTCCAACACAATGACTTGGAAGCGCACACGCTGGTGATGGAAGGCGGCAGCCTCGAAACGGATGGGCAAGGCACTTTGCTGACCACGGAAATTTGCCTGCTCAACCCCAACCGCAACCCAACCCTGGATAGAACCGCAATTGAAGCTAAATTACGCCAGTCACTCGGCGTTACCCGCATTTTGTGGCTGGCAAACGGGCATTTGGAAGGCGATGATACCGATGCGCACATCGACACGCTGGCACGCTTTGCCGACGTTGACAGTATTGTATACATGAGCTGCACCGATTCAGCCGATTCGCATTACCCCGCCTTACAAGCGATGCAAGCGGAATTGCAAGCCTTGCGCCAAGCCAATGGCGAACCGTACCGGCTGTTCCCGATCCCCATGCCGGAAGCCATTTATGAAGGTGGACGGCGTTTACCCGCCAGTTACGTCAACTTTCTGATCATTAATGGTGCGGTATTGTTACCCGTGTATGCCGATGAATGTTTTGATCCGGTTGCCATTGAACAAATGCGAGCCGCTTTCCCCCAACATGAAATTATCCCGATTGATTGCCGCGCATTGATTGCCCAGAATGGCAGTCTCCACTGTATCACTATGCAAATTCCGCAAGAGGTCGTTAGCGTATGAGTCGTTCTATCACCGTTGCCGTGGTGCAACACAGTAATACAGCGGATTACACCGCTAATCTGGAACAGAGCATCGCAGGCATTCGCCGTGCTGCTGCACAAGGCGCACAGTTGGTGATGTTGCAGGAATTGCATACTGGGCTGTATTTCTGCCAAGTCGAAGACACCGATTATTTTGACCTTGCCGAAACCATTCCCGGCTCTAGCACGGATACCTTGGGCGAACTCGCTGCCGAATTGGGTATTGTGATTGTGTGTTCTTTGTTTGAAAAACGCGCCACGGGTTTGTATCACAATACCGCCGTAGTGCTGGATACCGATGGCAGTATTGCCGGGAAATACCGCAAAATGCATATCCCCGACGACCCCGGTTATTACGAGAAATTCTACTTTACTCCCGGTGATCTGGGTTTCACACCGATCAAAACCAGCCTAGCCACCTTAGGGGTACTGGTTTGCTGGGATCAGTGGTATCCCGAAGCAGCGCGACTGATGGCACTCGCTGGCGCAGAATTGCTGCTCTACCCCACCGCAATTGGCTGGAACCCGCACGATACGCCGGAGGAACAAGCACGGCAGCGTGACGCATGGATTACGATTCAACGTTCCCACGCGGTTGCCAACAATATTCCGGTATTAAGCGCCAATCGTATTGGTTTTGAAGGCGACCCCAGCGGGCAAACTGCTGGCAGTCAATTTTGGGGGTCAAGCATGATTGTCGGCTGGCAGGGCGAATTGCTGGCACAAGCCGATACCACCAACCCTACCGAACTGGTCGTTACACTGGATTTAGACCGCACTGAACAAGTCAGACGTTGGTGGCCTTACCTGCGTGATCGGCGAATTGATGCGTATGCCGACTTGGTACGCCGCTATCGCGATTGAACCAAAGTCAATAAAATTTTTATTAAAAACAAAATTTCCTCTATAAATGTGAACCTGCTCACAGCACAATACGACTAATGAGCGCAATAATATATCTTATTATAGATCGCTGGGCTGGTTAGCACACCAATAGAGGAAGTTATCATGTGCAAAATTGTTGCATTAGGGGCATTATTTATTGCAACCTCACTTACTGCGTTACCGGTTGATGCTCGCTTGAAACATCACCCAATGGCGCAAGACACCACTCACACCGCCTTTGAATTACCTTACTTGTACGAAAAATTGCGTACTTTATTAGGTGACAGGCTTTACCAGGATTTATTGAAAAATGACGAATTCATCGTTTTACAGGATTTGGTCATGACCCATTTGGAGAATCACTACCCCGTAGCGGCAAAATAAAAGGGGCAAGAAACCTCTCGCCCCTTCTCAGTAGTGCGTTTATTCGCCGGTTAAACGGAGGCAATACGCCCCAAAGCATTCTCCAGATTTGCCATGCTGGTCGCAAAAGAAATGCGGATGTGTCCCTCTAAGCCAAACGCTGAACCCGGTACCACCGCTACACCGGTTTTATCCAACAAATAGCTGGCAAGTGCGGTATCGTCTTCCAGTCCCAAACGTTGGATCATACCCTCTACATTCGGGAAACTATAGAACGTGCCATCGGCTGGCAAACATTCCACCCCATCCATCGCATTAAAGGCTTTCACCACAAAAGCGTGGCGCTGTTCAAACGCGCTGACCATCGTCTGAATGAAGCTCTGATCGCCGTCCAAAGCGACCACTGCCGCGTATTGCGAAATCGAGGTAGGATTCGAGGTGCTTTGTGATTGGATAATGTTCATCGCCTGAATCAGCTTTTCTGGGCCACCCGCATAACCAATCCGCCACCCTGTCATGGAATAAGCTTTGGAAACGCCATTCAGCACAATAGTCCGCGCATACAAATCCGGGCAAACATTCAGAATATTGACAAACTTTCTGCCTTCAAACAGCACATGTTCATACATATCATCTGTCGCAATCAAAACCTGAGGATAACGCCGCAACACTTCACCGAGTGCTGCCAATTCTTCACCCGTATACGCCACCCCAGTCGGGTTTGAAGGGCTGTTGATCACAAATAAGCGGGTTTTCGGGGTAATCGCCGCCTCTAATTGAGCGGCTGATAATTTGAAGTTGTCTGCCTGCCCCGCAGCAACAATGACTGGCACTGCATCGGCTAATAACACCATATCCGGGTACGATACCCAGTATGGTGCGGGAATAATCACTTCGTCCCCCGCATTCAGCAACGCTTGGCACAGGTTATAAAAACTCTGCTTGCCACCGCACGACACCAAAATCTGTTTTGGGGTGAAATCCAAACCATTATCGCGTTTGAATTTACGGATAATCGCCTGCTTCAAAGCCGGTGTACCGTCTACCGCCGTGTAGCGGGTTTGACCGGTTTGGATGGCTTCGATGCCTGCCTGCTTAATGTGATCAGGGGTGTCAAAATCAGGTTCACCTGCCCCCAAACCGATAATATCGCGGCCTGATGCTTTAAGCTGAGCTGCCAATGCCGTGATGGCAAGTGTAGGCGAAGGTTTGACGCGCCCAACGCGCTGTGAAAGTTGTATATCCACTGAAACCAACCGTATTACGTGTTATCCATAAACTCGGCAAGCGTTACTCGTTGCCGTACCTGTGTACCCATTTTGCGGTGGGTAATGTTACTGCATTATAAACGTGCCAGCAATTCAGTATCGGGGTAGCCATCCACCGGCAACCCTAGTTTTTGCTGCACCTGACGCACGGCTTCACGGGTTTCTTCGCCGATAATCCCATCAACTTTGGAAATAGCCTGTCCCTGTGCTTGCAATTTCGCTTGTAGCTGCTTGGTTTGCGCGACTGTCAACAGCTTGACGGGCGCATTACCTTGACGCATGACGGGCGCACCCGCCAAACGAGTGGCAAAATAGCCCGCAGTTGTGGCATACACCGTCGATTCATTCCATTGCAGAAACACTTCGAAGTTCGGAAAGGCAAGAAATGCAGGGCCATGTCTGCCCATTGGAAGCAACAAAGCCGCCGTACCGCTGCCACTTAAAGCACTGCCATCAGCATCCTTGACACCTTGCACCGCCCAATCCTCCAAAGGCAGGCGGCTATTCAAGCGGGCGAGTGACCAATCCATTACCGCAGGTACTTTAACCTCTTGCAACCAAGGCTCGCCCGCCCGCCAACCGTTAACCTTGAGTAAATTCGCAGCAGACGCCAACGCATCAGCACTGGAATTAATCAGATCACGATGCTTATTGCCATCAAAATCCACCGCATAGCGGTCATAGCTGGATGCCATAAATTGCAATTGCCCCAACTCCCCCGCCCAAGCACCGCGCATTTTTGCGGGGGTCAAATCACCTTTTTGCAGCAATTGCAGCGCACTGAGTAATTCAGCACGAAACATATCCGGGCGACGGCAATCATGTGCCAGCGTCACCAGCGAACGTAGTGTGGAAAAATCGCCCGTGACTGCCCCAAAATCGGTTTCCAACCCCCACAGCGCCACCAGAATTTCAGCCGGTACGCCGTATTCCTGCTCGATGCGCTTCAGCAATGCCGCGTGTTTCTTCAGATGAATACGCCCCAATCCCAAACGGTTCGCACTGACTTTCTTGGTGGCAAAGGTGAGGAAATCCTGCGCGAACACTTGCTGCGAACGGTCGCGTTGAATCACAGCAGGATCAGGTTTGAGGTTATTGAGTACGTCTGCTGGCAAACCGGCTGCCTTAGCTTCTTGCTGAAAATCTGCCATCCAACCCTTAAAATCCGGTGGCGTGCAATCAGCGTACACGGCTGAACCTGACAACATCCCCATAGTGAACAACACGGTTTTTAAATACTGCATAATGCGACTTATTCCTTTTAGCATTCCCATAATGACGGGTATTATAGCAGGCTGACGGTTATGCAGGCGGGAACTGCAAATCCCTAACAAAAATACTAGCAGCCAGCGTTAGAGTTAGGTAAGATTAGCGCCCTACCTTACTCCCCCCTGCCCGGATGGTGAAATCGGTAGACACAAGAGACTTAAAATCTCTCGGCGGAAACGCTGTGCCGGTTCGAGTCCGGCTCCGGGCACCAATTTTTTCAGGTACTTAACCCTATAGCGCCCTGCCCTATTTTTTCGCTCTTGTTGGCGGGGTCATGCTTGGGTCATGCGTTTGCAATTTTTGGAGACGTAACCCAAGAGACTAGCGCCCTACCCTATGGGCAAAAAAAAGCCGCATCAGGGGACGCGGCTTTGTTGATCGGTTGTTGATGCGCTTCACCACATGGCGATAAACCAGCCAACACCAGCAAGATAAAAACCCACTACAAATTGCCATGCATCACTGCCTATTTCGTCGAGCGATTCCATTTCTAACTTTTTGGCTTTGGGGAATATTAAACCCGCTGCAATGGTGAAGATGACGGATTGAATAAATCCAGTTCCCCACCACAAGTTCCACGCTTCTTGCCATTTTGCGAGCTGCATTAGTTGCTCTGGTTCTATTAACCACATGACCATTAATAATAGTCCGATGGAATAAGCCACACGCGCCCATTGTTTTCGATCTTGATACAAAATATTTACCTCACTTTCAGATTAATAAAAATATTAATACAAAAAAGCCGGGAACATGCCCGGCTCTTTTGATGGTCATTTGATGCGGGTCAGGTGCTACCCTGCCCGCTTTGACTTGTGTATTTATACCACTCTCAGATATTTAAGTTTGCGATTTCCCTCTTGATATTCTGGATTAAGCACTAGCACACCCTCCCTAGCTGCACGAGCGCCGAATTCATCCCAGACGGGTTTCAATGCTCTAGCACTTATCCCGTTAAGATCGGTGAACTCACGCGCCATCTGTTGAAAAGGTCTCTCAGCAGTAGTGATACTTCCACTAACTACCGCAGCTTTCCACGCAATATAGAAACTTCTTAATGACTGCTTCACCGCTGCTTCACCGCCCTTTTGGTAGTCTGTTGCAGCAGGTGCGACTGACTGCTTCACCGCTGCTTCACCGCCCTTTTGGTAGTCTGTTGCAGCAGATGCGATTGACTGCTTCACCGCTGCTTCACCGCCCTTTTGGTAGTCCGGGGTAGTGGTTGGCAGGGGTAGCGAGTAGTGCTCTTCAGCAGTGCCTAACGCGGGGTTGTGCAAGCCGGTTGCCCCGGTGCGCTGGTTGTATGGCATGGCAGGGGCGGGGGTAGCTGGTGCGGTACTCTTGGCAATTTTCGCCGCTACCTTCAGCAAATCTTGATCATCAAATTCAGCAGGGTTAAATAATTTTGAATAACCATCAAATACCGCTGCTTGAATATCTGCTTCAGTTTTTGCGCCGGATTTTTTCACCGCATCCAATAACGCATTAATGGTTTCTGAGACGCTCATACGCTTAATGGGCGGGGTAGGGGCATCATTAAACACTTTGCCCGCTGCATGGTCTTTTAAACTATCCTGATAGAGCTTTGAGACATTGGCGGCTTGATCGGGGGATTGTTTAAATCCTGATGCGGTTTTAATTTCCGGTGCATCACTGGAATAACCATCTGAGGTTTTGTGAATAACGCCTTCATCTGCCAGCTTTTCAAGGATTTTCTTAGCGATTTGATTACGCGCCGATTTGCCCGCTAAGTTAGGTTGCAAGCCTAACACCCTTGAATGCTGCTTGATTACATCGGTAACAAGGTTTTTCACGTCTTCGGTGGTTGGCTGGATGCCTCCATTTAAAATCCGTGCGCGTGTTTCTGCATACAGCAACTTAAAGAAGCGTTGGCGTGATTCGTCCGCCATGTTGCCGCCTTTATTCGCAATCGCTGAATGCAGTTGTTCGCGGGCATGTTGAGCACGTCCGTATTCATTGGCGATTATTTCAGGGGATGCCTGTAAACCCGCTTCGATCGTTGCAGCGTATTCGCTCACGGTTTGCCGCGCTGAATTCGCGCCGCTGGTGAATGCGCTGACTGGGGCGGATTCGTTGGTGCGGTCGGAATAGGTGCTGATGCTGCCGTCAAAATGGCGGGGTGGTTGGCGTAGTTTGCGGGTTACGTCATAGCCGTGTTGCATTAGCTTCTGCTTGGCGTTGTTAAAGTCTTTGCCCAAAAAATGGAAGGCATACTCGAACATGCTGATAATGATCACGCTGAACAACAGACTGGCAGTTTTGCCGCTGACGCCTAACCATTCGATAATCACGCCCACGATGGGGAAGTAATTACTTTCATCTTTTTCCATCGACTTAGCTTGTGCCAGTAGCGCCGCTGCTTGTTGTTGGCTTGCGGTTGCGTGTTGAGCAATCATCTTATTGACCGCCTCCACACGCGCCGCGCTGCCCTCACAGTGCTTTTCTTTGCCTTGTGCAAGTCGTGCCTGACATTGTGCGAGCTTCACTTCAGCGGCTTGCAGATCGGAAGAGTAGGGGTTGTAGCTGGCAGTGGCGCTATTACCCAATGCTGCGAGCGCTGCTTGATAGGTTGGGGACTCTTGGCTCTTGGTCTCCATGCGCACTTCATCGCGTTCCATGCCTTGCCCGACTTCGGACAACAAGGAAAAGGCTACTGCCACGATCACAGCGAGGACGCCGACCTTGCCGCCGTTTTTCATATCGCCATTGCCATAGAGTCGGAACTGAAAGCCGGTCATGACCGCTGTCACCATGATCGCGGTAATGGCATATTTCCATTCCATCGCGCCCCATTTGTCAAAGTCGATGCCGCCGGTAGCGTAGGAAACCATGAAGTAACTACTCATGAGAAAAGCAGCGAGTGCAGCGAGGATGTAAAGCACACGCGCTTGTTTGTAATCAGCGTAGGCTAGACCTGCATTGAAGTTGTCTTTGTCATCGTTTTTCATTTTTTAATCTCCTTAAAACCAGTAGCTAAGCAGCAACACGGCGAACGTAAAACCAATGGCGTGAACGCCTTGATGGGTTTTTGCAGCGCGGAATGCTGCGAGACATAGGGTCAAGCCCATTGCGACATACGACCAATTGCTCATGGCGGGGAACATGCCCGCGTAGTGCAAGCCGAATGCCGTTGGGATTAGCAGGAACATCGCCCACATGATCAATGCACCAATGACGGCGAACCACGGGATAAGCGCGTGAAGGCGCTGCCAGTCGATGCCGCCGCCAATGCCGCTCAATGCCCGATCTTCCCAAGAGTCATAACCCTGCATTTTTGCGTAGTGGTGCATGATTGCTTCATGGGTAGCATCGTCTTTCCGCCGCTCCTCTGAGGTGAGCGGTATACCGTTCGCCTCTTTGGTAGCAATGCGCTGGTTTTCGGCAAAGTCGGCTTGTACTTCCGCCGGGGTTGGGTTGGGTAGATCGCCGTTTGCATGACGCATCCACCGGGGCAGGTTGGGATTTAATGGTAAGGTCGTGCTCATACAAAACCCTCCCGTTCTTCGGATTTTGACCCGTGGGAAGTTGTTCCAACGAGTCCGAGGGGCGGTGAACCGCCCAAAGAGGAAGAGGAGGAGAACATGACGATTCCCGCCCGCTCTGCGAGTTTGCTTAATTTGCCTTGTGTCTTGGCTTGATCAATCACGCCTTGAATATCGTCACTGAAGGTCGGGGGGAGGTCTGACTTTTTGGTATCGGACTCACGAAGGAACTTTTGCACGAGCAACTTGTTCAGCGAGCCAATGTTCAGCAGATACCAATCTTTCAGGCGGGTACGCACCTCTGCACCGTCTACTAGCAAACCGCGCACCTGATTGATGATTTCACCGTATTGATTGAGCGCATCGGTAGCGGTCTCTGCATCCTGCTTGGGTTGGCGCATCATGCGAATGGGGCGGGTTCGAGCGGAACATGCCGCGCCGCCGTTGATTTCGGTGTATGCCTTCCAGTCTTTGCCGTGCGCTGCGAGGCGGGCGGACTCCAACAGTGGGTTTTCTTGAACGTCGGTGATGCGCCGTAGTTCGCGCCATGCCATCACGCTAGGCGCGTTCCAGAATGCGTATTGACGCAAGCCCCACACCGACTTACGCGCCATGATTTTGAGAATGGTTTGATCGGATGGCACACCGGCTTGCAGGTCTTGCCAGTCTGCACCGGTTAAGCCTTTGGTGATGTATTTCACCATGTAGCTCACCATGCCCGCTGCTGTGACCATCACCTTTGTTGCGGGTGCTGTAACGATGGAAACGTGATGGGGTGGTGAGGGTGAAAAACACGCCTACCCATGATTCGGGATCAGCATCATCAAATACCCTGAGTTTCGGGATGTCTGCCAATGCGCCGCCGCGTTTGCCGGTGGTGATGTGTTCCGGGAGTACGTCGACAATATCAGCCGACACGTAGGCGTCACTGGCAATAGCTGACATACCCAGGGTGAGCGCATATAAATTTTAAACTCTTATTAATCAATGAGATATAATTAATGCGCCTATGTCTTAAAAGTAATCAATCTATTGATTTTAAAGTGATTTAAAAAGTCAAATGCGGTCGCCCTGCTGACATACCATTGACACGAACCATGAATTCGGCAAATTTGATAAATTCCGCCGCGTGTTCGCTATCGGCATCATCAAGGCTGAATTCGTCGCCTTCATTGGAAATCAGCCATGTGTTTTTCTTCCATGCTTCAACTTGCGCTTGGCGGTACTGATAGCCGTCTACAGCTTCTTGCGAGGCATAAGGTGAGGCTTCCTTGCTGACATTGCCCGCCCGGATTTGCGCCGCCTCTGCATCGCGTCGGTGCTTTTTGGTTAGCTGGTTATCCCACCAGCCGACGGAACATAGCCGCGCTTTGACCGCTGCTTGACTGTTGGGGTGGTGCGGGTCGCTGTCACCTTTGGGGTAGGTTGGCACACGTACACCTTTTGCCGCTGCCCATGTGGCAGTGCTATCTAACCCAAACAGCCCCAACATTTTGGAGGCTATCAGCGGGTAACGGTGTTTCGCTTCCAGCCGTTTTTCACCGGATGCGAGGGTGAGGCTCTCCACGGTACGACTAAGCCACTGGTTGGCGTTGCGCCGCCGTTCGCCTTCGGTTGCGCCGTCGGTCTGGTAGCGGGTGGCGTATTCGGTGCGCACACCTGCATGGAAGTCTTCAGGAATGGTGGCGATTTGCTCTTCAATCCATACAGAATCATGCAGGTGATGTGCCATTTGCACATGCTGATGTTTGCCGTTTTCGGTGATGTTAAGCATTGGTTTCACCCTCCATTGCTTGCTTCAGGTCGGCATGATGGGCTTGCAAGCTCTCTAACATCATCAGAACCGCATCAAGCATTTCTGCCTTGTGGTCGGAATCACTGAGTTCACAGATCGCGCCCTTGGCGAAAATCCCCAAAGACCTTGCATCGCGGTCGATTCTGCTAACTATTTTTTGTACGTCTGTCATAGCTCCACACTCCGGTTAATCCAGCGGTTCCACTGGTATGCAGAAAATGCATAATCGTTTTCGGGGTTGGCTAATTCTTTTCTCCGTTTGACCTCTGCATAGGTCTTGGTGAGGCGGTCTAGCCATGCTTGATCTACCAGATCGACCATATCCGGGTGCAGGTCGTATGCCGGGGTAGTGTTGGTGTTGGGGTGGCTCATTTGCTTACCCCGCGTCCGTCGGTGACGGTTTGCTGATTGAGGTAATTGTCGAGTACCGATCTACGGTAGCGGATGCGCCCGCCGACTCGCACATGGGGGAGTCTGTCAGGGTATTGACTACGCCATTTTGCGAGGGTTGAGACGGATACGCCGCCGATGTATGCACCTGATTCGACTGGCGACAAAAGCGGGTCGCCGTTGATGGTGTAACTCGGTATGGCTTGCACGATTTGCGCCCGGCGGATTGCATCGCGGTTCCGGCGGAACTTGCGCTGTGACTTGGCGGTGAGGGTGTAGTTCATTTTTGCGTACCTCTCTCAGCCATGAAGGTTTTGAATGCTTCGATTGCATCCTCTGCGGGGTAGGCGACGGCTTCGAGTGCGTCGGCTTCCTCTTTGACGGTTTCCACCAGTTGAAACAGGCGGTTCGAGGCTTGCATCAGCACAATTGCGGTTGAACTGTTATCGTCGTTGAACTTAGCAGCGAGGTGGCAGACTTCAACGAGCGCTTGCACTTCTTCGAGTTCATGCACCAGATAGGCATGGGATGCGTATTGCTTGCGGTATTGGTCGAGGTTGGGAATCATGCTGCTGCACCTCCGTTGCTGAAGGTGATGCGCACGAAGTCGAGGGCGGTTTGCAGGTCGAGGAAATCACGGGTTTCGAGGTTGACGCCGTGCTCAGTGCGACGGTGATAGGCAACGTCGACAAAGCTGCAATGGGCGGGTTGGTTGGCGATTTGACCTTTGTGGTATCCCGGATAAACCCATGCAACAGGGGTGTTGTCTTGGTAGACGATCAATCCGGTTTGCGTCGACTCATAAACGAGGTCGGTGGTCGGGTGCGTTTTTTGCCTGCTTTGGGCAGTGCAATAGGGAGGTGTGGCAGGTACGCCGATGGATTGCGGGCAGTGTTGCCCATAGTGAGTGCTGTCATGATGACTGCTCCGTAAAAAGTTTTATGAGTTGGCAAAAGTTGCCGGGGTCTCATATCGTCTTTACGGAAAACGACGCGCTTATTTCGGTTTATACCGTCTTGTAGTCCACGCGAACCCGGCATAAAGCCGCTGAATGCGAAGTCTACGGGCATAAAAAAACCCGCTGCATCGTCTAGGCGGGGTTGCCGCCGTAAATGGGAATATGAGTCCCAGAATTTTGCTGTTTGTCGGCTCTTGGAGTCGACACGGAAAGCATAAGCGTTGATCGTGGGTAAGGTCAACTTATGGGCGGATAAGTTGTTATCTGATTTTTGGGATGATTTCGAGGAATCGTTCGGGTTGTTTAATCTTCTAGGGGTCTTTGCTATCATAGTGACTGATCTTTTTTCTAAGCCCGGCGTAATTGCTGGGCTTTTTTATTGTCATTCACTTTTGATTTTTTCCCCTCAACATAGTGAGCAACTTTTTTAGGGGGGCTTATGTTGACCGCGTAGAATTTTTATTAACTTTAGCGGTTAAGCCTTTCATCTGGTTATGCTTTCGATTTCTTCACCTGTGATCGTTCGCCCTTCCATGCCCGGAATTTTTTTATATTTGAGGCTGGCAATGCTGACTATCAGCTTATTAGGCACATGATCTAAGTGCAGGTTTTTTACCAGTTGCTTACGTATCACACTGATGAACACACGCACGTCTACAGGCAGGCTACCCGGCTTTGACCGCCTGATCTCTTTGCCGATGTATTTTTCTAGGAACGACAATTCTTGTGCTGATTGGCATATCTGACTCTCCAAACGTTCGAGCAAGCTGATAACAGTGGTATCAGGTTCTACCTTAGCGCCCAACACATGCGACACGGTGAAGTGATCTTCAGCCATGCGCGTTTTCTTCAAGAGGTCGATTAGGTTGCTGATATTTTTTTTGATTGCCTTATGTTCTGCACTTTTCGCTGATTTACTTTTCTCTATCCAGCGTAGCGGCTTTATGTTGGGTTTTTTGGGGTGCTGATTCTGAATAATGTCAGAATTTAGAGTAAACTGATTGATTTCAC
>CAYNNA010000038.1:0-22389 GCA_964398375.1 uncultured Thiothrix sp.
CATCCAGTTTCACCGTTTCCGCTTTGCCTTTGGGTCTGCCCAAGGTCACGCCGTCCGCTTTGCGTTTCGCTAGGGCTTCCTTGGTGCGCAGGCTGATGAACTCGCGCTCGATCTCTGCCGCCATGCCGAAAACGGTTGCCATGATACGGGCGTTCATGGAATCGTCGAATTTCATGTTTTGCTTGACGACGTGGATTTGCATCTGGTGGTTACTGGCGTGTTCCAGCATTTCCAGCACCTGCAAGGTTGACCGGGCCATGCGCGATATTTCCGCGAATACCGCCGTGTCCCCCGGCTGCATGGTTTTCAGGAGCAAGTCACCAATGCGCCGCTCGCGCCATTTCACCTTGCCGCTTACCGTGTCTTCGACAAACTGGATGTTGGTGATGCCGTTGCGGTTGGCGTACTCAAGAATGCCGTGCCGCTGGTTGTCCACGTCCTGCTGATCGGTACTCACCCGCAAGTAAGCGTAATTTGCCATGCTTCCCCCTGTCCAACGAAAACCTTGATAGTGCTTTTTATCATGCTTCTGGAGTCCGAAACAAACCGTTTCTTTCAAGCCGTATTGGGTCTGCGTAAACGTTCGTTTTCTCTATACCATTTTATAGATAGATTTTTTCTATTTGACCGATTATATTTTTTACCCCTATGTTTGCACCAATTTTGATCAGCGTTTTTAGCTGCAAGAACGGGCTTTCACAAGACACCATACGGTTTTCAGCCACTTAACTTTTACCCCATACGGCTTTCGGGGTGCGTGGCTGAAGTGTCCAACAATAACAAACGACAAAAAAGCGAATAACAAGGCATGGAATTCTTAAAAATACGCCGTGGCACGGGGCAAAAACGCGCCGACGGCAGCCGTTACGCTGTCCCGCTGTACGTGACCAAAACGCAGCGCATGGGCAACACCATCAGCGAAGAAGCGATTTCGACCAAACGCCCCATTCTGGTCACAGGGGCGCACGACTCCGGCAAAACAAAATGGGTGGAACGCCTGCACCAACACGCGGGGGAAATTTGGGGTACGAAGTCCAAAACCTCCCCGCTCTACCTCAACACCCTTAGCCCCTTGGCGGCGTGGTGCGATGAACCTGACGTTGAAAAATGGTGGGAAGGCTTGCGCGTGACCGAAGAAGCCGCAGACCCCACCACTGCGCGTGTGCCGTGGAAAGCCCTCAAACAACACGACCGCGCCGAAGCCTTGCCCGACTACTGCAAAGACACCAAAGCCGTGCTGTTCATCGACGACGCGCACAAGCTCGCGGGGCGCAAACTCCAGATTGCCCGCAAATGTGTACTGGCTTCGCGCCTGTTCGTGATCGCTGCCAGCGAAGAACAACGGATGCCACCCAACCTGCGCACCGTCGTCATGCGGCGTGACCCCCAAATTTTTAGACTTGATACGGATGTTTCCTATGACGCAACAAACCTTTTCATGTGGGCGGTCTTGCTCGCCTGCCTCGCTGCTGGCTGGTGGGAAGCGGCGGCAGTGCTTGGCAGCCTTAAAGCCCTTGGCACTGGTCGCCGTGCTGCTCGTGCCGATTAGCGCCAGCGCCGATGAAACCACCGACTACGAAGCGGTGAAAGCCGAAACCCTGCGCTTGTCAGGCACAACCGCTGCGGCTGGCACTGGGGCTACGGATACAGAAATATCCAGCAAAACCGCCCCGGCATGGTGGCCTTGGAAAACCGACAAAGCAGCACCGGAAAAGCCCCCAGAACCCAACATTTACAAAACGCCGACGTTGGCGGGTGATGGCTTGGACTATCACCGCAAACCTGCTGATCTGGTCATTGCCCCCGCGATTGATGCGGATGCCGTGTTTAAAACGGTGATTGGCTGTTACCCCGAAAAGAGCAAATACGACATCGACCTGCGCCTTGACGCGGCGGTACGTTCCCAACCGTTCTATGACCCAACCGCCAGCGGCAGCGCGTTGGGGCGTTCTTACGTTGGCATTGTCGCCTCCATGCCGCTGTACTCCGGCAAGGAACTGGACAAGGAAAAGGCACTGGAATACGGGCGGCGCAAAGACACTGCCAAGGTAGTGGCGGATTTCGTGAGCGCAATCGCTGCGCGTAATCAGGCAGTGCGGGAGCTGGCACTGTTCAGGAGTTTGGAGGCACGTTCTGCGGTGCGGGTACAAAACGGCGTAGTGGAAGCCACCGAACAGGTGGATTACCTCGAAAAGGTGATGGCGGCACAAACCGACCTGATCAACCAAGAAGCCAAGATCATGGAAAACCGCCTCCAGCTTGCGGGGATGTGTGACCCGGCAAATGCCGACAAGATCGGGGAATGGCTCAAGAAAACCTCTGCAATACCAGCGGCTGATGAGTGAAACAATCCCGCTCAAATGAGTATTTGAGTAAATGAGTATGATAAAAACATGAAATGGATTAACCATTTAGCCATTGCTGGGGCAACCACGGCATTGGTAAACCCTGCCCTTGTCCCGGTTGCCCTGCTCGGCTCGACTGCTCCCGATTGGCTGGAATGGGTGCTGGACAAACTCGGCAACCGGGTACGCCACCGGACACTGACCCACATCATGCTGTACTGGATTGGGGCGTTAGTGTTCGCACTGGTGCTGTGGGATTTTCACGGGATTCTGGCAGCATTTGCTTGGGGTGGGTTATCCCATGTGCTGGCGGATTCGTTCACGGTGACGGGTGTACCGTTCTCGCCTTTGTCGGATCGGCGGTTTCACCTGTTCGGCGGCAGGCTGCGCACGGGCGACAGTGGGGAATACATGGTTGCTTGGGGCATTGTCGGGGTCTGCGTGGTGCTGGCAATGCTGTTCAAGCCGCATGGCGGATCGGGATGGTATCCGTTCTTTCCTGACTGGGGCGGGATGTACCAAGATGGCGTGGTGGATGCGAAGGAGTGGAAGGACAACCGCTTGAAGTTCTTCTAGCGGTTGTTTTTGCGGGTGATTAGCGTAGGTAATTGTTAATCCACTCGTTTACCAACGCCGACATTTCTTTCCCCTCCATCGCAGCTTTAGCCTTGAACTGTTTCATCACGGATTCGGGCAGGTTGACGTTCAACCGCTTCAGGGGTTCTTTGGTCACGTCGGCAATGGCGGCGGTCTTCTGGTCGGTGTCACGGCTCTTTTTGGCGGCTAGTGCGTCTTTCAAACTCACGGTAATAACTCCAATACGTCTTTTGCTATGGCTTCGATTTCGTCAATGGCTGGGTTGCCGGGTTCGCTGAATACGGTTTGCCCCACGGCGGCAGAGGTTGGGTAAATTACCCGCTGGGTTGTGCCGTGCGCAAGGATAGGGAAACCGTACCCTTCCAGTGCCTCCGCCACTTCACCGGATAGCTTGGTGTTCTTGATGGCGCGGCTGATCAGGAACGCGGCGGTGGGTTTACCGTTGGTGATCTCTTGCCGCGCCTTGATCACCTCCACCAGGTCGGCAGCCGCCCAAATGTCGTAAGGGCTAGGTTGTACCGGAATCAGCACCACATCGGCAGACTTCACGGCAGCAGCGGCTAATCTCGCCACCTGCGGCGCACCGTCAATCACCACGAAGTCATAACCGCCCATAATGGCTTTAAGGTCGGTCGCCAGCGTTTCACGGTCAAGCCCCACCACTGGAAGCAGTTCCCCCCCGTTGGCTTCGTTCCAGTCCCGTGCGCTACCCTGCGGATCGGAATCGACCAACAACACCTTGGCATCCGCCAGCTTGAGCGCATGGGCCAGGTTGGTGGCGATGGTGGTTTTGCCTGACCCGCCCTTTTGGTTCAGGACGGCGATAATCTGCGCCATGAGTAAACCCTCAGATAAGTAAATGAGTATGTGAGTATAGGTCAATGTTGGAAAAACACCTTATTAACTGATAAATCCCGCTTTTGTCGTACTCATATACTCATTTGAGTATTTATTCATGGCTATCTGATTCTTTCTCTTCCACCCTGCCCTTGCGCACGGTGTTTTGTCGCGGGTTTGGTGGTTCAGTGACTACCTACCTTTCATCGCGCCCTGCAAGCCCTCTTTTTCGCGCTTTAAAGCCCCTACAAGCCGTTTTCCGCGTATGCGGCATACGGAACTAGCCAGAAACATTCTAAAATCGCGTAGCGGCTAACGTAGTGCGTTTACAACGCACCTCTTGGTTACGACAGTAACCCTAACACCTATCGAGTAAAACGAGATTCCTTATTGCACTGCGTTACAATGGGGCTAATGCTTCCAGTTGAGGGACTTGGCATATGAGTTATCGGGAATTGACCGAGATAGAGGAAAGCTACCTTTCCCAAGGTGGTCGGGTGTTTCTTGTTGGTGATGAAAATGAGGTTGTGATCCTGAAGCAAGGGAGTGAGCCTATCTTCCTTGGCAACCATGAGACTCATGAGCCTTACAAATTCCCAACTGAAGAGATTGCATTGAGAAATGCTTGGGGTACTGCTTGTCTTTCCGCAGATAGACCTATGGTTGAGGGTGTTGTTGTGGGTTTGCTGGTTAATCAACCAAAGCGGACGTTGCGCCCTTAGTTTTTATATACGTTTTTAAAGAATAAGAGTTTTTAGGCTTGTGGATAACTTTCCTGAAAGCCTTGCCCTGCCTTGCTTTCCAGCCGAGCCGACAACACCTAAATGGGACTTTTTTATGGTGTTTTGGGGGTCTAACTAGGACTTTTTTATGGTGAACTAGGACTTTTTTACGGTTAAATGGGACTTCTTTATGGTGTTATCCACAAGGCAGTTATGACTTTTTTATGGTGTGTCTTCTAGCTAAATGGGACTTCTTTATGGTTCGGTCATATTAAATGGGACTTGATATATCAGAGTCCGAGTTATAGGATGGGACTATAAAACATAAGGTTCTATTTCATGAGCAACTTGGTTAACTACGCAGTTCCAGAAGGTGAGTACGGCAAGGATTCGTCATTGAGCGAACTCCATGTGAACATGAGCAACCTGTTGGTTCGTGCCGCTCATGGGCTGAACTTGGTTGAAAAACGTATTGTCATGGCCTGTGTTTCCCAACTTGACAGTATGCGTATTGGTGAACATGGAGAGTACAGCCAATCATTGGTTAGGCTGAGTGCCAAGGAATACGGGGATCACTTCGGCATTGACATGAAGAATGCCTATTTTGAATTGAAGTCGGCTTCTGAACGCCTGTTTGAGCGTTACATTGTGATGATGCGACAAACCCCAAAAGGCATGAAGGAACACAAGTTCCGTTGGGTGTCAGGGGTACTGTACCAAGAAGGTGCGGGCAAGATAGAACTCAATTTTACCCGCGAAGTAATGCCCTACCTTACGCTCCTGCGTGACAATTACACCAGCTATAGCTTGGGCATGACTTCTGCCCTGCGCTCTGTTTACTCGTGGCGTTTGCTGGAATTGTTCAAGTCGTGGGAAACCACCAAAGAGCTTTTCATTACGCTGGAAGACTTCCGGCGCACGATGGAGATACCCGAAAGCTACCTGTACAAAGATGTGCGCGTTAAGTGCATCGATGTTGCGGTTAAAGAACTGCAAGAAAAGAACAACATGATCATTACGTGGACACCGATCAAGAAAGTCCGTGCTGTGGCTTCGCTGCGTTTCAAGTGGAAACAAGACGACCAAATCCAGTTGAACCTGGAAGGCGGCGAAGCGGTAAAACCTGCACGTACCCGCAAGGCAAACAAGACCGTCAAGATTGATAAAGCCTTCATTGAGAGGCACGCTAGACCGGGGGAAACCTACGACCAGGCGAAAGAACGACTGATCAATAAGGAGAAAGGAGGTAGCTCAATCCAGTGAGTAAATGAGTATTTGAGTAAATGCGCCCTACCCCACCGCGCCAACGGTGAGATAGGACTTCACATTAACGACTAAACGGAGTCGAAAATATGCCAGCGAATCATACCCCGTTCCCGCACTCTGGGAACAACTTCCGCACGGTTGCCATCGCGGAAACCGACCTTGAACTTTCCCTGATGATCCTTGAGCTTGGCTTCCCGGTGCAAGAGGATGACGGCTACACCTATGACGACTTGGCGGCGGATTACGCCGTGGCAATGGCGGAATTTGAGCGGCAACAAGCGTGTACCGATACAGTAGATAACAGCTTGTCGGCTAGTTTTGTCGGAAGCTGTGATACTGCCTAAAATGAAACCACTTTATCAGAGTGATCTGGTTTTGTGACACACAAGAAACCCCGGCGGCAACGTTGGGGTTTTGTTTTTGCGGGGCAGGGCGGCAACAACCAATTAATACTCATGCACTCAAATGAGTATATGAGTATATGAGTATTGCATCATGGCGTTTACGGTGTGTCCGTTTCGCTGGGCAGTTGCGCGTAAAACTCGTGTAGCTTGGCTTGCAGTAGCTTCTTGTCAGGTAGGCAAGTTTGGTACTCGGCGATAAGGGCAGGGGAGAGCGAACGGCTCAGGGCATATTCCACAATTTCATCGTCTTTGCTGGCACACAACAACACGCCGATAGCGGGGTTTTCGTGCGGCTTCTTCACATCCCGATCCAAGGCTTCCAGGTAGAACCCCAGCTTGCCGAGGTATTCCGGTTCAAACCGCCCGACTTTCAACTCAATGGCAACCAAGCAGTTAAGGCCACGGTGGAAGAACAGCAAATCCAGCGCGAAATCCCGACCGCCGACTTGTACCGGGAATTCAGAACCGACAAAGCAGAAATCACGTCCTAACTCGATCAGAAAGTCCCTGAGCTTGTGCAGCAACCCACGGTGCAAATCGGCTTCACTGTGGTCATCCGGCAGGCCGAGAAACTCCAGCATGTAGGCATCTTTCAAGAGGCTGTTGGCCTCCGGGTGCATTTGTGACACCAGTGGTGTCACTTTTGGCGGGTTGAGTACGGTACGCTCAAATAGGGCACTCTTAAACTGGCGTTCTAACTCCCGCTTACCCCATTGTTCACGGATAGCGAGGCGTAGGTAGAACTCGCGTTCCTCTTGGCGTTTTGATTGGGACAGGATGATAAGGTTATGCGTCCACGGCAATTGTAGTGCCAGTGCCTGCGCATTTTCATCGGCCCGGTAGGTTTGGTAAAACTTCCGCATCCTGAACAGGTTGCGGCTGGTGAAACCACGTAACCCCGGCTGAGTATGGGCGATGTGCTGGGCAAGCTGTTCAACCACACCATCCCCCCATTCGGCATTTTCCAGCTTCTTGCTGATGATTGTGCCTATCTGCCAGTACAGGCCGATCAGGGTGGTGTTCACGGCTTTGAATGCCTGTTGCTTGGCAGTCTGGATGAGTTGCACCACTTCGGAGAAGGTGGCTATCGTGGGGGTAGGTAGGTTGCTGTTCATGGGCTTGAGCGTAGCAGGTCGGGGCAGGGTGCGGAAAGCCGCGCAATGGCAACGCTGTAAAATCCGCCTATAATGACGGCTTTTTGGGCTAACCATAACCATGAAACCACACACTACGCTTGCGCTGGTGGCGATTGCTGCCGCTGCTCTTCTGGCTGGTTGCCAGCTTAAAGAAAACTCGATGGATTACTTTCAGAACGAATCTGAGGTGATGATATTGAAGGGTGAGAACCATGACCTGAACATTGAGAACCGCACTGATCGGGTGTCGTTGTACGGTAGCGTGGATATTACCCGTGATGCCCAAGGGCTTGAGCAGGCGTTGCGGTTGAAGGGCGTTGTTGATGGCATGGTGGCAGCGTTGGAGGCGGAGCGGCAAAATGGGGGGTTGCCGGATAAAGTAGGGCTTGCTGGTGAGCTGTACCATTCAGAATAAACAATCTTCACACACTGAGGATATACGCCGATTTTGTTGATTTTTACGACAAAAAGGCGAACTATTATCGAAATTCATGATCTAATAAGTTCATGAATTTATGTGCCACTCCCCCAAAGTATCAACAATGCCAATAACACTTAAAGTCTCCAACATGACTGACATGCCTACTATATCCTCACTGGAAAAACTTCATTCTCTCCAAAAATCGCTTGGAGGACTTGCAGGGATGAATTCCATCAACCGATTACAAGAATTAGGGGTGATTGGATCTGCGTTCCGAACCAGTTCCTTGCATGATGAGGTAATGAAAGCGGCACAACTTGCAACAGCAACAGCGGGAGTTGCTGCCATTTTTCGTGAAAATGATGCCATGAGAACGGCACAACTTACAGCAGCAAGACTTGCAGTGTTTCAGGAGAATCATGCACACATCGCAGCGATGAAGTCGGCATTCGACGTGTCAGCAATTCAAGGTTTGTTTTCGCATAGTGAAGCAATGAAATTGGCACAGCACGAAATGTTTGGGATGAATGCTGCCATGAAAGCAGCACTCAACGTTTCCGCATTCGGTTCAGTAGCTGACGTACTGAAGTCGATGAAACAACTTCCTGACCCGTCCCTATTGTCATCCATTAGCACCACATCGGATGCGCTGCGCAAAATGACAGGGATATTCTCTGGTTCTCAACACCTACATGATTTAGCAAAAACAGCGAATCTAGTAGGGCAGTCATACCAAGCAATGATGCGTTCCTACGGCATGGATACCCTTGCTGACAAGCTTTCATCATTTGACTGGCCCGCTAGCATCACGGTCAATGACGATGACAGTATTACGGTTGATGAATCCACTATCGGTAGTGACGTACTCAAAGAAGCAATCACACAGGCAACTGTTCATGTCACACGACAGGACGTTCAAGAGCTAGAAAATCAAGTAGTAGAACTGGTTGAACAGATAAGAAAACAACCGAATTCCAACCCTGTCATCCAACAAGTTTTGATACCTCTTATCATTGGTATTTTCTTTGCTTTCTTTAACTCGGCAGTGGACTTCATTACCAAAGCGTATTTGGATGATGACCAACCCAGTCCCACAACAATTGCAGCTAACCAAACACAGCCATTTTCATCCTTTCGTCTAGTTACAAGGAAGGTACTTACTGTCCGTATCAGTACGTCAACCAAAGCACGAACTGTGGGACAACTCTATGCTGATCAAATCATTACCCTAATTGAAGAACGTGACGGTTGGGCGCGTGTGTCTTGGTCTAGCAAGAGTGATAGTGTTTCACTCCAAGGCTGGGTACTTGCAAAATATTTACGCGAACTTCAATGAAAAGGAAAAAACATGCCACGAACTATTGATGAAGGCTTTCGTGATTTCTTAACGAAATTGACCCCAACCTCTATCGAGACTCAAGCTGCAAAAAACCATCGTGCATCTATTGAAGCCTGTCTTAAAAGTAATTTTGGATCGAACCGTTTCACACGTTTTACAAGAATAGGTTCTTTTGGAAATGGGACTAGCATTTCTGGCTATAGTGATGTTGACTACTTAGCTTGCATACCCACAAATCAGTTAAGCCAGTCATCAAGTGCATCCCTAACTAAAGTGCGGAATGCACTTGATGCACGTTTTCCTAATACTAGTGTCAGGGTTAGTTGCCCAGCAGTGGTTCTACCATTTGGTAGGGATGCCTCAGAACATACAGAGGTTGTGCCTGCTGACTATACTGGTGAAAGCAAAGGATATAGCCTTTACGATATTGCCGATTGTAGTGATGGCTGGATGAAAGCAAGCCCTGATGCACATAATGACTATGTACGAAAAGTCGATCAAAAACTAAATGGAAAAGTAAAACCTTTAATTAGATTCATAAAGGCATGGAAATATTATCAACAAGTACCTATTTCATCTTTTTACCTAGAACTGCGTGTTGCGAAATATGCTGACAGCGAATCAGCAATTATCTATGACATAGATGTAAATAACATTTTTTCTTTATTAAAAAGTTGCAACTTGGCAAAATTACAAGACCCCATGGGAATGTCAGGCTACATATCAGCTTGTAAAACAGATGCTGCCTACAGTGATGCCATCTCCAAATTAAATACTGCTGCAACACGCGCCCAGAAAGCGAGGGAATCTGTAGGAAAAGACAATATATCAGAAGCTTTTGACTGGTGGAGGCTTCTCTACAACTATCAATTCCCAACTTACTATCGTTCATAACCTATGATCACCGTAGAACAAAATACAAAGAGGCAACTTCAACGGCTTGGCGCACAGAGAGAATTATATGCAACCGCAAAATTAATTTTTGGCTGGCAACTATTTTTGACGGGGCCAATCACTGTTATGCTGGCGGTGGCATCACTATTCCATCCCCCATCGAAAGCATTGGTTGCCATTTGGGCAGTCACACTTACATTGGCAGACATATTTTGGCTGACTCCTTGGCAGAAACGCCTTCGTGACTCCGCAGCCAGAACTCAAGAGGCATTCGACTGTGATGTACTGGATCTACCTTGGAATGACCTAAAAGTTGGGAAAAAGCCTGATCCAGAACTCATCAAGGAAGCATCTGACAAGTACAAGAACTGGGCTGCTGATATGACACCAATAAAAAATTGGTATTCATCGGCAGTCGCGGAACTCCCTATTCATATAGGTCGAATAGCTTGCCAACGATCAAATTGTTGGTGGGATTCAAAGCAGCGTAGACGTTATGCTATTGCCATTATTACAAGCGTTACATTGGTTTTTATTGTTCTCTTTGGCTTGTCTTTTGGCTCTGGAATAACACTAGACAACTTTATTCTAAAAGTTGTTTTTCCTGTTACTCCTGCTTTCTGGTTGGGTATACGCCAATACACTGAACAAACGGATGCAGCAACACGCTTAGATCGCCTCAAAGAACACGCCGATAAATTATGGGAAGCGGCATTATCTGGTAAGCCTGCCAATGAAATTTCTACTGGCTCAAGGAATCTACAGGATGAAATCTTTGAAAACAGGAAGAAAAGCCCTCCTGTCTTCGATTTTATTTTTAAACGACTTCGCCCTGCTTACGAACAGCATATGAATTTTGGTGTGGAAGAACTGGTGGCTGATGCAAAAAAGCGGGGCATTCCAGCCATGACTACACACTCCCCCCCATCCCCTCCACAAACGTCTCAATAAACGCCGTGATCTTGTCCTTCACCCGCGCAATAACGCCTTTGCGCTCCAAGATTTTGGGCTTGAAGGTCAAACCTTTCACAACCTCTTCTTCACGCGGCAAGCGGTTGGCGAATACGTAGGTTTTGAGTATCTGTTCAAGCGCATCCGGTGCAACGTTTTCTTCGGCACACAAGGCGGTAAAGGCTTGTTGCTTGCGGGTATCCCAATAGGCGGCAAAGGCGCTATCAAGGTCATCGGTAGGCTTGAGGGTTAGCAGGTTCTCGTCAATAAAGGCTTCGATCAGTTCGCGCTTACTGCGTAGCTGCACAGAACCCGCCACAAGGTCAATAACAGCTTTACGGCGTTGCGCCTTGGCTTCGGTCGTCTCACCCTTGGTTTTCGCAATCTCGCGCAACAGATTGAGGATATACGCCACGTTGATCTCATCGCGGTGCATCAGTGCCAACTCGAAATCAACCTCTTCCAGAATCGACACTTTGTCTTTGGTGCGCTCGCGCTTTACCTTGTCGTGCAGGTCGAGGTATTTGCTTTTGAAGTCCTCAAAGACTTGCTCATCCAGGTTTAAATCGGTTTCGGCAAAGTCGGCAAACGTGGTGAGGTCATTCTTCAGGCGCAACAATTCACGGAATTGCTTCACGAAGGCTAATTGCGCGTTTTCGTCTGGCAGTTCATCCACGCTGGGTACGCTGGGCGTGATGTCTAACAGCGACTTGACCGCTTGATTGAACGCCGTCACCAGCTCGTCATACGACTTGGTTAGCACGGTTTCTTTCGCGTCCTTGTTGGAGAACAACGCAATGGCTTCATCGGTTGCCGCTTTGAGATTGCGGAAACATACGATATTCCCGTGTGACTTCCTGTCGTTCACAATACGGTTGGTGCGCGAAAAGGCTTGAATCAGCCCGTGGAACTTGAGGTTCTTATCGACGTACAGGGTATTGAGCCGAGGGCTATCAAAGCCCGTGAGGAACATATTCACCACCAGCAAAATATCCACTTCGCCATTGCGTACCCGCTTGGCAATGTCCTGGTAGTAGTTGTAAAACGTCTGGCTGTCGTTGGTGTTGTATTGTGTACCGAATAGCGCGTTGTAGTCGGCAATACAGGCATCCAGCTTGTCGCGCTTGCTTTGGTCAATCTTGGCATCACTGGGAACATCCGGTGATTCCTCCTCAATCAAACCGTTTGCCAGCGGGTTTTCTTCATTGGCGGCATAGCTGAAGATGGTTGCCACCCTGAGCGGCTTGGCGGCTTCTGCCTGCTTGGTTTTGAACAGGTCGTAATACTGGATCAGGGTGTCAATGTTGCTCACGCAAAACAGCGCGGTGAAATTCGGGGCTTTGGTTTTGTGGGCATGGTGGGCGAGGATGTAATCAGTAATCTTGCCGAGCCGCTGCGGACTTTCCAGCAGTTCTTTGGTGTCGATGTCCTCCACGGCAATATCCAGCTTGTTGGCACTGCCGTCTTTTTGCTGGTATTTGCCGACGTATTCGACCGCAAAGCGCAACACGTTCTCGTCCTTGATCGCATCCACAATCACGTATTGGTGCAGGCACTCGTCGAATAAGTCCTTGGTGGTGCGGTTCTGCCCCATGCTGGCGTTGGCGTTTTCGGCAAGGATCGGCGTACCCGTGAAGCCGAAGAGCTGGGCATTGGTGAAGAAGCGTTTAATGTTCTGGTGGGTGTCCCCAAACTGGCTACGGTGGCACTCGTCAAAAATAAACACGAATTTCTTGTTGCGCAGGTGGGTGATTTTATCGAGGTAACGTCCTTTCAGAATCGCGTTATTGAGCTTCTGAATCGTGGTGACAATCAACGGGGTTGTATCGTCGTTGAGCTGGCTCACCAGCTTGTGGGTGTTGGTGGTGGTATCCACGCTACCCGCTGCAAAGCCGTTAAATTCCTGTGCGGTTTGATAGTCCAGGTCTTTGCGGTCTACCACGAACAGCACCTTATGCACGGCGGGCATGTTCATGATGATCTGGCTGGCTTTGAACGATGTCAGCGTTTTACCGCTGCCCGTGGTGTGCCAGACGTAGCCATTGCCTACGCCGTGTTTCACCTTCTCAACCAGTGCTTCGGTGGCGTAGAACTGATACGGGCGCAACACCTTCAACACGCCGCTGACCGTTACCACGGTGTAGTGGGTAATCATCTTGGCAAGGTGGCACGGGCGGAGGAAATCAGCGGCGAATTCGTGCAAGTCGGCAATACGGTTGTTTTTGGTATCCGTCCAGAAAAAGGTTTGTTGGTAGGCTTGGCGTTTGTTGTTGGAAAAATATTTAGTGTTTACCCCGTTGCTGATCACAAAAATCTGCACGTACTGGAACAATCCCGCGCCAGCGTCATAGGATTCATGTTGGTAACGGTTGATCTGGTGGAACGCTTGCTTTAGCTCCATTCCGCGCTTTTTGAGTTCGATTTGCACCAAGGGCAAGCCGTTAATAAAGATGGTCACGTCATAACGGGTAGCGCGTTTCCCGGTCATTTTCACCTGATGCGTAACCTGAAATTCATTCCTGCACCAGTCGTCACAGTTCAAAAAGCTGATATAAGCCGTTTCCCCGCCTTCATCCCGTTGGAGCGCGTACCTGTCCCGCAGCACCTTCGCCCGTTCCGTCACGCCGCCTGTGTTGAGCTTATTCAATACCCGTGCAAACTCCCCTTGGGTCAGGCGGATATTGCCGTTATGGATTTCTAACTGGCGTTTGAGGTTTGCCAACATCCCCGCTTCGTTGTCGATGCTGACCCGCTGGTATTCCAAACCCTCAAGCTGGGTAAGCAAAGCCTCTTCCAGTGCGTATTCCGATTGTGTCGCCATTCCCCAAACCCCGTTATCTGCCAAGCCCGAAAATTGCCGATATTTTGCCTATTTCCGCACTAGTTGGGGTAATTTTTTAGACGGATCTCAGATGCTCCCATGTTTCTGGGTATTTTGCGACTAGCTTCATTAGCAAAACTGCGTGCGGGTTGGGCTGGCTCCGACCTTGTTCCCAGCTCTCCACTGTCCTTGGGTTAGTGCGGAGTGCATGGGCAAACACAGGGCGGGACAAATGCCGCTCTTCGCGTAACTGGAGAATTTCGGCAGGTGTGATGGCTGGCGTCTCCAAAGCTTCGAGTTTGACGCGCTTCAGGGTGATTTTCCCTTCACGTTCTGCTTTGAGGGCTTCCACTCCTTCCATTAATTCATCGAACAAATTGCGTTTTTTCATCTGGTATATCTCTAGCTATCTTAGCGAAAGATCAAAGCATGAAAGTTGTGGAATAACCTTTTCATGCTTTGGAAAGTTCCCCCTTGTTGTCATTAACAAAGGGGATTAATCGTTTAGCCTGTCTTCGTTCAGCTATTTTTCTTGTATCTCTGGCTGAGTTCGTGCTCTAGTGCCTGTTTGAGCGATTTCTTTTGCTCTGCGCTCAGGTCGCTGGCTTCGTCTTTGTCGTACAAGGTGAACATAAGAAATTCTACGTTGCTGACCTTGTAGTAGTAGATGACCCTCAAGCCACCACGTTTACCTTTGTTGCGTCGCGTATCTTCAAACCTAAGTTTTCTTAGTCCGCCTGTCCCTTTGATTACTGCGCCTGCTTCGGGATCCCCCATTAACGTGTTTTGCAGGTCTTTGTACCTATCGTCTTTCAAGTATGTTTCGCGGTTACGCTCGAATGCTGGCAATTCCACGAAACTCGGCAGTTTTGGCATATCGTCCCCTTGTTCTGGTTTTTAAAGCTGTCTTGCTGTCGCTCGACTCCGTTTGTTGTTGATAACGCGCCTAACTATACGTTAGCTTCGTACACTTTTCAACTTTTCCCCACTTTCTTGCGATCTGGCGAGCAAGTCAAACCCCGCTGTTTCCCCACTTATCCACAAGCGTTTTTGCGCTTTCCTTTTTTCTCTTGTTTCTAAGAGCGAATTCCTTTTATAGAACAGTTGGTTACACACCCCTATTCTCCCTTTTTCCTACATAGCCCTGACAAAAACCTACATATCCTGACATTTTCCTACATATCCTGACACAAAAATACTTGTCAGTTTCGGTCAACTATGACTAGAATCAATCATGTCAGGGATTGTAGGAAGTTGTCATAATTGAGTACAAAAACCACGATTGTTGAGCAGCAGAACAGTAAACATAAAATCACGATGAGTAACGCGCTAACCCGTGCGGGGCATGGGCTGAGTTTGTCGGAAAAGCGTATTGTGTTTATCGCTATTTCCAAGATTAACCCGCGTAAGCCGCTGCCGTTGAACCAACACGGTATTTATACTTCGCGCATCACTGCGGCGGAATATGCGGAGCTTGCCGGATGCGAGATACAAACCGCTTACCAAGCCTTGAAAGAGGCGGCAAAAGCCTTGTATAGCCGCTCCATCACCTTCTTTGAGCCTGCTTACAAGCGGAAAGGGTTTGAATTGGTACAAGCCCATATGCGTTGGGTCGGTAAAGTGCAGTACCACGACAATGAAGGCTGGGCAGAATTGTTTTGGTGGCCGGAAATATTGCCGCACCTAAGCAATCAGACGGTGCATTTTTCCAGTTACCAGTTGAAGCAGGTTTCAGCTTTACGCTCAACCTATTCATGGAAACTGTTGGAGTTGCTGAACCGCTTCAAAAAGGAAGGCTGGGCGCATTACACCATTGAGGATTTCGCCACGTCGATGGAAGTTCCGCCAAGTCTTAATAATGATTTTGGTCAGATTAAACGCCGTGTCATCGAACCCGCAGTGAAGGAGTTGACCGAAAAAGACGGCTGGGCAATCACTTGGGAGGCGATCAAAGCAGGGCGCAAAGTCAAAGCACTACGGTTTGAGTTCCGGCGTGATGAGCAAATCCCCATGCCCCTAGTCGGCGGCGAAACCGCCAAACCGACCAAACGCCCACGCAAAGCCAAACCCCTTTAAACTTAAACTCTCCACTTCCTCACACAAACATCTGCTGCAAAAGCCCTTGCTTGTACTGCTTCACCGCATCGAGCTTGGCTTTCGCCTGCGCCAGCTTCTCATCCACCGCCCCAAGAAACCCCGCTATTTTCTCTTGCTCTGGAAGTGATGGAATTTTGATTTTTATGGTTTCAATGGTGCTTTTCGATAAACTTGGAACGCCTGAAGCCTCATTATGGTTTTTCCAATCAATCCCAAGAAATATAAAATATATGAACTTTGGCAAAACATTCTTAAAAGAGTGGGTATAAAATAAAGTATCTATAGTCCAGAACTTACCATCTAAAAAAACAGGTTTATCAATTGTTCCTTTTCTTCCTATACAAACGCTTTCACCGTCATATAAAAAATCACTGACAGACAACATATATCCACCAGTTCCGTAAACGGGTATATTGCCAGCGTCCAAATGCTTATAGTCTTTACCGCTACCAATTGTCAAAACATCCCCCAACCGCTTCTCTTCCCACGCCCCAAACGCCCGCCCCTTCTCATCCTTAAACCGCAGTTCCTGGCTAAAAATCTGCTGCATCACGGCTTTTTTGTACTGTTCCAAGCCGTCAACCTTCTGCGTAAGCTGGGTTATGCGGTCGTCGATGGCGGTGAGGAAGTTGGCGATTTTGGCTTGTTCTTTCACATCATCGGGAACGATAATATCCAATTCCTCAAAATTCTTTTGCCCTAGCGTTTTATTTCTTCCTGCCCCACCAGGAGAAGCCAAACCCAAATAATGCTTTCCTTTTTCGGTCAAAAACAGTCGAAAAATGTAATTAATATCCGCTTTATTTTCTTTTGCTTTGTACATGGGAAATCTATGCGAAGCAATCATTCCACTTTCTACGGATGACGTTTTTGCTACTGCCTGCTCCCAAGCAAATACGATGTTCACGACAAACGTATTTTCTTCTACCCAGAACACTCTTTTATTTCCCAGCTCTTCACCTGTGACCAGTTCTTTATGAAATATTCCTTTTCCATGCGAACGAATGCCTATTTGCTGGTATTCCTCATCTAATTTCACAGCCACAGGTTTCGATACCCGTTGTAAAAGACTAGATATTTTCTTAGTCTGCCACTCACCAGAGAACTCTTTAAACCGTAGTTTCGGCACGTTCTTCATGCGTGGCTCTCCGTCGCTGCCACGGTGAACGGCGGGGCAATGCCCAGCTCGGCACAAAACGCGGCTATGGTCTGATCGGTTGCCTGTTCCTGCGCTTCAATCGCTGCCAGTTGCGCGGTGATCGCCGCCAAATCCAGCGAGGCTTCTGCCTCGAAGGTGTCCACATAACGCGGGATATTGAGGTTGTAATCGTTCGCCCGAATGCTGGCAAGGCTCGCCCGATGGCTATACTTCGGCGTGATCTTGCGGTTTATATACGTGTTAACGATATTCCGAATGTGTTCAGGACGCAGAATGTTTTGCAACGTGACCTTATCGAAATGCTGGCTCGCATCAATAAACAGCACGTCATCCGGCTCTTTGCGGCACTTCTTAAACACCAGCACACAGGTCGGGATACTCGTCCCGTAAAAGATATTCGCAGGTAAGCCGATCACCGCATCCAGCGCGTTCATTTTTTCAATGATGTACTGGCGGATATGCCCCTCTGCCCCGCCCCGGAATAACGCCCCGTGCGGCAATACCAGTGCCATCGTGCCATCTTCCGCCAACTGGTAAAGCATATGCTGCACAAACGCCATATCGGCCTTGCTGCTGGGCGCAAGCCTGCCATACACACTAAAGCGTTCATCGCTCATAAACAGCGGGTTCGCGCTCCACTGTGCCGAAAACGGCGGGTTCGCCACAATCGCATCAAAGCGCAAATCCACATGCTGCGGGTGTTCCAAGGTATCCTCTTGGCGAATATCGAAATCCGCATAATGCACGTTATGCAGGATCATGTTCATCCGGGCCAGGTTGTAGGTGGTGCGGTTCAACTCCTGCCCGTAAATCTTCTCGACCTTTTCCGCTTCGCGCTTCACCCGCAATAACAGCGAACCACTCCCACAAGTGGGGTCATACACTGCCTTCAAGGTCTTTTTCTGGCTCGTCACCAACTTAGCCAACAAGGTAGATACAGGCTGCGGCGTGTAAAACTCCCCTGCCTTTTTGCCTGCACCACTGGCAAACTCACCAATCAGGTATTCGTAAGCATCCCCCAACACATCCGCCTCGGTGTCCGACAAGTTGAAATTAATCTTATCCAGATGCACCAACACCTTAGCCACCAACTCATTTTTAGCCTTTTCGGATGCCCCCAACTTGGATGAGCGCAGATCCAAATCTTCAAACAAGTTACTGAAATCATCCTCACTCTCAGAACCCAAGGTGCTTTGCTCGATGTTCTTCAGAATCTTGGTCAGGTCATCCAGAATGAAGTTATGCCCATCGCCCTGGTTGTTGCTGTCGAGCTGGTTACTGCCCTTCATGGCAATAGCATGGAACAACTCGGACGGGCGCAAGAAATAGCCCAGATGTTCCACGGTCGCTTCCTGCACCGCGTCGATCATGTCCATTTCATCCTTCACGCTTTCGCGTAAAGCCGCAAACTTCACCCCGTCCTCCGCAAGGATTTCATCCGCATAGGCTTCAATCTTCTCTGACAGGTACTTGTAGAAAATGAACCCTAGGATGTAGTCCCGAAACTCATCCGCGTTCATTTTGCCGCGCAAGGTATTGGCGATATTCCAAAGCTGTTGTTGCAACAGGCGGCGTTGTTCTTCTGACATAAACACTCATGGGGCTGGTTGTGAAGGGTGCTTAGTCTAGCACCGCCACCGTTGCCCCGTCATTTGTATTTTGTAGTAAAAAATAGTATTATACAACATACTACATTATGCAAAGGACGTTACACATGGCGATCACCAAAGACCAGATACACCAAGCGGCTGACCAGCTCACCACGGCAGGTGAAGCCGCAACAATGGCGGCGGTACGCAAACTGCTAGGCGGCGGCAGCTACACCACCATCAACGAAGGCTTGAAGGAGTGGAAAGCCAAGCAACAGGCGGTTGTTATGCCGCTGCGCGAACCTGCCCCGGAAGGCATCAGCAAGCGGCTGGATGAGGTAGGCGCGGAAGTTTGGGCAATTGCGTTAGAGCTTGCCAATGCCCGCCTAACCTCTGAGCGTGAAGCACTGGAAGCCACCCGCGCCCAACTCGAAACCTCCCAACAGGAAGCCACCGAACTGGCCGATCAACTCAGCGCCGATCTGGAAACCCTGCAAGCCCAGCACTTGCAAGCTACCCAAGACCTACAGGCCGCGAACACCACCCTTGAACAACTGCGGCAGGAAAACGCCACCCTGAGCCGCCAGCTCGCCACTACCGAAGCACGGGCAGAAGAAACCACCAAACGCGCCGACGACCTCAAGGCGGAACTGCAACACGCCCACGCCGCCAACACGGAACAACGCCAACGCCACACCCACGAAGCGCAAGCCCTGCAAGCCAACCTCACCAGCACAAGCGAAACCCTGAAAACCCAGACAGCGGAAGCCGTGCGCCTGCAAACCCAACTCGACCAGGCACAAGCCCAGCTTGCCAGCCTGCACCAACAGCAACAGGTAGACCAGGAACGCCATGCCCGCGAGATCCAACAACTAGGGGAACGCCTCGACAAGGCACAAGCGGAAAAAGAACAGGTGCTACAGGCCGCCAGCACCAGCCGGGAGGATGCAGCGGGATTACGTGGGGAACTGGAAGCATTGAGGGTACAGAATGCGGCATTGCTGGCAACCCTCACCCCACCAGCACCGGACACCCCCAAAGGCAAAGCAAGCAAACCGCCCAAAGCGTAACAGTAACATTACAATTCCCCACGGTGGTTATCCCCAGAATCCGGGGATAACCTTGTGAAAAAGCCGCCTAAGTCCCTGTTGCTGCATGGACTTACGAGAAAGATTAAAAATTAACCATATTCGGAACAACTGATAAGTAGTCAGTTGCTCCGCCTACCCTCAGCGCATGAAGGCAATCACCGGAATAATCTCCTGTGGAACGCGCCCGGTAGCCACCAACAACCGCCGCCAAATCCCAAACGGTGGTTTGCTCTCCCCCGTCTTGAACGCCCTTAAATTACGCTCGGCATTATTGCCCCGCATCCCCAACCACTGGGCAACCGCCTTATCACTTTGGTACTCGGAATGGCGTTTAAACTGCTCAATGTAGGCGTACACAATATCCGGGTGTGGGGCTTCCCAGCGGTCTTCTGACAACAGGTGTGCATGGCTGTACTGGCTTTCGTCGATCCCCAAATCCTGCACCACGGGCGCGTTTAGGTTCTGCTCCAGTTGCCGGATTGCCTCCTTAGTCCCCTGCTCAAAGATAAACCGCTGCTGTTCTTGGATACTGGGTATCTTGATTTCCATTGCCGATCCTCAAAAGGGAAAGGGGCGTTAGCCCCCCGCCATTACGCTGTTAGCGCAATATTGCGCACGTCTTCGGTGCGGATATGCACCAGTTCCAACGTGCCATGAGCCAACGCCCGCCACTGCCCGGACTGGTGCAAGTGCATGAACACGTAAAACAAATAGTCAGGCAGTATAAGCCCGGTTTGCTCAACCCTGACACCGATATGATAGGGGGAATAGGTTTTGGTGGGTTGCCCGATGGTTTCCAGTGACCCGCGCCGGATCAACCAAAAATCAGCATCAACAAAACCGGGGCGGATGAGTGCAACATCTTTAAGCCGCATGGGGGTAGCCTCACAGTGTAACTAACCCTCTGAATGCCAGCGGTTTTCTGTACACTGTAGACCTAAATTATATTAAAAATCATAGGCTTAGTCAGTTTTAACCCGACGTAAGGCACTGATTTTCTGAGCAATTTATGGGTAACTGATGCGCTTTCCCCGTCAACTATCGACCATCTGAAACGTGTTTCAGTTGGGCGGTAGTTGCACGGCACACCTAAAAATACACTGGTGCGGGTGTTTCTGCCGCTGCGGGCTTTTACCAGCACCACCACCCTTTCCCCCACCCGCGCACTGCTTAAAAAACAGGCGGCAGAAACACTTGCAAAACCTCTTCTCTTTTAACAACTTTGGGGTTTTCTGCTGGGGTTGGGCAGTGTTACAGCCTTTGGGCGCGGGTTTTCTTCGCGTCCGCTCGAACGCAGTTGAGCGGCGCACCAACACACCGCGTAGCGACCTTGAGGGAGGCGGCGCACCGCACGTATCGAAGCTGATGCAGCACCCCGCCGACATTGTGGAAGGCTGGCGACGCTGAAGCCAAGACCCGAAGCCACCGTAGCCGTGACCATTGGCCGCGCTGCCGCGTGTGCGGCGAAGCCGGACAATAACGCGGTAGCAATAGCGGCGAATGGGCGCGGCGTAGGTGAGCGTAGGGCTTGAGCGTAAGCGGCGACAGACTGGAGCAATCACAGACGCGCCTGTGTGTCTTGCGCAGGCGGCTTGCCGCTCGCGCTCTTGTGTGCCTGAGCTTTAGCTGAGGCACTCTTGCCGCAACGCGGCACAACAAACCGCGTAGCGGCATCACTGCAACCCCGCAAAGCGAGCGTAGCGAGACTGTCGGGGGATACTGCTGCCCAAATTTTGCATAATGTGGGTTATGCGACCCGAAGGGCGGCTACTGCCGTGTGCGGGCTTGCCCGCATATCGCATAACGGCACATTATGTAACGCTTGGGCAACCTCACCGTATTTGCATAAGCCGCTGGCGGCGTTGCAAAAGTAAGCGTCGCAGACACCGCTTCAAAATGCAGCCGCTTTCCCCACCACCAAACCCAAAAAAGAAACCGGGCTTACAGGCTAAAACGCGACAGCACCGACGGGCTGGCACGGGCAACCGCTACGAAGCGCAGACGGTCGGCAGCTTCCACCCGCTTTCCCCCTATCGCTCAGGGATTCCCCGCAACCTTGTTGACCAGCCGAATGGTGGTGTCATGCCCTGCCAGCGTTTCATCCAGCCATTCCCACAGCCGGTGAAACTGGCAGGCTTCGGTTGTTCCCCAGCGGAAACCTTCCAGCCATTCCGCCGCCTCGGTTTCGTCTTGTGGCAGGCAATAAGTTTGCGCCTGTTCCGGGTATTTGCCCCACATCCAACCGGAGATCCAAAGGGTTTCAGTGTTGTGTTCCGTCATGGTTTTCCGCCCATTTTTCCAAAAGTAGCCTGTCGATACGGTGTTTCTCTTCCAGCAGTTCGCGCAGTACATCCAGATCGTTGAGGGCATCCACCACATCACGTTCCCACAATTGGGTTACAGCCTGTTTCAGCCAGTGGCTTGCTGCCGGGTCGGTGCTGATGGTTTGGCGGTGGGTTTCCAGCCGTTGCAGTTGTTCTTTCACTGTTCCATATCCGTGTTGTTCTTCGCTCATGGTGTCGTTGCCGGGGCTTTCGCCGTTTTGGGTTTCTTCTTGTTCAGCCCTTCCCGTTCCAGCCAGTTGTAGAGCGTGGACTTGGAACAATCCAGCAGCTTGGCAATGGCGCGTTTGCTGATGTCCTTGGCAAGGTAGCGTTTGATTTCTTCGCGGTGGGCATCCAGTTTCACCGTTTCCGCTTTGCCTTTGGGTCTGCCCAAGG
>CAYNNA010000039.1:0-22310 GCA_964398375.1 uncultured Thiothrix sp.
ACTCTAAGGGATTTCATGCTGCTTGGGGGAATGGGAAGAACTTACGACTGTTGAGGTTTGATGAAACTGGCGGCGTATTGCGGGGCGCGTGCTTCCAATTCGGTAGCGTATTGCACCACCAGCGGCAACACCTGCGCCCATGACAGCGGCATGTACGCCTCACCTGCTAGACGGGCGCGAATCGCTACCGCCAAATCGGGGAAACTCAATGCCCCACGCCCCAGCATCAAATCCACACAGCCGCTGTCGGTGCGGGCTTGGATGGCATCAGCAACTGACCAGATTTCACCATTGGCAATGACTGGCAGGTGCAAGTGCGGCTTAACCTTACCAATTTCTGCCCAATACGCGGGAGGCAAATAACCGTGTTGCTTGGTGCGGGCATGGATGCACATTTCGCTGGCTCCGGCTGCCTGAATACCTTGGGTAATATCTGCCAGTAAACTGCTGTCTTTAAAGCCGAGACGGATTTTTGCTGTCACCGGAATCTGTGGGCTGACAGCGGCGCGTACTGCCTGCACAATGTCATGCACCCGCTGCGGTTCACGCAACAACACCGAGCCACCGTCGCTGTTGTTGACAGTTTTGGACGGACAGCCAAAATTGATGTCAATACCGGGCGCACCTAAACGTTCCAGTACCTGCGCATTCAGCGCCATGTAATGCGGATTACCACCGAGGAGTTGTACGTAAACTGGCGTTCCGGCGGGGGTTTTGCCACCCGTGAGTAATTCGGGGCAAGCACGGTAAAACACACGAGTGGGCAATTGCCGATCCACCACGCGCACAAACTCGGTCACGCAACGGTCGTAACCGCCAACGCGAGTGAGCAGATCGCGCATGGTGTGATCCACCACGCCTTCCATAGGGGCAAGAACTAGTCTGTAGGAATCCACGTCAGTGTCGGTATTCTCAGATTGAAGATTTAATCACATCTTCATTAACTTCAAATGCTAGGTAATGCACATGAGTTTGCACACTGCCATCGGCTAATAGCACAATATCACGCCATGCTGGTTTGGTGTGGTCGAATTCGATATTTTTACGCACGGGTTTCATTTGCACACAGGTGGCAGGCGTGCCATGAACGGCGACAATACGCCCATCCGCATACTCGTGTTTGCCATTGAATTCCTGATGAATATGCCCGTTGAAAACAACTTTAACTTGTGGGAAATGTTCAACCAGATTCCAGAAATACGTTTTCTGCTGTAAACCCGTCACATCCATCCACTCACTGTCTATGGGTACAGGGTGGTGATGCATGAAAATGGCAGCAAAGTGATCATCAGGAATCGTACTCAATTGCTGTTCAAAACGCTCAAATTGCGCTTCCGTCAAACGCCCATCAGGTTTGCCGTCAGCATTCGTATCCAGTAACAATAAATGCCAATTCCGCACGGTAACGTGTTCCGGCATGGTGACATTACCATTGAGGTTTTCCTGCATCATTTGCGGAATATCGTGATTACCAGGAATGGCGTAGACTGGCAAGGGAAAGGCGTTCAACATCGCATTGACACGCTGATACGTCGCGGGAATTTCTTCCTGTGCCAAGTCGCCTGTTAACAACAGCGCACTATACCCCTGTGCTTTAGACCCCAAATGTGCGAGCATTGCCTGCAACGACAAGTTGGGATAAATCGGCATATCCGTCCATGTCAAGCGACTGTTATCACTGGCATAACAATGGGAATCTGTCACTTGAAACAAACGCACCGCATCAGGTGTTTTTTTCATATTCATAGCCCCTCACGAGCCTGTTTTTAACATAACTGACCACATAACAACATTTTATAGTTATTTTTACGGTGTTGGCTAGTTTCTTTTTTAGGTCACAATATCCGATCGCCACTAACCACATCGCCTATAGTATCCTGTTCATTACTTTAACAAAATTGTATTTTAGCGCACATGAGATTAATCGACACACATTGCCACTTTGACGAACCGGATTTTGCTGACGAACGGTCGTTATTAGTGGATAAAATGAACACACTTGGCGTGAGCGACCTGATTTTCCCTGCTGTTAGTGCCAAGCATTGGTCACGACTACGTGATATTTGTGCCATGTCGCCTCATTTTCATGCTACCTATGGTTTGCATCCTGTGTATCTTGCTGAACATACCCCTGAGGCTCTTGTGTCATTACGCCGTTGGTTGGAGCAGGAACAACCCATCGCCATTGGCGAATGTGGGTTGGATTTTTACCTACCCGAACTGGATGTGGCACAACAGGAATCCCTATTTATCGCCCACCTAAGCTTAGCCCGTGAATTCGAGCTGCCGCTCATTATCCATGCCCGCCGTTCGCTTGACTGTGTTCTCAAACACATTCGACGCTTTTCTGGCAAAAAAAATTTAAGTGGTGTGATTCACAGTTTTGCAGGCAGTCAGCAGCAAGCCGATACACTGATCAAGCTAGGATTTTATTTGGGTGTAGGCGGCACGATGACGTATCCTCGCGCTCAGCGTCTGCGCAATGTACTCAGCAATGTCCCTTTGGAGGCATTACTGCTGGAAACAGATGCTCCCGATCAGCCAGACAGTGCCTGGCGCGGCAAGCGTAATGACCCCACACGCCTGCCCGTGATTGCGGCAAGCCTGGCAGAATTGCGCGGGGAAAGCCTTGAACGTATTGCTGAAGTGACCACGGCGAATGCGCTACACTTATTCAAACTGCAACTTGAGTCGTTATGAAATACTTTTTTCCAGTCTTAATGGCATTAGTCATCCTTGCGGGCGTCAGTCTCGCGCTCACACCGTATATTGCGGAACAGTTCTTTCCGGCATCCAAAACCACTTTGCGCACTGCCAACCCCGAACGTGCCAAGCAAGCGCTTGCCAATTGGTTTGGCACCGAGCCTGCTAACGTGATCAACGTGCAAGCCAGCAGCCAAACCTCAGCACAAGGCAATGCCTCATGGTTTATGTTTGAAACGGAACGTGCGGCAGTGGAATATTTCATCCGTCAAAATGGTCTGACACAGCAAGACTTGAGTACTGATATTTTGCAAAGTACGTTTATGACACAACACCCCCCAGCCCCTTGGTGGCAACCTGCCAAGCTAGAACGTGAAACTTACTTTAAAGGCAGCGATAACAGCCGTGACATCGGCTTGATTTACCACGCTGAACTGAAAAAAGGTTTTCTGATTGTGCGTACCTACCAAAAACCTGCCAAATTTTAAGTCAGCACAAAGCACGGGCATCTTGCACCCAGCTATCTGGTGGTTGGTAACGTTCGCTACCGATAATGCGCTGAATATGCTGCACATCATCCACCGTGAATTCTGCCACTTGACGGTAGGTAACGATACCCAATGCTTTCAAGTGACTGGCTAATTGTTGACTAACGCCTTGAATACGGGTCAGGTCGTCATACCTGAGCACCGTTGGCTCCTGTAAATCCGCTGCCGTCAGCAACGGCTCGGTTTTTTCCATGAGTGGCTCAGCTTGTAAAGTAGCCAATGCCTCTTGGTTACGCTGTAATTTAACCTGCCAATCAGCCAAGGTTTTTTCTTGCTGGTGGTATTGCTCCAGCAATTCCTGATATTCCCGACGGGTGTGTTCGAGGGTTTTCCGCAGTTCCAAAAACTGACCGTATTCACTGTCCGCTGGTGGTGCGCCAATTTTGCGTAACACTTTTTCCAGTTGGCGGGTTTTATTACGCAGATACGCATTATCAGCGCTTGCATCCTGATAGTTGCGCCGCAAACCTGCCAGCTCGGTCAGACACTGGGCAGATTCACGCACATAATACCATTTCACAACCCATCCCCCCATCAACACGCCGATCAACAGCGCCACACTGAGCAAGAGCACTATTTGGAGTGCGAGATAAAGCATCGTAGCTACTCCTTCAACACGGTAATTTCAATCCGACGATTGTGTTGCGCATCTGCGGCACTTGCCTCCACGATGGGGCGGGAGGAACCATAGCCCTTGGCACGCACTTGCTTGGCTTCGATACCTTGGGACAATAAATAATTGCGGATCACTTCGGCACGAGCCTGACTGACCGTCAAATTACCCAGTGCCGTACCTTCATGGTCAGTATGCGCCGATACCTCAATAATAATCTCAGGCTGTTGACGCAATTCAGCCAGCACTTGCTCTAATGCGGCGACTGCTTTGCTGTCTAACTCGGCTCTGGAATAATCGAATTGAATCGCGCTTAAGTCAATTTTCTCGACAGGGTAACGCTTAGCCGGAAGATGCAAACCTGACGCAGGCACAGGCGGGGCATCCAAATTGTCAGACGCTGCGGATGCCGTGCTGACGGGAATAAGGCGATTCTCAACTTGGCGTACCCCATCAATACCGCTAACGATTTGCTGCAAGCGCTGTAGTTCAGTTTCACCTGCAACGGTTCCAGTCAACACACCATCACGCCCATTAAAGTGAACCAAATGCGTGGGCAAGCCTGCCTCCGCTAACGCTTGGCGGGTACGCTGCAACAAATCCGTTTCAATCGCCGGTTGCTGCACCCATAAACTCAACAGGGTTAAGACAGTGACAGTGAGCAACGCCAATAGCGCCGCGAACGGCATGACTTGCTGTTTGCTCACGGTGAACGCAGAAAAAGCCATTCGACACTCCCAATCTATTACTCGAACCATAGAATATAGACCAATGGTTGAATCTTGAGATTAGAAGTATCGCGATATATCCGCCAGCGACAGCAGGACAGAGGGGAATAAGCGGCAGACTAACAGGATAAGCTGTTAATTTAAAAGAATTAGCGGTCAATTACGTAATAAACGACAGAATCTCGCGGGCTTCCTGGCGTTGCTGCTCACCACCCTCAGTCAATACATCCTGTAAAATGTCAGCCGCTCCTTCCGAATCACGCAAATCCAAATACGCACGGGCAATATCGAGCTTGAGTGCGGCGTCGGGGTTTTCATCCAAAGAGGGCATAATGCTCACCGTCACAGGTGAGTCAGTCACGACAGAGGGCGGTACATCCGCAGGTATCGTTGACGTTGACTCGGCTGCCAGAGCAGCACTAGCAACCGCTGCGGGTTCACGCTTACGGCGCAACAGCCACAGTAACGGCAAAGTCAACAGCGCCAATAATCCCAGTAAGATCCACGGTAAATTGCCCGAACCGGCGGCTTTGGTTTCCGCAACCGCTGCTGCTGCACGAATCTGTTGCAGATCGTTCTGCAATACTTCGTTTTCACGCTGGATTGCTGCCAGTTGTTCCTCTAACGTAGTATTGGCAACTTTACTCGCAGACAAGGCTTTTTCAGCCTCATCCAAACGCTGTTGCAAGGTATTATCAACAGGGGCAGGAACAGGTTCGGCAGTGGCAGTGAGAGGCTTACCGCTCGCTGCCTCATGCAGCATTTCCTGTAAGGCGGTATTTTCCTCTTCAAGTATCGTGATGGTTTCTTCGAGTTCAGTGACCTGTGCCTCTAAGGTTTTTACTTTCTCTTGAAGCGCCGGATCACCCCCCTCGGCTGGCTTGGGGGCAGGCGGTTTAAGATCAGGAATATCAGCAGGATCCGGCAACTGGAGCGTTTTGCCGACGATCAAACTATTAATATTTTCACTGCGGAAAGCCTGCGGATTACGCTTGAGGATTTCCTGCATAATGACCTGACGATTCCCATAATCGGGATATTTCTCAGCAACAATCTTGCTCAAGCTGTTGCCGGGCTGGATTTCCCATGTATTGTCTGCCGCCAAAACTGTGCCAGACAAACACATACCTGCCAGTGATACAGGAACCAGCACCTTCAACAAACGGGTACGCACCTGTGGGTGAAAATAGGTCAGTTTTTTCATGGTTAGTTAACCAGTGTATCCATCAGGTCAATCATAAATTCGGTATCTTCCTGTTCCTGTATTTCCCAGCCTTGCAAACCCATGCTCTCTAAGACACCTTTGCCTTTAGGGTCGGTACTCATGGCTGGCAAAATACGGCGCAATGGCTCATGCTGTTCCTGCAAGCGTGGGCTTGCCAACAATACATGGCGAATCACGTGTATTTCACTGCGAATCAATTCGCGTAACTGACGCTGAATCATCCCTGAAAGTGTTTCAAACGCATCCCGCAGAAAAAATCCAACATCCGCCTTGCCTTGCAACAAGTGTTTAGCCACTAACACATAGGTATCCACCGTGTGTGTCTGAACATTTTGCGCCGACAAATCCGCTGGCTCTAACATAATCATGGCAATCAGGTTCACATCCGGGTCATCGATTGACGCAATGCGAATACCAGGTGCTAAATCCTCAATACGCTTTACCGGCGAATCAGCCGCCACCGCAATAATCGCCTCATCTGATTTATGCAAGGGTGTCGCAATGGCAGTAAAGCCTTTTTCCCGCACTAACATCGCCGCATCAAAGGGGTTGGCGTAAATCAGGTCGATCCCATCGTCCTGAATCACTGTACGCTGGCTGGCGAAGTCATCAAATAAATCCACATGGATAGGCACACCCAATTGGCGTTGCAACCATGTATTAAAAATATACCAACCTGCAATTTGGGCTGGTGGAAAGTCTGGGCTGACAGTCAGGACATAGGGCTTCACTTCAGACCTCCGCTTGCTTTAATTGAGCGTAATATGCAATGCAGGCTTCGACATGGGTGCGCGAAGGCTTACGCCTTACCGAAGTGCAACTGATGGGATTACCAGCCCGCACATTGAGGATAATGGTGGCGTATACCCAATAGTAGCGCCCATCCTTGCATAAATTTTTAACATAGCCATGCCATTTCTCACCCCGTGCCACCGTTTCCCACGCATCCTTAAAAATGGCTTTCGGCATATCAGGATGGCGCAGAATATAGTGTGGTTGTCCGAGCAATTCCGCCTCAGTATAACCAGACATTTCCACAAACGCCTGATTACAATGGGTAATAATGCCACGCAGATCCGTGCGCGAAACAATTAGCTTCCCCTCTGGAAAAGGAATTTCCTCATCTTTAACCAAAACACAGCGCGAAGCACCATCGTAATAGCATAACCGATGCTCGGTATACGGCTCCCTTACATCCTTGTTTGTCATATCTTCCATCGCATCACTCCTTGTTGGCTTCCCATAGCCTAGAACAGCATAACTGCAAACCGTCAGGCACTGATTGAGACAACTTTATTATTATGGCATTGAGATTAGCTATTTAGATAATTTTGGCAATACTCTCGGCAGCACGTTTTACATCCAAGAAAATCAAGCCAAGACGCGCATTAGGTTTTGCCAATACAGTCACTACCGCCTCATTGCCCGCATGGGTCATCAGGATATAGCCTCTAGCACCTTTGATCAGCACCTGCTCCAGCGCACCACGCGCCAACTCTTCCGCAGTCCGATCCCCTAGTGACAACATCGCGGCACTCATCGCCCCGACCCGGTCTTCATCCATACTACCCGGCAACATGGAAGCCATCATCAAGCCATCCGTAGACAACACCGCAGACGCCTCAATGTCCGCAGACGAACCGTTTAGATCACTAAGAATGGAGTTCAGCATTTCAGAGCGCATGTCGTTTTTTCTCCTTGGTTATCAATAGTTAATTTCAAGTTATACAGGTATTTCAGTATTGCCGTAACGCATTCCCAGCGCCCACACCAACCGTTTGAAATCAGGCTGGTTGAATTGTGGAATACCGCCAATAATCAGGGTAAAACGGTTTTGACCAATGTACAGCGGCCAAAAACCCACCTCACTGTTACCACTTGCATCCACCAAACCCCACGCCCGTTGGCGATAGCCTAGATTGCCGTGTAACAATTCTTTATGACGCGCATACACCGCCGTCAAGTTAGCACTCAATGCCGCCAGTTCTTCCGCTGCCTCATGGGTAAAACCGGCACTGCCCAGATACAGCCCTCGGCTTTCTGCCAAAATCGCCTTGCCTTCATCAGAAAGGGTACGCAGCAACTTGGGCAATAGACGTTCCAAGGTTTCTTCTGGGGCAGATTCACTTTGCTCCTGTCCCAGAATCATCCCGGCTTCCTGCATCCAGTGAACAAACTCCAACGCCCGCTTCTTCTTGTAACCACTTAGCTCACAGGCAACCTCGACCGTAAACAGGGGGGTAGTCGCCTCCTGAAACAAACGGTGCAAAAACAAGCGCCCCGGTTCAGCAGCATTATCCTGCACCGCATAATAAGTACCCGCAGGGGTAACACCCAGATGCAAATTTTCTGTGAGTATGTATTCGCTCATCAGTTAGTTACTCCCGGATCCAGTGAAAACAACAGCGCCTGAATCAGCATGGTGACATCTTTGTGGCTGCGGGCATCCACCTCAAATACCGGTGCCTGCAATGACAAGGACTCCAGATAGCGCCGGTACTCGATTAAACCCGGCTTGCGGTGTAAATCCATGCGCGTCACCCCGACCACCATTTGCTGCTTTTCGATAAAGTCACGGAAAGCATTGGTATAGAAGCGGATGTCCTGAAACGGATCCTTGCGGGTATTATCCAATAACAAGATCAAACCGATCCCGCCTTTGGTGAGAATGTCCCACATGAAATCGAAACGCTCCTGACCGGGCGTGCCATACAAATGCACACGCTCGTTTTCACTTAACCGAATCAAGCCATAGTCCATTGCCACAGTGGTTTGTGGCTTGCGACTTTTAGTCATGTCCGAAGCATACTCATCGGTCGCAATCGGTTTTATATCACTGATGGCAGCAATAGCAGTGGTTTTGCCTGCACCAACAGGGCCAGTAAAAATAATTTTGCGGTTGATCATGCTACTCATAAAGCTATTTCGTTCCCCCTCCCAACAAACGCTTCAACAAGCGCGAGAAGAAGCCACGACTTTCTTGCTTCGGCTTCTCTTTTTCCCGACTTTTGAGTTTGTTCTGATCCATTTCAAACAAGTTAAGTGCATTGGCTGCTGTGTGGAACGCAAATACATAGCGTTGCGGAATAGCCAAAGCGCTAGCAATATCCAGTGAGCTTGCCGGACGTTGGTTCCACAAGGCAGCGATACGCATGATATGGGGGAATTGCTCAAGGCGTGTCAGGTTGGGCCAGTATTTCAGGGAAATTTTCTGCTCAATCTCAACACCGCGCCCCAAGCGACCTCGCGCAGTCAGCAAACTGCCAACCCACACAAAGGCTTCCAAATCCAACAAGGCATCGGCATCATGCGAGGCTTGCTGCTCCAAGCGTTCGAGTTCCGCACTGTTGGGTATATGTAGCGCAAACTGCCCCGCTTGTACGGGATTATTGCACAAGACGCGGAATTCTTCTGACCGGGTGTCCAATGTGCAATAAGCAAGCCCCTGCTGCGGCATCAACAAGGCGTAATCTTTTGCTGATAATTTGAGGTATACGGTTTGCTGTGACTCTTTAGCAACCCGCATCGCTTCCAAAACCGTACTCAACAGGTAATTTTCAGGGGTAAACAATGCCACCTCTGCCAGGGACTGTACGTCATCTTGTTCACCACACAGCGCTTTCCAGCGGCTTTTCGCCTCCTCTTGAGATAATGAATCATCAACAGGACGGTCGACTTCTTCCAAGGGAATATCGGCTTCTGCCGGGTCAAATACACGGGTGGGAATATCCGCTACTGGCGCTGGCGCAGGAGGCGGCACGTCCTCTGCCACATCCTCTTCATCGGGCAAGTTAATTACCAAAGAGCGAAACTTTCTGTCAGGTCGTTCAGGGTGTGTCGGTATCCCAAACGGTTGTGGGAGGTCGCGAAAATGTGCCTCAGCGTGCTGCACCAGTGGCTTTTCAGCAGAAGCGGCAGCATTCACCAGCGGGCGCTGCGACTTATGACCCTCTGACTCCAGACTAGCCACCAACTCATGCACCCTGTCAGCCGCATCGGTTAAGGCGCGTGACGTTAACGGCTTAGGAATCCAGATACAATTCGGTAATTCAGCAGGGTGTACCGACAAAATAATACCGGGTTTATGTAAAGCCGCTCGTTGTTGCCAGTCTTCCTTGGCATCCGGGTGGTCGTGATCCAGAATAAAGGCATCTGCCTCGGCTTCTGGCACAACCCGAAATAAATTACGCCCAGCACCTGAGAAAAAAAACTCAAGTATCGCCCGGTTGTGCGGGCTAATCGCCAGCAGCGCAACTTTCAAAGGGCCTGTTTTAGAATGTTTCAGCATAAATCCAGCCTGCTTATCGTTATTTTTTTACCATTGTTCGGATTCCTGCCGCTTCTCCAGCCACAGGGCAGAAACCTCACGCCCTGCTTCCTGCATCTGCTTAATCATGGTATCCAGCCCATCCTTGCTGCGCGTGTACTGATAAATGTTCACAAGCTCCTGCTCCATTGCCTCGTCGGCATTGCCTGCGAGAACTTCGACCTCTAACAACTCGCGGGCAGTATCAATCTGACCATACTCCAAACAAGCAAAAACTTCCTCCATCACATTGGAATATTGTGCGGTTTCCTGCCAACGTTCAACAGTAAGCAACTTAACCACCGAAGTTTCCTGCCCCGTGGATAAGACAGAACCTTCCCGCCATTGTTGATGATCACCAAGTTCCACAGAAGTCTCTAACCATTGCTGGAAAAACAGCTCATCTTGCCGACTCAGGTCATCTTTCACTAAGTTGAATAAACGTTCACGCAATAACGAACCCGCATTACCCAAGGACAGAAACAAGTCTTGGAGGCTACCAGCCAAACGGCTACGCAACGTCTCGTGCTGTGCCAACAAAATGCGTTGCGTATGCGCCCGCAAATCCTGCGGGTAGCGGCGGACATGGTGAGACAGAAACCGCCATACGCCCAACAGGTCATGGTGCTGATGCAACCGTAGCTGACGCTCAGACGCAAGACTGAAGATCAAAGGCAATTCCGGCGGGGGCTGGGCTTTCCCGCTGCGCAATAGTTTTCCTAACATAATTTCAAGGTCACACCAAACACTCGATAGCGGTTTATAGTATATTCTATCCGAATACTAGAAGACATTTTAATCATAGTCTACAAACAGCAAGGAAACATGCTTTTTCTGATCAAAGGTGAAGTTCTCTATTGGGGTGATGCTGTTACAATAGATCCGCCTAGTGATTTAAGGGCAAGAGGACGCCGATGTTTTATCTAACCATACAAATTGCTTTCTTATTAGCCTTAGCTATTGTGAGCGGACTCGTCATCGGGTGGTGGGCTGGCAGCAAAACGGCTCAATCACGCACACTGGCTCAAGAAACAGCCGACAACCCTTTTGAGGCGCGGTTTCGCCTAGAACAATGCCATCGGGACAATGCCGCGTTGCGCCGTGACCTGAAAGAGGCAGAAGAACGCACGGAAAAACTAACTGCCCGCCTCGAAAACAGTACACAACAGGATAATGATGTGCTGGAACGCCTAGAAACCTATGAAATCCGGCTACAAGCCTTGCTGGAAGACTTGCAAATGCGTGATGACACCATTGCCGTTTTGGAAAATGAGTTGGAACAATTGCGGGCGCGTAGTAATAACACATGATGTTTCGCCAGACACCTGCTAGTATCATTGACCTAATTACTTTGTTTTGATGAACTCAATAAATAAGACAAATACATGACAACCAGAAACACCTCTTCAGCCTCGCTGCTTGAAAAAGACCTGGAAATTGTTGGCAACATTGCCTTTCAAAATAATTTATACATTCACGGAAAAGTGAATGGCAATATCGCTGCCCCTATGGATTCGCGTGCTGCCTTGTATATTCAGGGTGATAGCGAAGTGACAGGGGAAATACGTGCGCCACTCATTGTTGTTTCGGGTACTATATCCGGCGATGTATTTGCTTCGCGCCGTATTTCCCTAAAATCCACCGCCAAGATTAATGGCAATATTCACTACGTGGAAATACAGATGGACGAAGGTGCCGAAGTTAACGGCGTACTTACCAGCATGAACAGTATTTCTAATGATCAATAAGCAATCATCACTATTTTATTAAAAACTTATACAGAAAGTTTAAAACAGTGCTACGCTTAGCATCGTAGGAATACCCGTTAAAGGGAAGCAAGGATTGCTCGTATCAACCTGTAGCCTTCCAGGAAACATGAAGGCTACGAGTGTTAGGTTTGCATCTTATGCGACCGTCACTTACTATTTTTCAAAGTCAACTTTTGTGGAGATAAAACAATGACTCAATATCGTCTGCTGATTGCTGCTCTGCTGGCTGCATTTGCACTGACCGCTTGCGGCGAAAAAGCTGCTGAAGCGCCTAAAGCTGATGCACCTGCTGCTGCACAAACTGCACCTGCTGCTGCACAAACTGCACCTGCTGCTGCACAAACTGCACCTGCTGCTGAGCAAGCTGCACCTGCAGCACCTGCTACTGCACCTGCTGCACCAAAGTAATCACAGGCCGTTAGGCTGTTGAATACGAAACAGGGTGGATTTTTCCACCCTGTTTTATTTTGTGGGTACTCCTTCGTCTGGCATAATTGGCTTCTGTTCTTTAGGCAAGCCACTACCCATGAGTTACTACCAACATCACGTCTTTTTCTGCACCAATCAACGCGCTGATGGCGAACCCTGTTGTGCGCAATTTGATGCCCAATCCATGCGCGACTACGCCAAGCAACGCACCAAAGGCTTAGGCTTACACAAAGACGGTAAATCCCGTATCAATTCTGCTGGCTGCTTAAACCGTTGTGCCGAAGGGCCTGTCATCGTCGTTTACCCTGAAGCTGTTTGGTATACCTACATCGACACAGATGATATTGATGAAATCATCGAAAGCCACTTGCAGCAAGGCAAGCCCGTTGAACGTTTAATGCTCGACCCGCCATGATGGATAAACTGCGGCATTATGCACGCTTGATACGCCTTGACCGTCCGATTGGTATTTATTTATTGTTATGGTCGACTTTGTGGGCGCTGTGGATAGCGGCTGAAGGCGTACCCGACCTCTTGGTGCTGCTGGTGTTTGTTGTGGGTGTGGTGCTCATGCGTTCCGCTGGTTGCGCCATCAATGATTATGCTGATCGTGACGTTGACCCGCACGTTGCCCGTACCAAAACTCGTCCCTTGGCGGCTGGGCACATTACCCCGCGCGAAGCCTTGGGCGTGTTTGCGGTGTTGGGGTTAGTCGCCTTCGCCTTGGTGTTATTGCTGAATGGGTTGACGATTGCACTCTCGGTGGTGGCGGTATTATTGGCGGCTACCTACCCGTTTATGAAACGCTTCCATCATTTACCGCAAGTGCATCTGGGGGCAGCGTTTGCTTGGGCAATTCCGATGGCGTTTACCGCCGTGACGGGCGTGTTACCGCCCGTAATGGCGTGGTTGCTGTTTCTGGCAACCGTACTGTGGACAACCGCCTACGACACCATGTACGCGATGTGTGATCGCGAGGATGACGTAAAAATTGGGGTTAAATCCAGCGCAATTTTATTCGGGCAACACGACCGTTTGATCATTGGCATCTTGCAACTACTCATGCTGGCGTTGCTGATTACCGTTGGCATTCTCAGTGGACGCGGGTCTTGGTATTGGCTGGGGCTACTGGCGGCTGCAATGCTCTCAGTCTATCAACAATGGTTGATTCGTGAGCGTAAACCGCAACCGAGTTTACAAGCGTTTCTGAATAACCATTGGTTAGGCATGGCGGTATTCGCTGGAATTGCAGCCGATTATGCTTTCTGAAGCAGATTCCGCTACAATTGGCGGCTTTATGACACTCTTGAGCTTGCATTATGTCCAGACAATTCAGTTTTACCCGTGAAGAACTCCTGCAATGTGGTCGTGGCGAAATGTTCGGCCCTGGCAATGCGCAATTGCCAACCCCGAATATGCTGATGATGGATCGCATCCTCGAAATCAGCGATAACGGCGGGGCTGCGGGTAAAGGTCATATTTTAGCAGAATTGGATATTACCCCTGACTTATGGTTTTTTGACTGCCATTTCCCCGGCGACCCGGTAATGCCCGGCTGTTTGGGCTTGGATGCCATGTGGCAAATCATCGGTTTTTATCTGGCATGGTTGGGCAACCTTGGTCACGGTCGTGCCTTAGGCGTGGGTGAAGTAAAGTTTTTTGGTCAAGTATTGCCAACCGCTAAAAAGGTAACGTACAAAATTGAACTGACTCGCGTGATTACCCGTAAGCTGGTGATGGGGATCGGTAACGGCAGTCTGGAAGTCGACGGTCGCGAAATTTACAGCGCAAAAGACTTACGGGTAGGCTTGTTCACCTCGACAGCGAATTTCTAAGACGATAATCGTTGTGAACGTGCAAGCCGAGATTGAACTTTCGATTCAATAGCGCTAAGATGTTGCGCTTTTCGCATGTACCCGAATAACTTGAGGATTTCAACATGAAGCCCGGCATTCACCCTAACTACAGAGAAGTCGTCTTTCAAGACCTGACTAGCGGCTTCGCGTTTTTGACCCGCTCCACGGTTAACACCAGAGAAAATATTACTTGGGAAGATGGCAAAGAATACCCACTGGTCAAAGTGGAAATTTCCAGCCAGTCTCATCCCTTCTACACCGGCAAGCAAGCGGTTAACACCACTGCTGGTCGTGTGGAAAAGTTCAAGAACCGTTATGCACGTGGCAAGTAAGCCCTAGCAGACTGTTCCAGAATCATGCATCATTAAAAGGCGCTCTAACCAGCGCCTTTTTTGTTTTTGATGGAGAATGATAATATGCGGCTAACCACTCTTATTTCCAGCATCCTGCTTAGCAGCACCGCCGTGCTCGCGGGGTGCTCGGTCAGCCCGGTCACGGGTGAAAAGCAATTGGCGTTAATGTCCGAAGCGGAGGAAATTCAAACCGGGCAACAAGCCCACCGTGACATCATTGCGAAAAATCCCCCGTATCAAGATGCGCGCGTACAAGCCTACGTCAGCCGTATCGGACAACTGATGGCAGCGCAAAGCCATCGCAATAACCTACACTACACCTTTACCGTATTAGATGACCCCGCTGTCAATGCGTTTGCCTTACCGGGTGGCTATATCTACATCACGACCGGCTTAATGGCGTATCTGAACTCCGAAGCCGAACTTGCCGGGGTGTTAGGGCATGAAATCGGTCATGTTGCTGACCGCCACAATGTCAGCCAAGCCTCTTGGGGAGTTGTGGGGAGCATTGCCACCAGCGTTCTCAGTGAAAAACTCGGCAATAAAGACTTGATCAACACCATCGGCGAGCTGGGTTTAAGCAATTACAGCCGTACCCAAGAACTGGCAGCCGATGGCTTGGGTGCTGAATACCTCGCCCGTGCCGGGTATGACCCCGCCAATATGGCAAACGTCATTGCCACCCTGCAAGCTTACGATCAATTCAAAGGCGGCGGCTCCGACCCTTACCGTGACTTATTCTCGACTCACCCGAACAATGATGTGCGCCTGCAACAACTCATTGGGCAAGCGCGGCGCTATGGCAGCGGCACGCGCGATGCTGGGCGTGATACTTACCTGCGCCAGATCGAAGGCTTGCGCCTGCCACTGGGCAATGGGCAAACCGTACAGGTGCGCTTAATCACGGCTCGCCCTGGCGATAACTTCAATGCACTGGCAGCATCCAGTCGCTTAAGCAATAACGCGGCAATGCACCTGCGGGTACTGAACGGGCTGTTCCCGAATGGTGAACCCGTTCCCGGTCAATTAGTAAAGACCATACAATAATGTAGACGATAACAGCGCACCCAGTTAGCCCAATAACACTTTACCCGGATCACACACAATAGGCGGAGGAGCCATGTCCAATTTAAAAGAAGATGCGCTGAAATATCACGCTGAGCCACGTCCCGGCAAAATTGCCACCCACATTACCAAGCCAACCGCGACGCAACGCGACTTGTCGCTGGCGTATTCACCGGGGGTGGCGGAACCCGTGCGTGAAATCCACAAAGACCCGGAAGCCGCGTACCTGTACACCGGCAAAGGCAATCTGGTCGCCGTCATTTCCGACGGTTCCGCCGTGCTGGGTTTAGGCAATGTCGGCGCACTCGCCGGTAAACCCGTGATGGAAGGCAAAGGTTTATTGTTCAAACGTTTTGCTGACATTGACGTGTTTGACATCGAAGTTGCTACCCAAGACGTGGAAGAGTTCATCACCGTGGTGAAGAACATTGCAGGCACGTTCGGCGGAATTAATCTGGAGGACATTTCCGCGCCGCGTTGTTTCGAGATTGAAAAACGCCTGCAAGCGATGCTCGACATTCCGGTATTCCATGACGATCAACACGGCACTGCGGTGATTATTGCCGCCGGTTTAATGAATGCACTGGAAATTCAGGGCAAAAAAATCAGCGACGTGAACATTGTATGCGTAGGCGCTGGTGCGGCAGGGATTGCCTCCATGAACCTGCTGGGTGCATTGGGTGCGGATAAGCAAAAGCTGTTAATGGTCGACAGTAAAGGCGTATTGCACACCGGGCGTACCGATTTGAATGCTTTTAAACGTGATTACGCGGTGGAAACCGACAAGCATACCTTGGCGGATGCGTGTGCGGGTGCGGACGTTTTCATCGGTTTATCCGGCCCGGACATTATGACGGTGGATATGCTCAACAGCATGGCGGCTAACCCGATTGTGTTCGCACTGTCTAACCCTGACCCGGAAATTAATCCGGCAGTAGCATTGGCGGCTCGTGATGACTTGATTATGGCGACGGGGCGCAGTGATCAGCCCAACCAAATCAATAATGTGCTGGGCTTCCCGTTCTTGTTCCGGGGTGCGCTGGATGTGCGGGCGCGTTGCATCAATATCGAGATGCTCAAAGCGGCGGTGTACACGCTGGCGGAACTAGCCCGCGAACCTGTGCCACAAGATGTGTTGGATGCTTACGGCTTAGATGCGCTGGCATTTGGGAAAGAGTACATCATTCCCAAGCCGTTTGATTTGCGTTTGCGTGATCGCGTGCCTGCTGCGGTATCCCAAGCAGCGCGTGACAGTGGTGTCGCACGCCTCTAAGTGATAACTGAGTTACAAGCCGTTATACGGCGTTAACGCTGGCGGCGTCTGCGGGTTAATCTGCGGACGCTGCGTTGGGGTTAGGTTTAGCTTTTCGCCATCGGTACGGATGCAATAGCGTAAGCCCATGCGGTAGCAGCGTTGTGCGTTTTCCGGCTCTTTCATGGTTTCCAGCAATTCTGCCAGTTCTAGGTAGCCTTCGGTATTGGGTGCTTGATTGAGGCTGGCTTCGTAATAGCTTTTTGCCATGCCCCACAGTTTTTGCTGATTGTACAAACGCGCCAATAACAACAACAACGCCGGATTATTGGCGGGTTGGCTGAGCTGCCATTTTTCCGCTTGTTGGATGGTATTGCCAAGACTATGGTGTTGAGTCCGCCCATACAAATCTGCCAAACCATCATCCCAACGCTTGCTGAGGATATTGCTGATAAAACTGTTACACGCCAAATCATCCCCCGCTGCGTGCAACGCTTGCGCATACAACACAATGGCTTCGTGATTGTCACGAATCGGCGTGGGTAATTTTTTCCACATTGCCTGCAACTTGTCGGTTTGCCCGCCTTTGGCATAATGCTGGAACATGGCTTTCAGGGTTGCGCCTTGTACCTTGCCCATATCATCATTTTTCAATAAGTTTTGCTTGGCTAAATCCGGCAACAATCCCAACAGTGCGTCCCAGTTTTCTTGCCGGTACAACACTTTCGCCAACAACTTCAAAACGTAAGGGTGTTTGGGAGACAGTTCCCGCAAACGTATCAAGGTAGCGTGCGCTTGTTCCAACTGCCCGCCGCCAAACTGCATTTCGGCTTGTGATACCCCGACCGCGACATTGGCTTTGCTATCGCTCTCAATCGCCTGCTTGAGTAATTCGTCACGGCGCTCATAGGCTTCGCGCATGTGAGCAGCCCGTGCAGCAGCAAGATAATTCAGCAAGGGCGTATCGCTGTAAGGCGCATGATCCACCAACAGCTTCTCAGCTTTATCCCAATGACCTTCGGTTAATTGGATCAAACCTTGTGTCAGGGCACGGTTGGCTTTACTCCCCAAGCGTGCGGCACGAAAGCGGCTGAAACTGCGGCGCATTCCGAACCCGTGACGCAACAAGCTGACCAGCAAATAAAAACCCACACATGCCAGCAACACCAAAGCAGCGAGCGTGGCAGTCTTCATTTCCAGACTCCACACGCCCCAGGTAATAGTCGCAATACCGGGATGCGCCAGCACTAATTGCCCCAGCCACACAAGCAGCGCGATCAAGATCAGCGATATGACTAGGTAAAACATCATTCGCGCTTGCCTCCCTCTGACTCAGCCTTGTCAGCTTTATCAGTTTTCTTGTCAGCCTTGTCAGGTGTCTCGGTCTCGACCTTATCAAGTGTATCGGCATCATTCGCGGGTGCACTGTTTGCTTCAGCCTGACGCGCACTTTCTAACTGCTTAAGGCTGGCAGAAATATCAGGAAGAACCGGCTGTAACTCTACTTTGGCAATGTCATCCAACTCCGTCAGCAAGGGCTTTGCCTGCTCTGGCGGGTAATAGCTACCCAGCGTTTCCCGGATCAAGTTTAGTTGCGCCTTAAACCCCGCGACATCCCCCTGAAGCACCAATAAACGCAAATTTTCCAACCGTAATTGCAACAATTGGAACAAATGCAAGCGTGCATCCGCATCCAACTGCATCTGCAAAGGTTTATCGTGTTGGCGGATGACTATCGCATCATTCAGGGTTTCCAAGGCCTTGCGCTTATAGTCTGCCCACAAGGAATTCCCCTCCACTGCCGCATCGGCATCCTCTGCGGCTGGACTCATCTCTTCTGCCAACGGGGTTGCGGGCAGTGCAGGCAAGGGTTTCAACCCCAACATCATGGCATTAATGCGTTGCGACACGCCCGCAACATCCGGTACCGGTACAGCCTCTAGGCTCGACATATCCCGCGCAATTTGTTGGCGCACCGGCAAGTAATTCACGGAACCAACTTTCGCCAGCAGGGCATCCGCTTCCTTCAAGGCGGTAACTGCTGTGCGTACATCTTTTGCCAGATGCAACTGGCGGGCTGCCAGTTTTAATAAAAATTCAACCTCAGCAATTTGCCATTCAGCCGCACTCGCAGGAGTTACGTTTTGCTGCATTTTCGCCTGCAAAAACGTCACCTGTTCCACTTGTGAGGCGACTGTATCCGCAAACTGGCGAGTTTGGTGTTGCAACCGTGCCATTTCCTGTAAGGCTTGCTCATTATTGCTGAGTGCTTTAGCGGTTTTGGCGTCTAAATCCTCCCGCAAGGTATTCAAGGCATCACTGGTCGGCACGGTCTTGAGCTGTTCACGCAAGGTAACAATTTCAGCCGCATTATTACGCGCCTTATCGTTCATACGCTGCCAATGCTTATAGCCCGCCGCAATGCCGATAGCGGTAAAAGACAGCGCCAAGATAGACACAAATATGGCAAAACGTGCACCAGTCGCTTTCGGAGGAGACGCGGTATTCTCAAACGCGGCATTCGAGTGCATCGGCTCAACCGCATCCACGACGGTATGCAAAGTCCCGTTATCAGCTTCGTGTGTCGCTGGTTTATCAATCATGCTTGGAATTCCTGTGCCCAATGGATGAGTGCCTGCAACATGGCACTATCACCGGGGTTGTCTGCAATGCAAATAGTTCCGGTAAATCCAACAGTGCGTGCCGTGGCAAACATCCGCTGGCTCCCGACCAACAAGGGAACCGTTTTTATCCAGTCGGGATTATCCAGCAGGGTGAGCAAATTCAATAAGCCCTCACTGCTAGTGATGGTGATTATATCAAGCTGCCGCTGTTCATGAAGGTATTTCAGGTGGCTGGCATTAATTTGAGGGCAAACTCGCCGGTACACATCCAAGTAAGTCACCTGTGCACCCCGTTCCCGCAAGGTATCGGCGAGTAATTCCCGCCCACCTTGCCCGCGAAAAATCAGGATGCGCTGCCCGCTCAAGTGCTGCGTTTGCGGCAATGCCAAAAAGTCTTCACTGGTAAAACCGCGAGAGGGAACCCAATGTGCCGTGAAACCGTGTTGTTGCAATACCTTTGCCGTTTGTTTGCCAATCGCCCCCAAGGTCAGGGTATGCAACACCGCCCGCTGCGCCGCGTCCATTGCTTGCAAGCCGTATTCCACCGCATTCGCGCTAATAAATACCGCCGTGTCATAGTGTGATAACTGTGCCAGCATGAGCGGAATGGTCGTCTGCTCATCGAGCGGACAAATCTCAACCACTGGCAACAACAATACTGTCGCGCCCGCTTGTTCCAATGCTTGTCGAAATCCTGCGGCTTGATGCGCGGGGCGGGTAACGACAATGTGCAAGCCATGCAGTGCTTCAGGCATGAATGCCCAGTAAAGCCAGCACTTTATCACCGCCTTGTGCCAGCAAATCCTCCGCAATTGCTACGCCCAAGGCATCCGGGTCAACGCTACAGCCCCGTTGCTCACAGGTATACATCGCAGAACCATCGGGGAATCCAATCAACCCACGCATCCGTAATGCCCCATCTTGCAACTCGGCAAACCCTGCCACCGGTACTTGACAACCACCGTTGAGACGCTGGTTCATAGCACGCTCGGCACGCACACACACCGTGGTTTCCGCATGACGTAAGGGAGCCAGCAACTGTTCCACCCGTGGGTCGTTGCGGCGGCATTCGATCCCGACTGCACCTTGCCCAATCGCAGGCAAACTTTGTTCGGTGGATAAAAAGGCGGTAATCCGTGCTTGGAATTCAAGCCGAATCAACCCCGCTGCCGCCAGAATAATCGCATCGTATTCACCATTATCCAGTTTCGCCAGCCGAGTATTGACGTTGCCGCGCAAATCCTTGATCTGTAAATGCGGGTAACGGGCGCGGATTTGGGTTTGGCGGCGCAAACTTGACGTACCCACGACAGCACCTTGGGGCAATTCATCTAAATTCTGGTAGCGGTTGGAAACAAATGCATCACGCGGATCTTCGCGTTGCAAGATCACTGGCAGGTGCAAACCTTCGGGGAATTCCATCGGCACATCTTTCATGGAATGCACCGCAATATCCGCTGAACCTTCCAACATTCCCAGCTCTAGCTCCTTGACGAACAGGCCTTTGCCGCCAATTTTAGACAGCGGACTGTCGAGAATTTTATCACCACGAGTCACCATTCCCACCATTTCAATCTGTAGGTCAGGGTGAAGTGTTTGCAAGCGGTAGGCGACGTGTTCAGCTTGCCACATGGCAAGTGGGCTGGTGCGGGTAGCGATACGAATAATCTCGGACATGATTCCTGCGCGTGTCTGGTTGAATGAGGGAATGCTAGCCTAGCACTTTACGGCAAAGCTAGGGTAACTTCCATCCTCAGCAAATATTTACGATTAAATTTTAATCAAAACCCTTGTATTTTTTTTCATTCAGGCTACATTAAGGATACGACCAACGGAATGAAAAAATAACACGGAAGTTATCCTAATTTCTTCCTCTTAACGTGGTTGTTCAAGGACGGGCGAGATGATCAGCCCCCATATGTTTCGCTTGTAACGTGCCGGATCTTTAGCCCGGATCCGGCACTTCCTTGATTACTCTTTCACAGCACCGAATGCAACATTTTCGCACTCAGTAAAATCAGCAACACCGCGAACACCTTCTTCAATGCCGCCACCGGCAAAGTATGCGCTAAGTTTGCCCCTAGGCGTGTAGTGAAAAAACTCGTTAACGCAATCAACAGCACCGCAGGCCAATACACAAACCCAATGGTGTAATCGGGCAAACCTGCTTGCCCCCAACCATTGACGAGATAACCAAGCGTCCCCGCAATCGCAATCGGCAACCCAATCCCGGCGGAGGTCGCAATCGCCTTACGCACTTCAACATTGCACCACATCATGTAAGGCACTGAAAGTGAACCACCACCAATCGCCACCAGCGCTGACACGCCACCAATTAACAGCCCGGCGACGGATAAACCCGCGATACCCGGCAATTCCCGATGCGGCTTGGGTTTGATATTCAGCCACATTTGCACCGCAACATACGCCATAAACGCCGCGAAAAATAACGCCAAGCCACGGGTCGATAACACCGTTGCCAAAAAGGTGGCGGCAAACGTTCCCAACAAAATCCCCGGTGTAATGCGTTGCACCACCGACCATTGCACCGCTTGCTTAGCATGGTGCGCCCGCATACTTGAAAACGCGGTAGGAACAATCGCCGCCATCGACGTTGCCAAGGCAATATGCACCACGTGTTCACTGGGGAACCCTTGCGCCACAAACAAAGCGGTCAGCACAGGAACCATAATGCCGCCACCACCGATGCCCAGCAGACCTGCGGCAAAGCCAACCACCAAACCCAGTGCTAGAAAAGAAACCAGTAAGTGCCATTCCAAGCTATAGGGAACCTCTAAAAACCCCCTGACCCCCGTACAAATGTGAGAAAATACCCATC
>CAYNNA010000040.1:0-21947 GCA_964398375.1 uncultured Thiothrix sp.
TGCTGCCCAATGTGCAAGTGACTGAATAAGGTATCGAAATCAGCGCGGTATTGCACATCGTAATAATGCCACAGGGTCGAGAGCAGCAAACTCTTACCGAAACGGCGCGGGCGCAGCAGAATGTGGTACTTGCCTGCGTCTTCCAGCTTGGCGATGTACGCCGTCTTGTCGATATAGACATAACCGCCGGTAATCAAGCTTCTGAAATTACTGATACCGTAGGGGATTTTCATGGGAGTCCTATCTTTGCGATTGCATAGGGCAATGTCAGTGCTGAACCCGCAGTTTCTGGACTGCTTCCAGTGGTAAGCCTGCAATGCGGGCAATATCTGCTTCGGGAATAACGCCCAATTGCAGCAGGTTGCGAGCTACTTCCTGCGCTTTCTTCAACTCGCCCTCCAAACGACCTTTCTCGATACCCTTTTCGATGCCTTTTTCGATACCATCCCTCATGCCCCAGCTATAGGAGGCGAATTTGGTTACGTCCACTTGTGTCAACATTTGTTCAGCCTCTTTGATGTTAGGTTGCAGGTCGCGGTTTTCGGCAAGGGTTTCGAGCATCTCGAAGTAGTTGCGGAAGCCGCTTTCGTCGTCGCCCATGAGTTCACGCAGACGCAGTACAATGTGATTCACCATTTCCTGCACGGGCTTGCCTTTGAAATCACACAAGATCGCCAGTACCAGTGCGTCGGGCGTATCTTGGTTTAGTAGGATGCTGCAATCAACCGTGTGCATATCGAGCAAGGAATAGCGGTAAGTAAATGCCGGAGCCGCGAAACAATCCGGCATGGTCAGGCGTTCTTTGCCAATATAAATCAGGTGCTGATGCACGGGTTCTTGCGGGTAGGCAAGCTGGATGTCGGTGAAATAACGCAACATTCGCAACGGCATGGAGCTGTCATTCTGGTTTTGGATTTCAATGTGCAGAATGAAGTTTTCACCATCAACTTGGCGGCGCATCCGTGCCACCAAGTCGGCGCGGCGTTGCTCAACGCGCTGCTGTTCGGTATCAAGCAGCTCTACGCTGTCCATGTCCACACCCAAACCTAGCAGCAGGTTGGCAATGTCGGCTGCCAGATGACCGAGTACGGATTTACTGATGATGTCTTTGTTTCCCATGCGGGGAGTATAGCATTTGCAGCAGTCTTGAACTACGTACTATCCGTTGCCTGAGCGTAGTCGAAGGCAACATCAAATTAATCAAGTCTTACCCTTTCGATTCGGCTGACGCGTTTGCTCCACCTGCTTCACCCGCAAATGCAACGCCGCCTTCGCCATCATGTGCGCACTCACTGGCGCAGTCATGAACAAAAACAACGTCACCAGCACTTCATGCAAACTCACCCCATCGGTATTGAACGAAAAATACAATGCGGAAGCCACCAACACAGAACCCACGCCAATGGTCGTCGCTTTGGTCGGCCCGTGCAGGCGCATGAAAAAGTCAGGCATTTTCGCCAAACCCCACGAACCTACCAGCGTAAAAAACGCCCCCACCAACACCAAGACTGCCAAAATTACATCCAACATCACCCTACTCCATAATATCGCCGCGCAGCAAATACTTGCTCAACGCAATCGTCCCCACAAAGCCCATCACCGCAATCAGCAACGCTGCCTCGAAATACAACGCACTGCCTTGCAACAACCCAAACAATACCAGCAAGGCAATCGTATTCAGGTACAGGGTATCCAACGCCAAAATCCGATCCGGCACACTCGGTCCCACCAACAAGCGGTACAAACTCAATAACAACGCCAACGACACCATACCGAATGCCCAAGGCAACACCATACTCAACATTCGCGTAACACCTCTATCAATGGTTGCTCGTAACGCTGTTTCATTTCCCGAATGCTCGCCTCCACATCCGTCACATGCAGCGCATGAACCAGCAATTGCCGCCGGTCAGCCGACACCTCGCACGAAACCGTCCCCGGTGTCAGCGAAATCGTATTCGCCAGCAAACTGACTCCTAACGGTGAACGAATATCCAACTCCAGCAGCATAAATGCAGGCTGGAGCTTGCGCGTCGAACCCAGAATCAACACCGCCACATTCAGGTTTGCCACCACAATATCCCACAACACCACCGCCACAAACTTCAGCAACACCCACGGACGCTGCACACACACCCGCTCCGGCCAAAAGCCTAACGTCACCAACGGAATCAGCACCGCCAACACCGCGCCCAACACCACATGTCCCATTCCCACGGTATTGTTCAACAACAACCAGATCACCCACAAGAACACGCTCAATAGCGGATGCGGCAACAATCGTTTCAACATGCTCATTTACCTCCCACCGCAGGGTCGAATACCGCTGCCCGATACCCCGCCGTATCCAAGGTTTGCACGGCAATTTGCTGCATTATCTCTGCAACCGGCTGCGCCAATAGCACCAGCAACGGCACAGCCGCCAGCAACCATAGCACCGCCACCAAACTGGGGGAAAACGCCGGAATCTGCTCCGGTAATATCGGATCAGCCGCATCCGGGTGATCTTTCACTTTATAAAACAGCACCGAACCACTACGCGCCAACGCAATCAGCAATACAGCACTGCTCAACAATACCGTCGCCAACACCACCCAACGCCAAGGATGTTCCAATGCCGCCTGCAAAATCCACAACTTGCCAAAAAACCCCGACAACGGTGGCAAACCCAAGGCTGCCACCACCGCAAACATAAACAAACCACCCAATAAGGCATGGTGCGGCAAACGCATACCGGGGTCAAAACGGTCAGCATACGCCCCGCGCCCACGTACAATTACATCCGCCAACAAAAACAAACCGCCCGCCAGCAAGGTCGAATGCACTAAATAATACAACGCCGCCGCCAGCCCCGTTTCAGAATGCAAGCCCACCGCAATCAGCAACATCGCCACTGAAGCCAATACCAAATACGCCACCTGAATGCGCAAGCGAAACGCCGCCATCACGCCCAACGCCGCCAGTAACAAGGTAATCAGCCCCAGCCCCAGCAACCAAGGCGCGTAGAAATACGCCAAACTGCCCGCATCTTCCCCAAACACCGTGCCATGTACCCGAATAATCGCGTACACGCCCACCTTGGTCATAATCGCAAACAACGCCGCCACGGGTGCGGAGGTATTGGCATACGCAGCAGGCAACCACAAATACAGCGGGAACATTGCCGCCTTCAGCCCAAACACCAGCAGCAGTAACAAACCCGCCGCCATCACCAGCCCTTCACGCTCTGCGGGTAATTCCGCCACTTTTGCCGCCATATCCGCAATATTCAGCGTCCCCAATGCCCCATACAACGCCCCCAACGCAAACAGGAATACCGTCGAACCGACCAGATTTACCACCACATAATGCAGCCCCGCCACAGTGCGTTCCTTGCCACCGCCATGCAGCAACAAGCTGTAGGAAGCCAGCAACAACACCTCAAAGAACACAAACAGGTTAAACGCATCCCCGGTCAGAAACGCCCCGTTCAAGCCAAACAACTGCATCTGGAATAGCACATGGAAATGGCTACCTTGCGCGTCAATCTCGGTGACAATTGCATACCACAACGCTCCGACTGCCAGTATTGCCGTTAACAACAACATCAACGCCGCAAGCTGGTCAAACACCAAGGTAATGCCGAATGGCGCAGGCCAGTTACCCAGCGCATACACCTGCCGCTGCCCTGCCAGTGCGTCATCAAACAACCACACCGCCAGCATTAGCAAGGCAAACGTAGCGGTAAAACCCACCAAGCGCTGTACTTGTAAACCCAGCGGACGCAATAACAGCAAGAGGACTCCCACCAGTAGCGGCAATAGGATTGGAAGGATCGGCAAGTGCATCATCACACCTCACCCCCTTTCCCATCCACATGGTCACTGCCGGTTTCACTGCGGACTTTCAACGCCAGCACAATCGCAAATGCTGTCATCCCAAACGCAATCACAATCGCGGTTAATACCAAGGCTTGCGGCAACGGGTCGGTATACCCCGGTGCATCTGGGCGCACAATGGCAGGCACACCAATGGCAAGCCGCCCCATCGCAAACAAAAACAAATTGGTCGCATACGACAACAAGGTCAGCCCCATTACCACCGGAAAGGTACTGGCACGCAACACCAGATACACCCCGCAAGCCACCAGCACCCCGATACTCAAGGCAATCAATAATTCCATTACACCTCTCCTCGCAGCACAGGTGCGGGCGCATCCACGCGATTCAACTTACCCAGTTCCACCAGAATCATTACCGTTGCCCCCACGACCACCAAGAAAACCCCCGCGTCAAAGAACATGGCACTAGCCAGCTCAAAGCCACCAATCACCGGCCAATGCACATGCGTATGTGCCGAGGTGAGGAACGGATACCCCAACGCCATCGCCACCATCCCCGTGCCCGCAGCCATCAACAATCCCGCCGCCAGCCAAGAATGCATGTCAGTACGCAGCCGTTGCGCTGTCCAGCCAATCCCATTCGCTAGGTTCTGCAACACAATTGCCAACGCCGCAATCAATCCGGCAATAAAACCACCACCAGGCAAATTATGCCCACGCAGGAACACAAACACTGCCACCATCAACATCATCGGGAACAACACCCGGCTAAAGGTTTGCAAAATGAGCGGATTCGCCTCCAACGCCCAAGCGCGTCTACTGCTATCTTCCGCAGGTGCGTACAATTTAATTTGCTGCAACAACGCAAAAATCCCCAAGCCTGCCAACGCCAGCACCGCGATTTCCCCCAAGGTATCCAAGCCCCGGAAATCCACCAGAATCACATTCACCACATTCGTACCGCCACCACCCGGCACGCTTTGCGTCACGAAATAATCCGCCAAGCTTGCCGTATCACGGGTCATCACCGCCAACGCCAACGCTGCTGATCCCAACCCCAACAATCCCGCCAGCACACCGTCACGCCACTTGCGCCACACTGCGCTGATACGCGGGGTATATTGCGGCAAGAAATACAAAGCCAGCATCAGCAATACAATCGTGACGATTTCCACCGACAATTGCGTCAAGGCTAAATCCGGCGCGGAAAATTTCACAAATGCCAGCGACACCACCAAGCCAACCGCACCCAAAATGACCAGTGCGATCAAGCGTTCACGGTGCAATACCACGCTCAACAGGCTGGCAAGAATCAACGTTGCTCCCACGGCAAGGCTCACCGCATCCAACGGTAACAATGCCCGCTCGCCCAATAAGGGTGCAGCACTCGACAAGAACCCCGCGCCCCCCATCAACAACGTGAAACCCAGCACCCAGAACAACATATCCTGCAATGAACCTCGATCAAATCCACGAGTCACAGTACGCGCCACTTGCAACAACCTGTCGATTTTCCAGTCATACAAACGCCGCAATTGCTGACCTTTCACATGCGATTCATACCAAGCAAACAACGGCCTGCGTACCGCATACACGGCAATCCCGCCCACCAGCGCGATAAAGCTCATCAACAACGGCTCATTAAACCCATGCCAAATCGCCAAACTGTATTCGGGTGGAACGCCCTGCAATGTCCCCTGCACTGCCACTGCCAACAACGGCGCGACCGTAAACATTGGCAACATCCCCACAGCCAAACATAAAACCACCAAGACATCGACCGGAATCCGCATAAATGGCGGCGGCTCATGCGGGGTTTTCGGTAAATCAATCGGTTCACCGTTAAAAAACACGTCATGGATAAAGCGCAAGGAATACGCCACCGAAAATATCCCAGCAAGTGTTGCTAACACCGGAATAGTCAACGCCCAAACCGACGTACTGGAAGCCACCACCGCCTGATCAAAGAACATTTCCTTGCTCAAAAAACCGTTCAGCAACGGCACACCCGCCATTGCCGCCGCCGCAATCATTGCCAGTGCCGCTGTGTGCGGCATGTATTTCAGCAAACCATTAATCCGGCGCATATCCCGCGAGCCGGTTTCATGGTCAATAATCCCCGCCACCATAAATAGCGAGGCTTTGAACGTGGCATGATTAATAATGTGAAACAGTGCCGCCACTGCTGCCAGTTCCGTTCCCAGCCCAAACAGCAAGGTAATCAGCCCCAAATGGCTAATGGTCGAATACGCCAGCAAGCCCTTCAAATCGTGCTGGAACAACGCCACAAATGCCCCCACCAGCAACGTTAACATCCCCACCGTACCAATCAGCCAAGACCACTCCGGCGTACCCGACAACACCGGGAAAAACCGCGCCAATAGGAAAATCCCCGCTTTCACCATCGTGGCGGAGTGCAAATACGCGGAAACCGGAGTCGGGGCTGACATCGCATTCGGCAGCCAGAAATGAAACGGGAATTGTGCCGATTTGGTGAACACCCCAATGGCGATGAGTATCAAGGTCGGCAAGTACAGCGCGTGGGCACGGATTTGCTCACCTGCCAGCAATACGTCTGACAAGTTGTAACTGCCTACCATTTGCCCTAGCAGCAAAATCCCCGCCAGTAACGCCAAGCCACCGCCGCCAGTGACTGCCAACGCCATTCGCGCCCCTTGCCGCGCATCCTTACGGTGTTGCCAATAACTAATCAGCAGAAAAGAACTTAATGAGGTCAGCTCCCAGAACACCACCAATTGCAGCAGGTTTTCCGACAATACCACGCCCAGCATTGACCCCATGAACATCAGCAGGTAGGCAAAAAACCGCCCCATTGAATCTTTTGCTGACAAGTAATAACGGGCGTAGAGGATGATCAACAGACCAATGACAAGGATAAGCAAGGCAAACAACGCACCCAGACCATCCAACCTGAAAGCAAAATCCAAGCCGATAGCAGGCATCCACGCCCAAGATTGAATGACCGTCTCACCGGCAAACACAGCAATCAATGCAGGGTACAGCAACACCAACGCCAGTAGTGTCGTGACTCCCGCCAGCCATGCTGCCGCTACTCGATGAAAACGGGCAGCCCACAGCACTACCGCAGCCCCCACAAAAGGCAGCAATACCGTTAACGGCAAATTAATCGTCGAAAAATCCATTCAGCACCATTGCAACAAAGCCGGGTCGCTTCCGGCGATGCCATGATTCTACCCGAACAAAACCATGAAGTGCTGATTACGCCACTCTTGCGGGGTTAATGTGTTCCTTGCCCGTTCAAACGCACCGATTGATAATCGTCCCCCTTCATCTCATTCAAGCGACTTAAGGCACGTTGAAACTCAAAGCGCAGTTTCTCACCCTGATACAAATTATCCAGTGCAATCGTCGTGGAAAAAATGAATTGCACCTGCCGATCATACAACTCGTCGATCAGGTTCAAGAAGCGCCGCGCTGCTGATTCGTGTTCCTCAGTCAGCACATGCAAACCCGATAACACAATGTAATCAAAACGTTCCGCCAACTCAATATAATCGCGGGTAGAACGTGCCGTTTCACACAAGGTCTTAAAATCAAACCACACAATGTTTTCAGACAAGCGGTGCGTTGGCAGGCAACGCCCTTGCACCTCAATATCCTGCCCCACTTCAGTCGCACCGCTGGCGAGTTCCGCGAAACATTTTTCCAGCTCGTGTTCCACCAACACCGCATCGTCGTCTTCCAAAAAGCTGTCTTGGCTGACATGCTTTAACATGCGGTAGTCAATCTGATTATCCAGTTCCACCACATGCGTATGCTTCTTGAGTAATGCAATCGCAGGCAAAAACCGTTCGCGCTGCAAGCCGTTCAAATACAAATCATCGGGTGGGCGGTTAGAAGTCGTCACCAACGTAATGCCGTGCTTACACATCGCATCCAGCAAACCGTGCAACAGCATGGCATCCACAATGTCCATGACATGGAATTCGTCGATGCACAATAAGCGTACTTCTTGTGCCAATTGCGCCGCCAAAGCCTCCAATGGGCTACGATGGTGGGCAAGTTTTTTTAGCTCTTCATGGATGAAGAACATGAAATGGTGGTAGTGCATCCGCCGCTTTTCCGTCAGCGGAATGCGCGAGTAAAACATATCCATTAGCCAAGTCTTGCCGCGCCCGACGCCACCCCACAGGTAAGCGCCGCGCACTGGCTCGACGGCAACCACGTTATGCCGCTTGGAAAACACCGACAACAAGCCCCGCGAACGTGCGACTGGCACAGTGGCACGTGGTTTGAGCAAGCCATTCCAAACGTCTTGCAACACCCTGACACCTTCTAGTTGGGCAGGATCTTGCTGAATCACGCCCTCCTTAACGGCATCGTGATAATGCTTCAGTAACGGCATAACGTTTCCTTCTTTCATGACAAAACAATTCCTAAGGCATTATTAACCAATTCTTGCTGCTGTGCAGCATGGACTTTGGGGCTACCCACCGCAGGCGATGCGGATGCTGGGCGGCTTGCCACATCCAAGCGCGCCGTCCCACCTAATACTGTGCGCAAGGAGGGTTGGATGCTCAACCATGCGCCTTGATTCAATGGCTCTTCCTGACACCACACATTCACCGCGACGTTCGGGTAACGATCCAGCATGGCATTCATATCCGCTTCCGGGAATGGGTACAATTGCTCAACCCGCACAATGGCGACATGTTCCAAACCCGCTTTACGGCGCTGTTCCAGCAGGTCGTAGTAAACCTTACCACTGCACATAACCAAGCGTGTTACCTTCATCGGGTCGATCGCGTCGATTTCGTCGATAACATTCTGGAAACCACGTTCGGTAATGTCTTCCATGCTGTTCACTGCCAGCGGGTGACGGAGCAGGCTTTTCGGGGTCATGACGATCAGCGGGGTACGGTAATCACGCACCATTTGCCGACGTAACATATGGAATGCCTGAGCTGGCGTACTCGGTACACATACCTGCATATTGTCTTGTGCACACAACTGCAAATAACGTTCCAAACGCGCGGAAGAATGCTCCGGTCCTTGACCTTCAAAGCCGTGCGGCAACAACATCACCAAACCACATAGCAAACCCCATTTCTGTTCACCGGAGCTGATGAACTGGTCGATAACGACTTGCGCACAGTTCGCAAAGTCACCGAATTGCGCTTCCCAAATGGTCAGGGTGTTGGCTTCAGTCGTGGCGTAACCGTATTCAAAGCCCAATACTGCCTCTTCTGATAACAGTGAGTCGATAACGACAAATGGCATTTGCGCAGGGGAGAGGTGTTGCAATGGCACATAAGTTTCGCCGGTTTCCTGCTCATGGAAGACCGCATGACGGTGGAAGAAGGTACCACGCCCACAATCTTCACCCGACAAACGCACCGGGTAGCCTTCTTCAATCAAGCTTGCATAAGCCAGATTTTCACAGAAGCCCCAGTCCATGAGCTGTTCGCCAGCCGCCATTTTCTTACGGTCAGCAACAATACGCGCTACACGGGAGTTCAGTTTGAAACCTTCCGGGTAAATCGTGAGTTTTTCACCCAGCTCACTCACTTTAGCGGCAGTGATAGTAGTATCCGCAGGCATATCCCACTTACCACCCACAAATTTCTTCCAGTTAACCGGGTGCTGGTTTTGTACTTCGCCTTTTCCCAGCAAGTACGGCACAGTCGGTGCACCTTCGGTCAACTGCTGACGGCACAGTTGCACCCGCGCTTGCGCGTCTTCCGCACTGATAACGCCTGCTGCAATCAATTGCTGGGCGTAACGTTCCCGCGTAGTGGGCATCGCACGGATCTTGCGGTACATGACCGGCTGGGTCGCCGATGGCTCATCCGCTTCGTTATGACCGTGGCGGCGGTAGCACACCAAATCAATCACCACATCTTTCTTAAAGGTAGCACGGTAATCCATCGCGACTTGCGTGACCAGCAACACCGCTTCCGGGTCATCACCGTTGACGTGGAATACCGGTGAATCAACCATCTTAGCGATGTCAGTGCAATAGAAGGTGGAACGTGCATCCGCCGCCGCACTGGTGGTGAAACCCACCTGATTGTTAATAACAATATGCACAGTACCGGCAGTACGATAGCCACGGGTATCTGCCATTTGCAGCATTTCCATGTTAACGCCCTGCCCTGCGAATGCTGCATCACCGTGCAACACCACTGGCACAATTTTATCGTCACCACCTTCTGGCCAACGGTCTTGACGCGCACGTACCGCACCTTCCACCACCGGTCCGACGATTTCCAGATGCGACGGGTTAAATGCCATCGCCACGTGTAACGGGCCGCCCGGCGTCATCATGTCAGAGGCGTAACCCATGTGGTATTTCACATCGCCAGTACGACCGCTGTAGGAATACTTGCCTTCAAACTCACCAAACAACAAACTGGGCGCTTTACCCAATACATTCACCAGCACATTCAAACGCCCACGATGCGCCATGCCGATGACCATTTCTTGCGTGCCAAGTGCGCCTGCATGTTGAATCAAGCCATTGAGCATCGGGATCAGGCTTTCACCACCCTCCAGCGAGAAACGCTTTTGACCGACGTAGTTAGTATGCAAATAACGCTCTAAACCTTCCGCTGCAATGAGACGATCAAGGATTTCGAGTTTTTGTTCATTGCTGTAAGTCGCTGTGGAACGCACCGTTTCTAGGCGCTGCTGAATCCAGCGCTTTTGTTCGGTACTCGTGGTGTGCATGTACTGCACCCCAATATGCGCACAATAGGTTTGCTCCAATTGGGCGATGATGTCACGCAACGTCATCTGATCCCGCGCAAACAATGAACCCGTGTTAAACGTCGTCCCTAAATCGGCTTCACTCAGGGAGTGATACGCCAATGTCAGTTCTTTAACAAACGCGGGGGCATTCTCATCCAATGGATTCGTTTGCGCATGGAAATGCCCTTGGAAACGGTAAGCGTTAATAAGCTGTAATACTTTAACTTGCTTGCGCTCATGTTCCAGATCAACACCACTGTTAGCAGCGGGTGCAGCATAGGCTTGGGGCTTTGCCGCATAAGCGCGGAAATAGTCTTTTACCAGTGAATGGCGCGTGTCACGCTCCTGCCCGTTAACGGCTGGCAATGCATCAAAATAGTGCTGCCAACTCGCGGGAATGGATGCCGGTTCTTGCAAATAACGCTCATACATTTCTTCGAGATACAGCAGGCTGTTACCGTCTAATTGTGTATCCGCATTCCAGGCCGCAGCCTGTCCTTCTCCTTTGTTCATGTTTCCAACCTACATTGATGGTAAATATCAAACATTTCTGACTTGACGCAGTGCAGCAAACTAGTGCATTGTCGACATCTCGGTGTCTTAAGGTGCGCTGCTACCCACATATTCAAGGTAAACACTGTCATTTCTTGGTTATAGTGTCGACATTATAACTTCAAAGTGTCAACAATGTCAGGATGTTTTTCTTGAAAAAACGCTATTTCGCGGTATTATTGTCAACACAACAGACAAGATGTCGACAAAATGAGGTAGCACCATGGCCTTTCTGACTGCCTGCAAATTGCAGGATCCGGTAACGATTGCAGACAAGTTATTTCTTGATTTGCGGCGTGCCATTTTGGTGGGTGAGATCCCCGCTGGGAAAAAAATTAGTGAGCCAGAACTGGCAGCAGCCTATGGCGTCAGCAGGGGTTCGCTACGCGAAGCGATTGGTAAACTGGAAAACTGCAATTTGGTGACACGCAAGCCCAATATTGGTGCACGCATCATTGACTTTTCCACAGAACAATTGTTGGAAATTTACCAAATCCGCGAAGCCACCGAAGGTATGGCAGCACGGCTTGCCGCTGAACACATGACCGTAGAGGAATTGGTACACCTGCGCAAGATATTGGAACGTCACCAAGGCGAAATTGCGCAGCACCAAAGTTATTCACAACATGACGTTGACTTGGATTTTCACTTTTCGATTATCCAGGGCAGCAAGAACAAACGCCTGATTCGCATGTTATGTCAGGACTTGTATGACTTGGTACGGTTCTACCGTTTCCGCCTCAAGTCTGGGTTTAGCCGCAGCGAACAGGCTTTTCAGGAACACAACCTGATCGTGTCAGCCATTGAGCGACGCGATGGGGAAATGGCGGAAACCCTGATGCGCCATCATATCCGGGCTTCGCGGGATTATGCCTGCAAGTTGTTGGAACAGATGCCGTCGTCAGACACTTAACCGCGCACACGCTTTCTAGCTTTTTATCAACGGGGATACTGTATGAAGACCACGAGCAAACGACCACTCTCACCCCACTTGCAAGTGTATAAATTGCCGCTGACTGCTGTTCTGTCCATTCTGCACCGTGGTACGGGTGTGGTGCTGGCGATTGGCACGTTACTGGTGACTTACTGGCTTGCTGCCATTGCCGGGGGTGAAGCCTCTTTCAATACCGCGAATGCCATTCTGGGTTCTTGGTTCGGTAAATTGGTGTTGTTCGGTTGGACGTGGGCATTGTTTTATCACTTCGCTAACGGTATTCGCCATTTGTTGTGGGATACCGGCTTTGGCTTTGACCTGCCAACCGTCACCTTAACCAATAAAATCGTTATTGGTGCATCGTTTGTGCTGACCATCCTGTTATGGATGGTTGCGTAACCCCCTGTTGAGGAATTACTACACATGAGTTTATTGACACCCTTCAAACGCGCCAGCGGACTTGGCAGTACCAGTGACGGGGTAAAGCACTGGTGGACACAACGCATGACTGCCGTTGCCCTGATTCCCTTGACCCTCTGGGTGGCATTTGCCGTTGCTGCCCATGCCGGTGATGACTATGCCAGCGTTGCGGCATGGTTTGCCCAACCGTTCACTACCACCATGCTGATCCTGTTTGTCTTTACGACCTTCCTGCACGCCATTCAAGGGCTGACCGTGGTTATTGAAGACTACATCCATCACGATGGCATTAAAGTAACCGCACTGGTTGCTATCAAGCTGATTCTCGTTTTTTTGGGAACCAGCAGTGTTTTGAGCATTTTACATACCGCTTTTGCAAGCTGATGAGGGAGCAAGCAACCAATGTCTGAATACAAAATTGAACACCATACTTACGATGTTGTGGTCGTGGGAGCAGGCGGTGCCGGTTTGCGTGCCACCTTCGGCATGGCGGTAAAAGGCTTATCCACGGCGTGTATTACCAAAGTATTCCCGACCCGTAGCCATACCGTGGCTGCACAAGGCGGCATGTCTGCCGCACTCGGCAATATGGGGCCGGACAAATGGCAATGGCACATGTACGACACCGTAAAAGGATCGGACTGGCTGGGCGACCAAGACGCGATTGAATACATGTGCCGGGAAGCGATTCCTGCCGTGATTGAACTCGAACACCAAGGTGTACCGTTTTCGCGCACGGAAGAAGGTCGCATTTATCAACGTCCCTTCGGTGGGATGACCACCGAATTCGGTAAAGGCATTGCGCACCGCACCTGTGCAGCGGCTGACCGCACCGGTCATGCGATTTTGCACACGCTGTATCAGCAATCCTTGCGTCACGATGCGGTTTTTTACATCGAGCATTTTGCGACCGATCTGATCATGGATGAGGAAGGCGTGTGCCGTGGGGTGCTGGCGTGGGATTTAGCCAATGGCATTCTACGTGTGTTCCGCGCACAAACCGTGGTGTTGGCAACCGGCGGTTACGGGCGAGCGTATTTCTCTGCCACCTCGGCGCATACCTGCACGGGTGATGGTAACGGTATGGTGACACGGGCTGGCTTGCCCTTGCAGGACATGGAATTCACCCAGTTCCACCCCACCGGCATTTACGGTGCTGGCTGTTTGATTACCGAAGGGGTACGCGGCGAAGGCGGCTATCTGACGAATGCCAACGGTGAACGTTTTATGGAACGTTACGCCCCGAATGCCAAAGACCTTGCTTCACGTGACGTGGTAAGCCGTTCCATGACCGTTGAAATCAACGAGGGTCGTGGTGTTGGTCCGAAAAAAGACCATATCTACTTGCATCTGGAACATTTAGGCCCTGAAGTGATTCATGAGCGTCTGCCGGGGATCGCCGAAAGTGCTCGTATCTTCGCGGGTGTGGATGTAACCAAGCAACCGATTCCGGTATTGCCTACCGTGCATTACAACATGGGCGGCATCCCCACCAACTACCACGGCGAAGTGGTCACGCTGAAAGACGGTGATCCCGATAGCGTGGTTCCCGGCTTGATGGCGATTGGCGAGTGCGCCTGCGTATCGGTGCATGGTGCGAACCGCCTCGGTTCTAACTCCTTGCTGGACATCGTGGTGTTCGGGCGGGCAGCCGCTAACCGTTGCGCTGAAATCCTGACCCCCGGTATTACTCAACCCGAACTCCCGGCGGCTGGCTTGGCAAAGGCACTGGATCGCTTCAAACGCATTCACCAAAGCAATGGCAAGACCAGCACCGCACAGATTCGCGAAGCCATGCAACACACCATGCAAAAACACGCGGCGGTTTTCCGCACGGCAGAAACCTTGCAGGAAGGTGTCGACAAAATGCAGGAGGTTTACGCCAGCTTCCAAGATGTCGCCGTCAAAGACCGCAGTTTGGTGTGGAACTCTGACCTGATGGAAACCTTTGAGTTAGCGAACCTACTGGATTGCGCCCAAACCTCGATTCAATGCGCCTTAAACCGCGAAGAAAGCCGTGGTGCACATGCCCGTGAAGACTTCCCGGATCGTAACGATGACGAATGGATGAAGCACTCAATCGCATGGGTAGATGAGTCCGGCAAAGTCAAAATCGACTATCGCCCCGTCCATACCTACACCTTGACGGATGAAATTGAATACATCGCACCGAAGAAACGGGTTTACTAACAGGGAGCATTGTCATGGCTGAATTTACTTTACCTGCCAACTCGGTTATCAAGAGTGGCAAAACTTGGGCGGCTCCTGCCGGTGCGACCCGCGTGAAAAATTTCCGGGTTTACCGTTACGACCCGGATAGCGGTGAAAATCCGCGTTGGGATACCTACCAAATCGACCTCGACCAATGCGGGCCGATGGTGTTGGATGCCCTGCTGAAAATCAAAAACGAGATTGACCCAACCTTGACCTTCCGCCGTTCCTGCCGTGAAGGGATTTGCGGGTCGTGTTCAATGAACATCGACGGCACCAATACGCTGGCGTGCATCAAAGCGATTGACGCTTGCGAGGGTGATGTGCAAATCAGCCCCTTGCCACACATGGAAGTGGTCAAAGACTTGATCCCGGATTTGACGCATTTCTACGCGCAATACGCATCGATCAAACCCTGGATGCAGACCCAAACCCCAGCGCCACCGGATCGCGAACGCCTGCAATCCCCAGAAGACCGCAAGAAGCTGGACAATCACTACGAGTGCATTCTGTGCGCGTGCTGCTCCACCTCTTGCCCTAGCTACTGGTGGAACAGCGACCGTTATTTGGGGCCTGCGATTCTCTTGCAAGCCAACCGTTGGGTGGTGGATAGCCGCGATGAAGCCACGGGTGAACGTCTGGACAATCTGGAAGACCCATTCCGTTTGTACCGTTGCCACACCATCATGAACTGTACCAACACCTGCCCTAAGGGTTTGAACCCGGCGAAATCCATTGCTGAACTGAAGAAAAAGATGATCGAACGGCGGTAGACCGTCCCCCCATCCCCGACCCTTCCCCCACAAGGGGTGAAGGGCGTAAGAGGACACACAGCACCATGAGTGAACTTTCCCGCTTGAAAATGCGTTGTCGGCGCGGTTTAAAGGAGTTGGATGTCATTTTCCAACACTATTTAGAACGCCATTACCCCAGCGCCAGCCCCACTGAGCTGCAACGCTTAGACGAATTATTGGCAATGCAAGACCCAATCATCTGGGATATGTTGCTAGACACCATACCCTTCCCAGACGAATACGCCGAGCTGATTGCCAAGCTGCGAGTCGTCCATGACTGAACAACAACAAGCTGAACGGCTGGTACGCCTGCGCTGGGCTTGCCGCCGTACTTTGCAGGTGTTGGATCAGCCTTTAGGGAATTTCTTACAGAATTGTTTCCACACTCTCGATATGGGCGAGCAATTTGCGTTTGAGCGTTTATTAAAATCCAAAGATCAGGAAATTCTGGATTGGTTAATTGGCAACCGCCAACCCAGAGACGCGGGTATGTGCGCTATTATCGAAAAGATACGCCAACACCATGACAACACCGCCGGAGGATAGTCCATGCCTGAATTACACGACCTTTCCCCTACCGCTGCCTACGACTTATTACAAACCACCCCGCATAGCATTTTGGTCGACATCCGTTCCGCAATGGAGTACTTGTTTGTCGGTCATCCGGTTGGATCCGTGCATATTGCGTGGATCGACGAACCCGATTGGGATGTTAATCCTAATTTTGCTAACGAAATCGAACAAGTACTCACGACCCGTTTTAAAGAAACGCCTCCTAAAGAAGCGCAGGTAGTGTTAATTTGCCGCAGTGGCAAACGTTCACGCGAAGCCGCCAATGCCTTACTGGAAGCGGGTTTCCAGCACGTCATGCACATCGACGAAGGCTTTGAAGGTGAACGTGATGCCAACCATCACCGGGGTACGCTAGGTGGCTGGCGTTTTCACGGTTTACCGTGGGAGCAATGCTAAAGTCAGCAAATTTCCACCGTTCATGCTATTTTCATGCGGACAATAACCCTGTTGTAATTCACGGTGTTGCATACTATAAAAAGTGTGTCCCGTAATGTTATTCAAAAATGTTCCAGAAAAGGAGTTTCACCTGCATGAAAGCAAAATCATTAATTGTGCTACTGTTAGCCGGTATCTGGGGAGTGGGTAGCTGGTGGTGGTATACCTGCAAAGTGAAAGGCTTCTGTGGTGCTGATACAAGCTCGGCACAAATTGCAGCGGGTACAGCGGTAACAGGTGCTGCGGCGCTGTCTGGCTCGGCGTCTGATGCCGTCAAGAATGACAAAGCTGATGCTGATGAAAAAGCCAAAGCCGACGCCGATAAAGCCGCTGCTGATGCAAAAGCTGATGCTGATAAGGTCACGATGGAAGCCACTAGTAACAATCAAAATGGTGATATTGGTCCTGCCACCCTCACCTTCCCAACTGGCTCTGCCAATCCACAGTTAGCCGCGAGTACCAAAGCCTATTTTGAAAAAGTCGCGCAATTCCTAAAAGACAACAGCAATGCTAAAGTCACCATTGTCGGTCATACCGATAACAAAGGCGATCCAGCAAAAAATAAAGCCCTCGGTTTGAAACGCGCCGAAATGCTCCAAAAAACCTTGATCGACCTCGGTGCCCCCAAAGACCGGGTATCCGCCGCCTCTGAAGGTGCAGATAAACCGATTGCTGATAACAATACGGAAGAAGGTCGCAAGAAAAACCGCCGTGTTGAAATCACCCCTGTAAAATAAACAACTGGAGTTGTCACCATGTTTAAAGACATTACAAACCGTTACGACATGACCAGCGCCAGTCTGGATGTCATCCTCATGCTCGCTGGTGCATTCCTGTTGGGCTTCCTGTTCTGTTATTTCCGCAACCGCTCAGGTCATGAGGAGTAATTCATGAAGCAAACAAGTCCCGACTACACCTTTGGCACTGCCAGTCTGGAAATCGTCTTATTGCTGCTGGGCGCATTCTTGCTGGGTATGCTGCTGTGCTGGTTATTGCGTAAATTGGGTATTTGCTGTGCTACACACCCAGTTAGCACCAAAGGTCTTTCATTGAGCCATACCAACAGCACAACACCGGAAGGTCGTCGCCCCCCTCGCGAGTTTCCGGGCAAGGATCTGAAAGGTGGCGGCTATACCGCTGACATTAACAGCTTATTGCGCACCCCTGAGCCTAACGTGCCAAGCACACCGTCCCCGTCATCTCACTATGACATCAGCGATGTAGGTACTGCCCGCGTTAGTAGCATCCCCCCCAGCTTTACCAGTACCGGGCAAGGTCACAAAGACGACCTGAAAAAACTGGAAGGTATCGGCCCCAAACTGGAACAAGTGCTCAATGCTGCGGGAGTACGTAATTTCGCACAACTCGCCTCCATGACCTCGGACGAAATCAAGCCGATACTGGAAGCTGCGGGCAATCAATTCAAGATGCACGATCCGAAAAGCTGGCCTTACCAAGCAGAATTAGCGAATAAAGGTGAGTGGGAACGTCTCAAGGAATACCAAAATCTGCTAATCAGCGGGCGCGTCTAAATCCAGCCCTTCAAAAACCGGCAAATCGCCGGTTTTTGCTAGCAGGATGCTAGTTTAGCCAACACTTCTCATGCATTGAATAAGGAATGACAATCATGAATACCGCTAACACCCCTTATACATTCGGCATAGCAACAGGGGAAATTATCTCTCTGCTGTTACTGAGCTTTGTTATCGGCATCTTACTCTGCCGCTTATTGCGTCAAATGGGCATTTGTTGCCGCCCCAAGAAAAAAGTGGTTCCGCTTGGCATTACCCCTGTTCCAGCGGGCAAATACCACACCCGTGACTTCGACATACACACCTCAAAACCATCCGCCGATGATGTTTATGTGCCCAAAGTAACTGCAAGACCCGTCCTGACTGTGCCGGAAGTGACACCGAAACCACCACCACAGCTACCTGAAATACCCCATGAAATCACCGTGGGACTACCTGTGCTGCATAGCGAGCTGCCCCCTTTGCCAGAAATTGACCCGCTGCTGGCTGCTATCGATCCGCACAAACCCATTCTTGACTTAGAAGCGCCAGAACCAGAGAGCACACTGGAGATCATGACCATGCATAACGAACCAATACCAACCGCGTCATGGGAACCTGCCCCACTATTAGCCGGGATTGATCCGCATAAACCCATCATTGACTTACCTGATCAATTAACAACCATAACAACCGATCCTTTACTCGATGCTATCGACCCGCACAAACCAATTATTGATCCACCTGATATGCCAGAAATAACCATGAAAACGGATCCATTACTTGATGCTATCGACCCGCATAAACCGATTATTGATCCACCTGACATGCCAGAAACAAGCAGCGCTCAATCCGGCAAAGATGCCACGCTCAACATTTTGAACGACTGGTTGCACAAAGCCAAAGACAGCGTAGAGCATCTCAAAGAAAAAGCCGCGCCTGTCAGCAGTGAGTGGCTGCACAAAGCCAAAGAAATCAGCAACGGTCTCAGTTCAAAAGGCAGTTCCCTAGGCTCTGAAACCTTGGTAAAAGGCAGCTCAACACTCGCCAGCCTCGCCGCCAGCGCCAAAGAACTGACTGAAAAGCTCGCCAGCAACTTGTCGATCAAACACGACGATCTGCAAAAACTCACCGGCATTGGTCCCACATTCGCTTCGGTTTTACACCGCGCGGGCATCCACACCTATCAACAATTGGCAGAAACATCCCCTCAAAAACTGCAAGCCCTGCTGATCGTGGAAGATGAACAATTCAGCAAACACGACACCTCAAGCTGGCCCAAGCAAGCCGCACTCGCCGCGCAAGGTGAATGGGAACAACTCAAAGCCTACCAAGACAGCTTATGAACTAAACGCACTGCGAAGGTACTGTACCATTGACCAAACGGTCAGTACCGTCGCAACCGCCAATGCCACCAAACCGATTTCCCGTAGTGGCAACACCCCAAACAAATCTTGGTTATACAACAAACAAATCAAGGCGATAATTTGCGCGGTGGTTTTCAGCTTACCAATAAAAGCCACCGCCACTTTGGAACGGTTGCCGGATTCTGCCATCCATTCACGCAAGGCTGAAATCACGATTTCCCGCCCGATAATAATCACTGTTGCCAAGGTGATCCAAACATTTACCTCGCGTTCCACCAGCAAAATCAACGCGACTGCCACAATCAGCTTATCGGCAACAGGGTCAAGAAATGCCCCGAAACGCGATTCTTGTTGCCACAAACGCGCCAAGTAACCATCGGCCCAATCGGTCAAACCGGCAATACCGAACAAGATAGCCGCCGCCAAAGGTGCCCAAGGCGCTTCCAGATAAAACAGGAATACCAGCAGCGGAATAAACGCAATCCGCAGCCACGTCAGCAACACCGGCAGGTTGAACACCATATCAACTCTCTTCTCCGTTAAAGAAATCATAAATTTTGCGTGCCAATGACAGGCTAATCCCGGACACTTTTGCTAATTCTTCCGCACTAGCACGCTCAATAGCTTTCAAGCCACCAAACTGTTGCAGTAATACTTGCCGACGCTTCGCGCCCAAACCTTCAATTTGCTCCAAGGGCGATTGAGTCCGTGCTTTTTGCCGCCGCGCCCGATGCCCGGTAATGGCAAAACGGTGAGCTTCATCGCGAATTTGCTGGATCAGGTGCAAAGCTGCTGAATGCTCAGGTAATGCCAAGCGCTCGCTGCCTTGCTCAATAATCAGGGTTTCTAACCCCGGTTTACGTCCCTCGCCTTTCGCCACACCGACGACATCTACACCGGTCACATTTAACTCATGCAACACCGCCAATGCCTGTGCGACCTGACCTTTACCGCCGTCGATAAAGAGAATATCAGGTAATTTGCCTGCCTGCTCAACGGCTCGACGAAACCGGCGTGTCAGCGCCTGATGCATCGCCGCGTAATCATCGCCGGGCTGAATACCTTCGATATTATACCGTCGATACTCGGATTTTACCGGCCCATTCAGGTCAAATACGACACAAGAGGCGACGGTCGCCTCCCCCATCGTGTGGCTAATGTCGAAACATTCCATCCGGGCAGGCAATTCACTCATGCCGAGTGCTTCTTGCAATGCAAATAAACGCTGCTGAATCCCCGCCCGTGAAAGCACTTGCATTTGCAGGGCTTGTTCGGCATTACGCTGTGCCAATTCCACCCATTTGCTGCGTTCACCGCGCTGGGGTTGGCGAATCAGCACTTTGCGCCCTTGTTTGAGGGTAAGCATATCGGCTAAGACATCCGCATCATCGGGCATTTCCGACACCAGAATGTCGCCCGGCACGTCATGATTCAAATAATACTGCGCTAAGAATGAGCTGAGAATTTCTGCGCTCTCCACTGCACCGTCGGGCAATTTGGGGAAAAAGTTGCGGTTACCGAGATTATTACCATTACGTACCGTGAATACCTGCACGCTGGCAACTCCCGACCCTAAGCAAATCGACACCACGTCCACGTTGCCATTGCTACCACTAACGTATTGTTGCTGAGAAATATGCCGCAGACTTTCGATCAAGTCACGGTATTCGGCGGCTTTCTCGAAATTCAGCGTCTGCGCGGCACTTTCCATTTTTTGCACCAGCTCATCAATGACCTCTTGGGTACGTCCTTGCAGGAATTGCACCGCGTGGCGAATGCTTTGGGCGTAATCGTGCTTGTCGATTAAACCCACACAAGGCGCACTACAGCGCTTGATTTGGTATTCCAGACAAGGGCGCGAACGGTTGGCGAAATAACTGTCTTCGCACTGGCGTGCTTTGAACAGTTTTTTCATCAAGTGCATGGTCTGGCGCACCGCCCCCACGCTGGGATAAGGGCCAAAATACTGCCCCGGCTGCTTGCGCGAACCACGATAAAATTCAATGCGCGGGTATTCGCCCGCCGTAATGCGGATGTAGGGATAGCCTTTACCATCCTTGAGCAGAATATTGTAACGCGGGGAATGCTGTTTAATCAGGTTACTTTCCAACAACAGCGCTTCGGCTTCGGTATTGGTGATCGCAATTTCTACGTTACAAATTTGCTTGACCATCGCGAAAATGCGCGAATTGGTCAACGTGCCACGAAAGTAACTAGACAGGCGGTTTTTCAGGTCTTTGGCTTTGCCAACGTAGAGCACCGTGCCATCATTGCCCAGCATCCGATACACGCCCGGCTTGTGCGGGGCGGTCTTGAGGAAGTCTTGGGGGTCAAATTTCACGGGGTCGATTTGCATAGTGGCTATTTTGCCACAGCACGCATGAAGTTGCTGTTGAAGTTATGCAAACAGGCAAAATTCTACGCCCATTTGCACCCGTGCGCGGCGCGTTCTACCATCAGAGTTTTCGTCAATAAGCTGCAACCCATGTCTGATATTGATCTCAAAGCCGTCGAAGACAAACTGATCGCCGCCCGCACCAAACTGATTCTGAATAAACCGTTTCTGGGGGCACTCGTGCTGCGCCTGCCGTTACAGGT
>CAYNNA010000041.1:0-21887 GCA_964398375.1 uncultured Thiothrix sp.
TTTTTCATGTTTCAATCCACTCCCGACTAATAAAGCCGGGAGAAAAGGACTCAAAGAAGCGGTTCCGCTGTCTTTGCGCATGTTTCAATCCACTCCCGACTAATAAAGCCGGGAGAAAAAGCCCGTGTGTAAGGGCATAAAATACAAGAGATTTTTGACGTGTTTTCGCGAACCGATAAGGCGGGAATGTGATGAATGGCTCGCGGGGAGGGTTCATAATTTCGTTCCAAGTAAAATCAACGGGTTGTAAATCCGCGAATCCCCCAGAAAATTCGTCATTGCTACGGGTTCGCGCAGTAAAATTTCACTGCATTATTATACCATAAACGCAGAAAAATCCCCGTAGAATTATGATATACAAAGTATTTATTTGAACGCCAATCACAAAATCAACGGCGCATCAAAGTCCGTCGCCCGAAACTTACCAAACTCCTTCACATTCTTGGTCAGCGGCTCAGTCAAACGGTAAATCCGCAAATTATCCTCCGTCAAACTGATCTCCTTCAGCAACGCATCCTGCAAAATTTCCAGCGTCATCGCATCCACCTTGCACTCAAATACCGACTTCTGCACCCGCTGCCCGTAGTTCTGGCAAACCTTCGCCACCCGCCGCAAGCGCTTCCGCCCCGCCGCCTCTAACGTCGAAACGTCATAACTCACCAATATCAACATGGGATTTTCTCATTTGTTAAGGAACGGGATATATGCCTCTACATCCCCGCGCAAATACCGCGCCAACATCCGCGCCTGAAGCAACGGCAACAAACCAATCTCCACCTGCGACTCCAACACCGGATGCTGCAAAGTCTCTTTCTTGCGTTCCTGATACGCCATAATCACAGCCTTACGCCCCGTATCATTCAGCATCACCGCCCCACCGGGGCGAAAATCGAAATCCTTCAAGCGCAACTGCCCGCGATTGATCAACGTCAACGCCAAGCGATCCCCCAGCACCGCCCGAAACTCCTCCAACAAATCCAACGCCAACGCCGGGCGACCGGGGCGCACCACATGGAAAAAACCCAACTGCGGATCAAGCCCCACCGTCTCCAACGCACTGCGGCAATCATTCAGCAACAACGCATACAAAAACGAAATCAACGCATTCACTGTATCCTTCGGCGGACGCCGACTCCGCCCTTTATACTCAAACTCCTCGCGCATCTGCGGCTTGATCATGGTATTGAACTGCTCGAAATACACTCGCGCCGCATCGCCTTCCAAGCCCAACACCGACGCTGCGGATTCCGCATGAGCCAAATTCCGCAAATTAATCGCCAGCGATTTCGCTGCCCGCACCAATTGCGTTTTCGCGTCTTCATCCTTGCTATCACGCGCACTGCGCAACAACACATTCCGGCTATTGCGCAACTTACCCGCAATAAACGCCTTACTGATTTCCAGTGCAGTTTCAACACGATCAGCCGCCCGAAACTGCGCCTGTCGTAACAAAATATTGCCATTCACAGACCCTTCAACCCGCGCCTGAAACCGTGCGTGTTCATTCAACCACACAATGCTACGCCCATCCTCCATGCACCGCGCCATCAACGCCGGGCTAATCGCCACCCGCCCCAGACACACAATCGCCCCCAAATGATGCAGCGGCACTTGATGTTTCTTCACCTTTTCCACCGACAACACCAACGTTTCACCCTCTAATTTCAGGTACGCCCCGTCAGTCGACACATACAAGGTATTGAGCAATTGCTTCACATGTCCCCCTCCTCATCCACGTCATACAAGCTTTCCTGTAAACGGCGAATGCGTCCCCGATTGCCCGTCAAATCAGGCTGGCAACTGTCCTGCAACGAACACTCCTTACACAAAGCGCGGTCATCCACAGGCGGCGGCATCTGCCCCGACTCCAGCAACGCCCGCACCTTCGCAATCAACCCAATGGTGAATTCACGCAATTCCGGCGTAATCGGCACAGCGCGGCGACGACGGCTTTTATGGTGGAAAATCGCCCCTTCCGGCACAGCCTTGCCCGTCATTTCCTCCAAACACAACGCCTGACCAACCAATTGCACATCATCATGCATTTTCTTCTGGCGCGACCCATGCTTGTATTCGATAGGGTAGGGCGTGCCATCCTCCAAAAATTCCACAGCGTCCGCTCGCCCGGTCAGCCCATAACGTTCGCTGCACAACGGCAAGGAACGCTCCACCCGCACCCCGTATTCCGTGCCACTTTCGCCGCTATCCACCCGCTCATGCGCCAGATTGCCGCGCACCGTATGCACATTGTCATCAAACGTCTGTTCCTGATGGATCAGCGCACACTGACGCGGGCAATAGCTGTAATGTTGCAGTGCAGAAAGCATGATGGGAAGGAGTTCAGTCATGCAGCGAACCGCAAGATTTCCACCTCGGCATTACGTGCTGCTGACAATTCAGCCTGCTTCAACACCTGATCGGTAATCTCATCCGACAAATAATACTCACCGCAGTTTTCACAGATTTGTGCGGGAACGTTCTTGATCAGCACGCTCAAATCACCGCGTTGCAAGGTAACAGTAACCCTGCCTTCAGCGGTTTCACCCATTTTGCAAATGACACATTTCATTACTTTTTCCTTTCCCGAAAGCCGGGTTGCCACAATGTTTCAGAAGGAATATAGGCTGTTACCACGTAACATGAGAAATCATCAGGATTACGCCCTACCACTACATGCACAGGTATTTGCCGTACAAACCACAATATCAAACAACTAGGGTAGGGGGTGTCGTCTGGGTAATCTTTGATAATTTCACCCTGTTGAATCGCCGAAACAACATCATCCCTGCTTAATTCGCGCTCGAACATGCGCTTGATAGCATGACTGCTGAAAGTAACGGTGTTGCAATCCATCAAAACCCATCCAGAATTTCAACCTGCAAACCATCCAGTGCAGTCAGTTCAAACGAACCGTCAGGCTTAACATCTTTCAATGCCTGATGAACCTTGGCAGAAGAATATTGCCCACCCTTAGAGTTATGTTTCCACCAGAGCACCTTTAGCACCTCCATACTGCCTTCAGGCCGGGCAGATGACGCATCGTTCTCAAACAGCTTGGGCAACACATCTTTAAGAACCGCCGCATCCGCATCACTGAAGCCTGTTTTCTCTGCCAATTGCGGATTCATGCTGCCTTTGAAAACGTAGATACCGTTATCCACGCGGTGCTTCATCCCCATTGTGTCAGAACCACGTTTTGTACCATCGCCTTCGCCGCTGACGCTTTTGGTGATTTGGGTACTGGTCACGTTAACAGGCTCAGTACTGAAAGCTGATTGAATACTCACCGGACCACGCACGGGAATAGAAACGCCATCGCCTGCTTTTTTATCCTTTGATTTGAAAGCGAATACTTGCCCAAATGCCCTAACATCAAACCAAGCCTCACAAGCTGTTTCTCTATTGAGATTTTTACCCAACAGCTTATCAGCACGATCTTGCAAGCTGGTCGCATCGTCATTCTTACGGTCATCGGACTGCACAAAAATCGGGTAGCCTTTTTCTAACAGTCGATCCCGAATCTTGCGTTTAATCGCCACATCGGTAATTTCACCAACCCCTGAATAATCAGTACGTGGACGATTACCGTTGAGTGGATCACCATTTGGGTTAGCATTTTTCACACGCAGAATAACCGCGAAATCAATTTTGTTTTGCAATGTCATGTGTTGAATTCCTTGTATTAATCGTCGGACTGGTCGGTTGCAGTATCTTTTTCAATCTTCTTCCAAAGCTCTTTACGTTGACAGTGATAAGCCAACAGGTATTCGCCGGAAAGCTGGGCGTTATCCGTAAAAATCTCTACCGTAAATTTGCATTTGATGTCATCCAGCAAATTTTCGAGCTTGATCCACAAACCCTTACGATTGGCTTTCAGTCTGGCAATGTACGGCGTTAACTGGTCATACAGCATCGGCCATGTTTTGTAAGGGTTACTGGCAAACCGTTGCATAAATCTAGCCGCATTGGTTTGACGGTTTTTTTCACTGTCTGACAATGAAATTTCTTCAATGTAATCCGCCACAGCCAGCAAACGACCATACAGGTAATCGCGGGTAGTGCGGTCTTCTTCCAAACTCATACGGTAATTCTCCTGTTGATGAGTTCCCCGAAACAGGGAACAAGCAATGCCCAATGTTTTTTCCCACTCCCACCCATCCATGCCGACACGGTTGGAAACACGCTGAATCGTGGAAAACATCAAATCATTTGGAAAGGGGTATTGGTCGATAATGCAAGGCAGCAAACGTTCTACGACTGCCTTTTTCAGTTTGTCATCCAAACGTCGCCCATAAGCCGCTTCAGCAATATCTCTGGGTGCGGGCGTACCAATGAATTTAACGTCCTTGCTAAAGTTCTGATGCCATGCGAATTGCGTATGCCATTGCTCAAGACGAGCTAAAAATTCAGAACGTTCTAGTTCACGATAAAACGTAATAGCCATCCGCCCCGGTGTTGCAGAATCCAAACCCATCACAATGATATTGGAAGTATCAGCAATATTAGCCTGATAACCCGCCATCTTTTTCGATAAACGTTTAGCAAATGCCTGACCGACATCACCAATACTGGCGGTTTCTGCTTCTTCCGGTTCAGTACCTAATAACGCATGGCTATCAGCGAATGGGTCGGGAATTTCTTCCCCTGATTTCGCCCATGACACAAAGACCTGATCCCCAAAACGGTAGGCTTGTTTACGCTGCACTAACCAACGCAACGCATTGTGGGATTTTTGGGAAACCTCAGATGATACCGAACATGCTTGTGAACCCTCGCTATCAGTGAATCTCCCTCGAAAGGTATAACCAGATGAGTCATTGGATGAAATCAGTTTGGCTTTATCCGCCCCGTGCCGAATCCCTGATGGATGTTGAGTAGCCAATGCAACCGTTTCACCTGTCACCATGCACAAGCCTTTGGTTGATTCGCGCTGATTATAAAAGCGAATCCACGCTGACATCAGGTTGTGATCTTCCCACGTTGCTGTTATCAACTCGCCCGGTGTTTCTACGCACCAACGAATAAAAGCCGCTTCGGTAGTTTGTCCCGCAGGCAGAATTTTGAAAATGGCAGGTGCATCTTCATCTTTATTCCATTTTTTCAGCAACTGCTGCTGATCATCCAAAAACAAGCATTGTGCTTTTACCAAATCAGCGATCAGCGTTCCCTTGCTAACGTATTCGTAAATAGCCTTGGCTTTGGGATGCGAATCAGCAGAATTTACCCACGCTGCAAGCTGTGACAGGTAATTCTGATAAGGCTCTTGAGGATTTTTGCTAAACCCTACCGTCACATCCCCACCCAACGCCACATAATCACCCGCCACATATTGCAACTTATCACACAAAGGATGATTGACAGGCTTACTACCGGAACGCCCCGCCGAACCTTCTGTACAAGGTACAACCGTCAGTAACTCACCTTTGGATAGCACTTTCGCCCGTAAAAAATGCCCCGCGCCATCCAGAATAACCTCAATATGGGCGTTTTGCGTAGTATGGCAAATAGGCAGCAATGGATTATCGCCTGAAATAAATTCAGGTACTTTGCTGCATTCTTCATAGGTGTCATACAGTTGTTGTAACCAGCTCATGCTTCAATCTCCTCATCGGTCAATACCGAAAAGTTCTCGCCCTGATTGAATTGCTTTGATTCCATCTCGCGCACGTATTTTCTGGTTTGGCATTGTTCTGGCCTGTCAAAACAGATCACGCCTTTTTTCATCGTCGGATGCCAAAAACGTGCATGTAATTCATTGCCACCTGTTTCATCGGGGTAATCAAAACCGTGGAACATCAACCCAAAACCCAACTCGTCGATGTTGTCGTAATGCCCTTCGGCAGAACCAAATTCACACGGTTCAACGTAACCCTGACAGTCACGAGTGCCGAGAAAAATATCCTGTCGCCCACCCCGCTTCAATGCGCGTTCCGCCATCGCCAAATGTTTGGCGGCATTGCGGTCATGTTCCAGTTCTGGACGTTGGAGATTCCACTCAAAATGTGCCCGAACTTGATATTCCGCATCGGCTAGAAAGGTATAGATAGCTAGGGTATTCCCGCCACTAAAAACCAATGGCTTCGTACCTTTGGTTTGGGTGCGAATGGGTTTCATGATACGAACCTCATCAATCACCCACACGATGGTCGGCTTCCAATAAATCGACTTTGCCACACCTTTCAGGGCTTCGTAGGTCGGGATATGGTACGAACATTTTTCCCCGCCAATTTTGGTGACAGGATCAGTGAATAGGGCGTATCGACCCCACACTTTGAATTCGTAGGTTCTTGATCTAAAAGTCATAAAAGTTTGTCCCCTTTTGGGTTGGGATGTCCGCGAGTCCAAAGTGTTCGCTGTAATACTCTGGTTTCATCAGGTACAAAATGTCGATACCGTCCTGAACAGCATGAATGGCTTTCGCCTCATCTAATGCCGTCAGCAAGTTAGGGAATACATTCACGGTGTATTGCTGCGCTTCCCGTAACAGACCGAATTGCTTATCCGGTTCGTAATCAGCACACAAGGCGATAATGATTTCGTTACCACGCTTGTCATACGGCACAATAATCCCACGTGTCGGCGCATCAATGGCTTTAAACGCTTTGGCTGCTGTCATGAAGGATTGTTTGAAGTAAATCGCTGACTTGGTTTTGTTAACCCGTGCGAAATCCTGAACCAGTTTCTCATTGCTCGACAGCAATCCCAGTAAATTGTCATCCCAACCGATAGACTTGACCGGATAAGTCATTTCATCCTGCCGCTCAAAGAAGTAGTAACGAAAATACCACTGCATCGCCGTTGGCCCAATCAAATCGCCGTTATCAAACCGTTCGGGATTTTCCGCAAACTCACGCAACAAACGTTCCGTAATCTGCTTACCTTCTTTGATGCTAGGCAGCATATCGAGGTTTTCTTCGGCTGGATTCACAATACTGACACGCCCTTTCTTCAGCGAACCATCAGGACTACGCCTTTTACCATTTCGATTACACCGTCCAGCGGCTTGCGCAATCGAATCCAGTCCAGCCGTAAAGCGAATAACCGCACCGAAATCGACATCCACCCCAGCTTCTATCAATTGGGTACTGATACAAAGCACCTCCTCGTCCGCGTCAAGCAACTGCCTGACTTGGCTTAATATCGCCTTACGGTGCGCCGGACACATGCTGGTGCTCAAATGGAAAATGTTGTTATCCATTTGTGATTTACAAAGCTCAAAGATTTTTTGCGCCGCTTTTTTGGTATTGACGATGACAAGGCAACTACCGCATTGCGTGATTTCTTTAATAGCGAGATCAGCCACCTCATCGAAGCTCCAACCACCGGGTTTTTGCTGGTCAATGACTTCAACGCGCCGCAAATCCGCAAACAGCTCTTTGACTTCGGGCATCATTTCACTGTTAGGAGCGAGTTCAATCCGACCTTTTTTGGGATCAACTTCATTCAATAAAGGCTGGGTTGCGGTACACAACACCACCGAACTGCCACAATGATCCACCAAAAAGTGGATGGCGTTATTGAACAGGTGCACACAATTGATGGGTAAAGTCTGAATCTCATCAAAGATCAACACGGATTTGGAGAGCTGGTGCATTCGCCGTGCGCCGCGAGTACCCGAACCAAACAGCGTTTCAAGGAATTGCACCATCGTCGTATAAACCACGGGTGCATCCCAGTTTTCTGAGAGAATCTTGGTTTTCCACGTCTGTTCTTCAGGTGTCAGATTGGAATGGTGTTCCAGCACAATATTGCCTTCATCACCACTGCCGAGGAGTTCGAGAATCTTGCGGGTTTCTTCCGCGTTTTGGTCAATAATAGAAGTGAAAGGAATGATGTAAATAATCCGTTCTAACCCATGTTCTTTGGCATGATTCAAGGCAAAACGCAGACTTGCCAACGTCTTGCCGCCTCCCGTGGGAACGGATAGCGTAAAAATACCGGGTTTGCTGCCAGCACGTTGCAAGCAATGCTCTGAAATTTGTTGACGGATTTTGTTGACAGCCGTATCCGCCTTGAAGCTGGCGAGTTTTGTTTCCAGTCGGGTAATCAACTTATCGAAACTGGCATAACGTCCATTCAAACGTTTCTGAGCAGCGACTGGATTTTCAAAATCAGCGGTATCTACTCGATCAGCATCAATCAGACAACTGAATAACAACCTAACCAACAAACCTTGCTTAAAACTGGCAGTCAGCGCACTGCCTTTGTTTTGCTTGCCAATGTCTGTCAGCTTATGGATGACGGACTCATGTAACGTTGGTGATGCCATCAATTGCTGGAAACGTTGCCGAATGGCTTCGTCCATTGTTGATAGGGCTTCTTCGAGATGGGCACGATCTTCTGATTTACGCATCCGATGGGAAAATTTGTCCCAAGCAGGTGTATTGCTATTCGACTCAAGGCAATCAATCAAACCCGAATGATGGGAGGCAATACAAAGCGCAAGAATTTGTGCCGTGATGGATTGCAGTTGCCCTTGCTGTGATAGAACATCCCAAATGGCTTGTGCGCCAGCCGTAGAGTGGTCAACTTTGCCTTTTTTGCCCTTGGCATCCACGTAATCGTCGGCATCTGGGTCAATATTGCCGAGTGCCGAATTGATGTAGTCCTGAAACTCTTTGCTGTATTTGCCGAGGTCGTGCAGTAGGCCGATGAGTTCACCCGCTTCTTTCAGCCCAAGTTTTTCAGCAGATTGTTTAGACAGTTGGGCAACACCTTGTAAGTGTTGCTTTAACGTTTGTATTTCACCATCTTTTTCACGTTGGTGCGCAATGATTCGCGCATTATGTGCTGTCGGATATGAATCACCCATTTATCGCCCCTTGTTTGAATAGGCTAGGTAACAGCCCCGTTACCTAGCTTCTGGGTGATTATTCTTTATCCTAAAGTTCTTGGCAAGAAAAACACCTTAACACCCACTCCACCAACATTTCCCCTGACTCTCCTGAAACTTCATCGCGGCATCGTATTTGGGCGCACTGCTACGCGGTTGATTCAGGCTTTCTTTAATGCCGAAACTGCCGTACTGACTGAAGGTGTGTGGCACGCTAAACAGCACAAACGTTTGTCCACCTGCCGCTTTCCACATTTCCAACAGGCGTTGGTAACGTTCGCCCATGCGCGGGTCACGGTTGGCGGCATGGAGTAAATCCATCATGTTTTGTCTGCGGTCAGCAGCAATTTCGCCGCCAATGGTTAAGTGTTGCCCGCCTTCGTAAGCGTATAAGGCTTTGCCATATTTTTTTGCGACTGCCGCTTGTTTGGTGAATTGATTTTTGAGACCTTCCAGCCCAAACGGGTCGTTGGGGTTATCAATCGCTGCAAAAATATCATCCACAGAGGTGGCATTCACCAGAGGTTTGGGGATTTTGTTACTGTCATTGCAGGCTGGCAATTTAGCATCGTCATTCCGCCAGCAGGCATAGAAATAGCCGCCTGTGGCAATCGCATCCACGTATTGCCGCGTGTCACTGTAAGCAAGCATTCTTTCGGTGCGGTTAGCATCATTCTGGTATGTTCCCAATAGGCGAATCAAGCGTTGTGTGCCACCGAATTCATCCTCCCAAATCTGGAAAACTTTGCTGGCTTGCTTGGCATAGAAATTAACTCCGCGCCATGCATCGGTAGGGCTACCCAGTTCTTCACCTTTTTTGAGCATGTAATGGTGTGCCCAGAAAATGCCATTCCAAGTTTCATTGCTGTATTCGACGTGCGCTTTTAACCCCGTTTTGAGGTGCGCTTCGACGTAGCGGGCAAATTCCCTGATGTACGTTTCAGAAGCGTTGTGTGGAATGTTGAACCACGGGTGCGCGTTTAATTGGTTGGCGAGTTCGACTTGCACTTCGATTGGAACACCGCGCCCGTAACGTTCCAGCCGTGCGATATTGCCGGATGCGCCCCACACGGCATCCGTGAGTTTGCTGCGTTGATCCCAACGGAATTCTTGGGTCATGCAGGTCTGGTCAAAGATCAGATTGCCATTGGCATCGCGGATGAAGCTATTGGGTTTGCCGGGTTCGGTTTGCGCACAGGTGAGGTAGCTGGGGCTGGCTTCCATCAGGTTCATCATGCGTACCAGGCGGAAATCTTTGAGGAAATTCAAATAGTCCGGGTTGAAGACAATCGCATTGCGGTCAGCACGTAAGGTGTCTTCAAAGCTGCGGTATTGACCCGTAGGGCAGTTGGCAGCACCGTCTACTCGTGTGAAGGGTTTGCCTTCGCAGATACCGCCGGGCATCACCATACGGATATTCTTGACCGTGCCGCTGACAATTCGCAAACCAATGCGGTTATTAGTCGCAACACTGTCCAGTTTGGCGGGCAGGGTAATGTCGATTTCATCACGCCCCGGAGCGCTGCTGACTATTTTGGCATAACCTGAATATTCCAGCTTACCATTGCCCTCATACAACACGCTGTAACGTCCATTCGGGACTTGCCCCTGCAAGGCGCTATCCAACAGGAAGGTGCGGATAATGCAAGCAGTACTTGGCTGCGTCGTTACCCAGCCGTTTTCATCATAAGCGGCATCTTTACAGGAATATTCACGCATAGGGCGGGCAACCCGGAAAATATCCGCAAAGGGTACGGGTGACGAGATGCTGTTTTGTTCAGCTTGCGGGGCTTCGCTGTTAATGCCCAGCGATGGTTGGAACAGGGCAGCCGGGGTTTGCCCGTAGACACTGAGTTGTTGGGCTAACGCTGTTTCAAATTGGTCGGGGGAAATCGCCCATGCCAAATTCAGGCTGCTGGCGTTTACGCTTAGTTGGATGCCATTGGCGGGGTTACGGTCACTGTCCAGACTCAGGAAAAAACGTTCCAAGTTTTTACGTGCCTGGTAGGTGCAGGCATTAACATCGGCATTGCTACTGCACAGTGCTGCGGCTATATCGTGTTGCGTCAGGTTGGCTTTGCCGAGTACCGGCAGTTGGGTGTTACTGCCTAAGTGAAGCACTAGGTTATTGGAGGGCGCACTAAAACCGCCATCTGCGCCACTCACATTGCCAGTGCGGAGGTATTGCAACCCACTGATCGGCGTTTCGGCATTATTGCGGGTCGGGTCGAGCAACACTAAACGCCCGCTGCTGGTGGCAATACCGCCACCATTAGTGTTGTTGCCCGTCGTGCCATTGTCCGTACCGCCGCCACATGCCGTCAGTAGCAGCGACATAACAGTCAGCAGACTGCTTAAACGTATGCTATTAGCCCAGTGAGTTCCTGTTTTCATAAATAGCCTTGTGTTGAGTTCTTATCAGGTTTTTATCGGATTGCGATGTCTTAGAATAGCGAGTATGCCGCAAAACTCCCTATCAATGATATTTATAAATTTAATTTATCAATCATAATATTTTATGTGAATAAAAGTTGATAGTTTATACTGTTCTATCATAAAAAATAGTTCTATTATAATATTTATTTTGTTAGACTACGTTTTGTTTAATAATTCAACGTTTGCGAAGGGCTAATGCGATGGATGATCTATTCTTTCCGGTTCCATCTGAATACTCTATTGACCCAATGTCAGAAGCTTACGCCTCTGAGTTAAGCAGTTGGGAGGAACCTGTGAGAGCAGAGCGCAATCCGGTCGCTGACCCGTATTTGAGTGTGGTAAACGCCTTTGGGGTTGACCCTGCTAGCTGCGGGTGGTTATTGGATAGCGGCTGGCAATACATGCCAGAACAAGATAAGGATGGGTTTGTTGCCGCTATTCTGGAAGTTTTCCCCGATCACGTAGAAGCTTTGCAATCCTTGTACATGAGTGCGTTTGAACGCTTGGGCGACCCGGAAGGTTTGGCATTTTGGACACTGAACATGGTATTTCAGCAAACGGCTGACCCTTTTGTGGTACTGAATCCAGTGATCAATGCATCCCCTGAATACGTTGGCATGTTGAAAACGGTGTTGGGGGATCAACCTGCACTGCGGGATTTGAATACCGGGCAAGCCATTGAAACACATCTCCGTACTCTTGACCCGGCGCTTCAGCGGGATTTATTCGGGCGCTTAACCGATCATTTGTATGACAATGTATTTGGGCGTGTTGCTGATGCAGAAGGTAGAGCTTATTGGACTGCTGAACTAAGCCAAGGTAAGGTTACTTTGTTAACCATCATCGGTGCATTAATGACTGGGGCAGGGGCTACCGATCAAGCCTTGTTGGCGGAAAAAAGTGAGATTGCTTACGATGCGGTGTCTGCATTAGTGAACCGTAATGTGATTACTCATCAGGATGTTGCTAGGTTGGGATCTGAGCAAGTGACAACCGCTCTGAGAAATATGCAGGAACGGTTGTCGACATACGATGCCAGTGAGTTAGCAGCATTAGCAACGGATCGGGAAACCCTGATTGCGCAATTGCTACAAGACATCGGTCTGGCTTAGAGACCAAAAAGACGATAAATACCATCGGCGTTAACGGTGCGGACTGGGCAGTTGCCCCGGAACATTTCCCATTCATCGCAACGCTTGCCGCTGGGCAATACACAGTCGGTTCTTTCGCCTTGCGGCGTTCGGTGTGTTTCGAGCCTGCCGTGATTCTGGAGGCAATTGAGTGACGCAGGGTTGGCAGCACGCGCCGCTTGCGGTGTAGCGTTTATTGGCGCTGGAGCGCTGCTACAGGCGTAGAGTGTTACCATCAGGCTGATGATAAAGCCCATTCTCAACTTCATGACATTCCCTCTTGGTTAACTGGCGCAACGAATACACAGTGTGGCATAAGGTAAGGCATCCAATCTTGCAGAGCTAATGGTTTCCCCGCATTGGGTACAGCTACCGTATTCGCCGCTTTCAATGCGTTTTAGGGCGCTGCGTACTTGTTTTAGTTCAAGCTGCGACTCTTCTTTTAAATGACGTAAGACGTCCTCATTTTCACGTTCGGTGACTTGTTCAGCAGAATCGGCACTGTGTTCGCTATTCAGATCATGACTGACGTTCTCGATACGGGATACCAGCACTTTTTCTAGTTCTTTGAGATGCTTATGCTTTTCTTCGTACATGTTTTCTGTTCTCATTAGGGCTTAAAAGAATGATGATAACGCATTGTCGGGTTCCCGGCATGATGTAGTGCAGTAAAGGAGTTAATAAATGCGCAAATGGATGATCGTCGCCATCACAGGGATCTTAAGTGCTTGTACTGGTGGGCATAATCTGGATTCACCCCTGAAAACTTGTAAAGCCGTTACCGTTGCCTTAGCCGGTGATAAAGGTGTGGTCTGGCACAGTGAGCAGCAAACCGAACAAAAAGGCGTACAGTTACAAGTTACCTTGGAATTTGCTTTGGAAGGGCAGGGTAATGAAGTGTCGCAGGCGGTGTGCATTTACGGGTTAAGTAGCCCGGATATGGATTACCGCAATGCAATGGGTGAATACGCCAACACACCAACGCAAATGATGATTAATGGTATGGCGATTCCTGCCGGTGATTTGGTGCAAGCCATCAATCGCGCCACCGCCGATACTGCCAAAGACATTGGTCAGAAAGCTGTCGATAAAATCAACGAGAAATCAGGATACTAGCTTGCAAGCCGGGGTGATTGTCATCCAGTTGCACGGTTGCCCCATGCAATTCTGCCACGGCTTTCACCAGACTCAAACCTAACCCGTTGCCGGGTGTGCTGCGGGCATTATCCAGACGGGTAAAGCGTTTGAAGACTTGTTCGCGTTGTGCTTTAGGAATACCCGGGCCGTTATCCGCTACCGTAATGGTGATATTACCGGCTTGTTGTGTCGCTGCCAGATGGATTTCGCCACCAGCAGGGGTGTATTTCACCGCATTGTCCAACAAATTGGTAATGGCTTGCGCTAACAATTGGCGATTGCCGTGTATCTGCAAGCCTGGCGCAGCGTGATAACTCAGGGTGAGGTTTTGCTCTTCGGCAACCGCCGTGTAGAGGTCGGCAAGTTCTTCGATCAGCAAGGTTAAATCAACTTCCGCCCAATCCTGACGTTGAGCACTGGATTCGATTTGTGCAATGCTCAGCAGCGCGTTGAAGGTTTTAATGAGTTCGTCAACTTCGACGATGGTGTCTTGGATCAGTTGCGGGTAATCGGTCTGCGCGGAAGGCTGAAATTGGCTGGTTTCCAGCCGATTCCGCAAGCGGTTGAGCGGGTTACGTAAATCATGCGCGAGATTGTCGGTGACATCCCGCATACTTTGCATCAGGTGTTCGATCCGCGCCAACATGGTGTTGAGGACACGGCTGAGGCTGTCGAATTCGTCATTGCGTCGGGTCACTGGCATCCGCCGCGTGAGGTCGCCGCTCATAATCTCATTGGCAGTGTGTCCCACAGCATTGAGACGGCGTTGCACATTGTGGCTCATGAATATCCCGCCTGCTAACGCTAATGCCACAATAATGCCGATAGCGGCTAAGACGGTTTGCAATAAACGGGCTTGCAGGGTCTGCTGTTCTTTTAGGTCAGTGACTACCAATAATTGATAGCCCCCCGGTAACAGCGTCAACATCATCCGGGCAGGCTCGGAATGGCGTTTTTCGCCACTAATCAAACTAAACGGCAAGCTGGCGACAATCTGTTTGGAGCTTTGGGTAAAATGTTCAAATTCGAGGTCGCGAGTCAAATCCTGCTCGCTGCGGTGAATCAGGCGGGAAATCAGGTAGCGTGAGCCATTTTCACTGTTACGCATGGTGATTGCCCCGCTCAAACCTTCGACGGCAAGGCGGCGGTACAGGTTGAGCAGAGCATCGGTTTCGAGTTGTAAGCGGGCATCGGTTTGCTGTTCCATTTGCCCCTTTGCCATCCAATAAATGTAACCGAGTGCACCCGCTGCCACAGCGCTAAACAGTAAGGCGTACACCAGCGAGAGCCGGAAAACCGAAGTGTTAAGCAGTTTGCGGGTCATGCAGCAAATACCCCGCACCCCGGATGGTGTGTAGCAATGGTGTGTCGAAATCCTTGTCTACTTTGCTCCGCAACCGGCTGATATGGACATCAATCACATTGGTTTGTGGGTCGAAATGGTAGTCCCAGACTTTTTCCAGCAACATGGTGCGGGTGACGACTTGCCCCGCGTGGCGCATCAGGTATTCGAGCAGATTGAATTCACGCGGTTGCAGGGGAATCACTGTGCCGCCACGGGTAACGCGGCGTTTGAGCAAGTCCATTTCCAAATCCCTAACCTTGAGGGTGGTGTATTCTTGCGCGGGCTGGGTGCGACGCAATAAGGCTTGCAAGCGTGCCAGTAACTCGCTGAAAGCGTAAGGTTTAACCAGATAGTCATCGCCACCGGCACGTAAGCCTTCGACACGGTGATCGACATCGCCTAAGGCACTCAAGATAAGCACGGGCGTCTGCATCCCTTGCGCACGTAGGGTCTGGATTAAGGAAAGACCATCGCGTTTTGGCAACATTCGGTCGACAATCAGTACGTCGTAGTTACCTTGCAGGGCAAGGTGCAAACCATCCTCGCCATCAGCAGCGTGATCAACAATGTAGCCACTTTCCATCAAGCCTTTCTGGATGAAACTGGCGGTTTGGCGGTCATCTTCAACGATTAGGATATTCATGCGGCAAGCATAAAACACTTCCTGATATCTGAACATGACAATTCCGTAACCTTACCGCAAACCCTTGGTAATGTTATTTCTGTCACTATATTGGCTATAACACAGCATATTGCACAGGAGTAAGCGATTCATGTTCACACGTAAACAGCGGGTAGTAGGCGCAGGTTTGCTGATGAGTTCAGCATTGGTATTGGCTGGGATCGTGCCAGTGTTGGCAGAAACCACCAGCACCTTTCCCTTGCAGCAAGCCCCGGCAGCAGCGCCATTAGTTACCGCACCCGTTACCGCACCAGTACCAGCCCCTAGCGCAGGTGCGTTACCGGAATTGACCACACTGATCAAACAAAATAGCCCGGCAGTGGTCAATATCAGCGTGGAGGCGTCGGCAGCGTCTAAACGCATGGGTGGTTTGCCAGATGGCTTGCCACCAGAGCTGGAACGTTTTTTCCGGGGCTTACCCGGTGGTGAAGAACCAGAATCACGCCGAGCCAGAGCTTCCGGTTCGGGATTTATTATTTCAGCGGATGGCTACGTTGTTACCAATGCACACGTGGTGGAAGATGCCAAATCCATTTTAGTGGGCTTGAATGACCGCCGTGAATTGCCTGCTGAGGTTATTGGTATCGACACCCTCAGTGATATTGCCGTGCTGAAAGTCAAAGCGGAAAACTTGCCAACGGTGCAACTCGGTGATTCCAATGGCTTGGAAGTAGGGCAGTGGGTGGTAGCAATTGGTGCGCCGTTTGGTTTAGACCTTACCGCGACCCAAGGCATTGTCAGTGCATTGTCACGGAGTCTACCGGATGGCACGTATGTGCCGTTTATCCAGACCGATGTGGCAGTTAACCCCGGTAACTCTGGCGGTCCTTTGTTCGATCTTAGTGGACGGGTAATCGGGGTCAATTCGCAAATTTACAGCCGTAGCGGTGGCTATATGGGCATCTCATTTGCGATTCCGGTAAACGTGGCAAAAACCGTCATCGAACAACTCAAGAGCAAAGGTAAAGTTGACCGGGGTTGGTTAGGCGTGGCGATTCAGGACATGAGTCAAGATTTAGCCAGCTCTTTCAACCTGAATCAGCCGGATGGCGCATTGGTTTCCAGTGTCCAAGCCGGTAGCCCTGCGGATAAAGCGGGCGTGCAAGCCGGTGATGTTATCGTCGGTTTTGGTGAGGGCAAGGTGAAGTCTTCCTCTGATTTACCTTTATTGGTAGGCAATACCCCAGTGGGTACGCAAGTGCCGCTCAAACTCTTGCGGGCAGGGGCAGAAAAAACCTTAAATGTCACCATTGCTAAACTCGGTGACGACAAGGAAGAAACGTCACCAGTCGCTAAAACGCAAGGTGAAAGCGGGATGCTGGGCTTGATGGTATCCACATTAAGCAGTGAAGAGCTGAAATCCCGCGAGTTAAGTCATGGCGTGGTGGTTGAACAAGTCATGGCTGATGGTCCTGCCGAACAAGCAGGGTTGACCGTGGGGGATGTGATTGTTTCCGTCAACAATCAGCCGGTGACATCAGCGGCTGACCTTAAAACGGCGGTACAAGCCGCACCTGCCGGTAAACCCATTGCGATGTTGATTATGCAGGGTGAACAAACCCGCTTTGTGGCGGTCAATAAACCGTAGATACTTTTCTTTCACTTGGCACACTCCAAGCACTTTCCCCGCCAATGGATACGCACCTTGGCGGGGATTTTTTTATCGATTCTTGGTCAACTTGCCGATTATCTGAAGATCACGGTGGTCTATAAACCCCGCTACAGACAATAAATCCCGAATTCAGGATTATGCAGTGATTAATCACAGAGGATCTGCCTAATGTCGGATAATAACGAAACCTATACCGTACCTGATGACGAATATGTTGCACCAGAAGCAGAAGCAGAAGCAGAAGCAGAAGCAGAAGCAACTGAATCAGCACCACAACTTGAAGTGGTATCTGAACCGCCGCCGACTCCCCCAGCTCCCACGAACGATGTGGTGTTAGCGTCTGCCCTGAATGTTTACCAGCAAATGCTGGCGCAACTCGAAACCAATAAGCAAATCATTCGGGATAACCGCCATGAACTTGCGCAAGTTCGCCAGCAAATTCGCGAGCTTTCCGCCGCCAGCAAACGTGACCCGCGTGTGGAAGACGATGCGGATAGTCACGGCTTGCACACCAGCAAAGTTGCCGCGCAATACGACGATTGTGGCAGCATTATCGCTTACGCCGAACAAGTCCGACGGCATGTGTATGACAATATTAGTGAAGCCGAAGAGCTGTTATCACCGATGGCGCAAAGTGTGGACTTGCTCAAATTACGGGTACGCCACATCCGTTTGCTGGAGGGCTTGTTAACAGCACAAGAAAACGGCTTGCGGCTTGAAATTCAGCAACGCAATGCCGATGCGTGTATCTGGCAGTTGGCAGACATCCTCAAAGTTTGACGCTTTGCGGGTGGCGGATCAGGTTATCGGGGTCGAATTGGCGTTTCAATGCCTGTAAGCGCGGGTAGGACTTGCCGTAGTACGCGGTTTCCCAATTCGGCAATTCGGCATCCGGGTAATTGCGGTAATGTGCTTTGATACCGCTTGCCGTTAGCTTTCCTTGAATATCACGTACAATTTGCTCCGCTAATTTGGTTTGGGTGGCTTTGTCGTAATAGGTTTGCAATTCACCGAGATAGCCAAAGGCGCGGTGGGGGTAAGCTGCCGTCGTTTCCAGCGCGGGGTTGTTAATCGCGCCGCCCAAGGTGTTGATTTGCAAGATAGTGGTGAGTTTGGCTGCACCGATTTGCTGGCAAATGGTGGGTAACAACGCTTTTATGTCACTGAACCCGTTGTAATATCCAGCGGAAACATTCTTAAAATACATTGACTCAACACCACCTTTGTAGCGTTGGATGCCGCGTAGAAACGCATCCTTACGGGGTGTCATGACTTCGGTTGCGCCCGCTTTGAGTTTGGCGAGAATGATTTTCAGGGCGGCTGATGGGGTGCTGCTGGTATCGGTGACAATCACTGTCACATGCTTGCCATTCAATACCCATGAGGAGTAAGCGGTGTTGGGTAAGGTTTTCATCCATTCAAACCAGCGTTCCGCTAATTGGGTAGCGCTCGCGGGTGTCAGATTGCGGTATTTGTAACGGTGGCTGCTGAAATGGGTTGGGGCAGTGTGAGTCTTAAACACCAATTCGGTAATAATACCGAAATTGCCATTGCCGCCGCCTTTGCACGCCCATAACAGTTCGGGGTTAGTGCTGGAATCGTGCAGTTTGCCTTTGCCATCCACCATGCGTACCCGTTGCAAGCTGTCACACGTTAACCCGAATTGCCGCGCAAAAAAGCCATAACCGCCGCCCAATGTTAGCCCTGCGACGCCAACGCCCGCACAAGAACCAGCAGGAATCATGCGCCCGTATTGGTGCAAATATTCATACACCCCGCCAAGTTTTGCGCCCGGTTGAATGGTCAGAAGCTTAGTCGCTTTGTCGTATTTCGGTTTATTCATACCCGACAAATCCAGCATTAAGCCGCCATCATTGGTGGAAAAACCTTCAAAACTGTGTCCGCCACTTTTAACCGCAACCGGCAGTTTGGCTTGTTGGGCGTAAACAATCGCGGCTTGTACACCTGTTTCATTGGCACACACCGCAATGATCTTGGGCATGGCAGTAATGCGCTTGTTGAATATCTGGCGGTGCTTGGCGTAATCGGCGTCATTGCGTAATAAAAAACGCACGTTAGCGTTTGAAACCGGAGCGCGGCTATCCGCACTGGCCGTCAGTGGGAAGTAAAAAGCGGGGATACTGGCAGCAAGTGTTAATGTATCGCATAGAAACTTGCGTCGACTGGTGTTGGTTGTGGTTGGCATCGTGATATTCCCTCGCTAAGTGTCTGAAGAAAGACAGGAACGTTGAAGTGAATCATACACCTTCGTAACGTAACCACAGAGGAATTTTATATTGCCAATCCAATCGTTCCATTTCGCGTAGAACGTAAGCTTGTAAGGCTTTGCGGGCAGTAATAGTGTAAATATTTTGTTCTAAGCGGAAGTCGACCAGCAAGGTGTTGCGTAGTTGCTCCGGTAAGTCGGGGTTGGGTTTAAAGTGCAAATCTACATAGGTATTCCACTCATTATCTTCCGCCGACGACACCCAATCTTCCTCAGACAAACTGGCTTCAAGAATGCGGGACAATACTAAGTCAATGAACTTATTGGCTTCGTAATGGTAAGCACGGATATGGTAACGACGACTAGCATAGACCAGTTGGTTAGGGGCAATGGTTAAATAATGGGTTTGCCGTTTGGCGTGATAATACAAGTGCAAGACTTGTTGTTTCTGGATAGCACTCACCACGGTGCGGGTAATATCGGTGTGCAGATGTGGGCGAAATAAGGTATCGACATCGTGAATCAAGAGTTCGCTCCAGTCTTCATCTTTCCATAAACGGCTGGTGAGGTAGTTGCCACGTAAATAATTCAAATACAGTTCGGGTTTATCACTGATGTAATGCGGCTCGAAAGTTGTGCTGGCTTCGTGACGTTTCAGTGAAGGGTTGTAGTGCATATTACTGGGGTGTAATTCGCGGTAAGCACTGATGCTGGCTTGGGCATTCTGGCGGGCAATTTCAAACGTTTCCCCCAGTTTTTTGGCGGTAATACCGGCTCCCCAGTATAAGCAGGTTTCAATGTAGACGAAACGTCTGTATGTGTCGCGATTCATGACTCATTCAAGTTTGCTATGGTCGTAAAAATGGTGTGATAATGATTGTACAAAATCATAGCGGCAGGACAAAGCAATGTTACGAATCCGACTACAAATTCCCAAGGGCGAACCTGTACAGGTCTATTCTCATCAAGACTTAATCCATGATGCGTTAGTTAATGCTTGGGTAGAAGCCGGTGCAAACAGCAGTGACATCATTGGGCATCAAGCCAAACCGTGGAATTTCGCTGCCCTAGGCTGGCATCGTGGACATCAGGGTTTTGCTCACAGTTTGATTGTTTCCACCCCTGATCCAGCACTCGCACGAGTTTTATCACGCCTCAAACCCGAACATATCACCAAACGGCGTTGGGATGCAGAGTTTGTCAATTTTGCGGCTGCGCGGGTGCAGATAGAACCTGACCCGATCTTACCGCAGCAAACACAATTAGGGTGTATTTGCTATTCACCTTTGGTGCTTAGCGATGAAGCGCATCAAGGCAAGGGCAAGCGTTGGCATGACCGCTTGGATGCACCGACGCTAGGCTTGAGTGCCACTATCAACCGTAAACTATCGTTTCTTGCTGGACGTGAAGTGAACTTGGAACTGCACCCTGACTCGCTGTATTTACGAGCCACCCCTAAGCATTCGGTGCTGGTCAATCTAAAAATCTTTCAGGATGGACGTAAGAGCTTTGTGATTGGGATGCAAGCCCCGTTACTGCTGCAAGGCAGTGAAGAGGATCTACGACTGGCATGGTACGCGGGAATTGGGGAAAAGACTCGTAGCGGGTTTGGGTGTTTGGGCTTGTTGGAAGAAGGGGTGGGGCGATGAGTACTGCAATGCAACGCGCTAATGCGCTGGCGGGTGAGATTTACAGCCGTTTCATGCAGGACGTTTTAGAAAAGCGTGTGCTGAAGGAGCGTGCTGGAGCACCTTTGGGTGAAGAGTTAAAGAAAGCCATTCATGCTGAAAAATCTATCGACCCACGTGTCATCTATCTGATGAGCATTAGCGGTAAAGGCGGTTGGGATGATGACGCAAGCAAACGCGAGCGTTATCTGAAAAATCAGAATATTACGCTGCTGGATCACCTGCTATCAGTGGTGCGCGGGGCATTAATGCTGGCAGCCTTGGATTGGTTGTTAGAAAACCCGGAGATGGATGAACGCGAGTTGCGTCAACGTTTAACCGTATTGACGACCATCGCATTCCTGCATGATCTCGACAAGATGTTGCAACTGTCACGTGATGCTGAATTGACGGTGGAACACGTTGAAATGGCGGTCAAGCGTTACGGCATCACTGAATTTTTGGGAAGTGAGGAGGTTGTACTTACGCCTGATCAAATTCGCTTTTTGATTGAACAGGCGGAAGATTCCCAGCGTTATCGCCATCCTGCGATGGTTTCTCCTCCACGTCAGTACAAACATGCAGTCGAACGCTACGTCAAATTAGCCGATAAGTTGGATGGCTTGTGGCAAGAGCATGGGGCGCAAGGTGGTTTAGAAGCCATTATTCAACGTTTACAACAAGAGCAAAGTTTCAGTTCCGCCCTGTTGTCGCAGTGGGAAACGTTGGACGTGTTTGACCCGCACCACCCGTTTTTACTGGATGAATTGCAACGCCGCTTATCCTTTGCTTGTCAACGGATTGCGGGCATTCCTCCT